>JAYSPR010000184.1:0-9245 GCA_043721975.1 Bacteriovoracaceae bacterium
AAAAGCTTCACTGTCATCCGCTTGCCCGGTGGCATTGAAAAGTGAAATAAGAAATTCCGGATCAGTACAAATTGATAAATCTTTAGTTGATGAAATGGCCTTGTCGAAATACGGTAAAACCACCCAACTTGCAAAAACTCGTCGACCTTTTTTGGCAGCTTCTAAAGTCATTTTGGGATTTTTCTGAATGAATTTTTTAAAAGGCTCAAAACAAATGCCAGTATCATAATTATATTTTGCTTCACAGTCTTTAAGATCATCAAGAGATTTGAATTTAACTTCAGCTGAATAAATATTTTGAATAAACAAACAAATTAATCCGATAAGCAAACTTATTTTCATCATAACTCCTCGAAGATATTTTAATAATGTAATTGATAATATTTTTATGTTGAAATAATATAACATAAAATTATTGAATAAATAAAAAGGGAGAATAAATTGAAAAAAAATACGACGGTCCAAAATGCTCAAGTTAAAATAATTCTTTGGATTGCTCTTTTTATGTCTAATTTCCTATATGCTGGCTTAGTGCTTAATATGCCAACACCTGAAGTTAGTGAAATGGTAACGGATGTAACGACTCTCTATATTCTAGTTTTTGCAGCCCTTTCCATGTTAGGTCTTTCATTTCTTCTTCCGAGGGTAATTAAAACAAGTGAAGATAACCAGGGAGCCGACTTCACTAAGTTTGTCTTAAGCTTAGCCCTTAATGAATCAACTTCAATTTTTGCTTTTCTTATAGCCTTTGTCTTCCATGATAAAACTATGTCTTACCCCCTTTTCATTGTTTCAATAATTGGTTTTATTTTGAAGTTTCCAAGGTCAAGTTTGCCTACGGGGAGTACTGATCAAGGGCAAGGGCCAAGTAACAAACTGAATGCAGAATAAAAATTGTATCACTGCGTGTTTTTTATCATAGAGGCTATTAAATTATTTTAAAATGATTTAATATACTTATATGAAAGAAAAATATTCTAAGCTAAGAGTTGTTGTTGCTGATGACATGGCCTTTATGAGGTCCGCCATTATTAAAATATTACTAGATTTAGGCTTCCAAGATCAAAATATTCATCAGTTTGAAAATGGGAAGTTGGCTTTAGATGCAATTAGAGATTCTGAACCAAATATGTTTGATATCGTTTTTAGTGATTGGAATATGCCTAAAGTAAATGGCCTAGAGCTATTAAAAGCAGTAAGACGACTAAGTTCCAGCCATAATAATATTCATTTTGTGTTGATCACAACAGTCTCTGAAAGAGACAAGGTTGTTGAGGCTATAAACCATAGAGTCTCGTCTTATTTGCTAAAACCCATAGAGCCAGACAAGTTAGAAGATTGTTTAAAAGATATTTTTGCTAACTTAGATTATTAATATTTAATTTAATCAACATTAATAATTAATTTCATTTTAGGATGAATTGCACATTGAATAACATATTCACCTTTTTTTGTTAATGTTATATTTCGGTCATTTTTTGTCCCAGGATCTTGCAATTTAACATCAAAAACTTTTTCACTAGCAATGCTGCCACTGACATTGTGTGAAACCTCATCCCGATTTAAAAACAGGATAGAGTCACCCGTTTTTGCCTTAATATTAGTAACTTTATATTTTTCCTCAATTGCAGGATTATCAAAAGCCTCTAGGGCAAGTTTATCAGTTATGTTACCCAAAAAAGTTTTATCAGCTTGTACCATTCTAATAACTTCAGAGTGAGCGAATTGAGAAATAAATACTAGAGTGAACATTTTAAACATGTGATCCTCTTTGATGGGCCGAAGCCAATGGTAATTTTAAAATAAATTTTGTACCAATATTTTCTTCTGTTTGGATAATAATACTTCCTCCAATTCGTTCAATTTGAGTTTTAACTGCATCTAGACCAATTCCACGTCCAGAAACTTCACTGATTTCATACTTCGTAGAAAAACCAGCTCTGAAAATTAATTCTAATTTTTCTTGATCTGTGGAATTGTTAACAAAATCTAAATCAATTAATCCTCTTTCAAGAGCTCTTTCTACGAGCTTGCTGGTGCTAATTCCCCTACCATCATCCTCAATTGAAACTTCAAGGAAATCATTGTTAATCCTATTGCATTGAAGGGTAATAGTGCCGTGTGATTTTTTATTTTTTCCTATTCTGATTTCTTGTTCTTCAATTCCATGATCGATGGAATTATTAATTAGGTGAATAATTAATGGATCAATTTGATGTATCTCCCCGTACGAGACCTCGTTGCATTCGTCATCTTTTATAACTAACTGAATGTCTTTTTCAGAAACTTTTTCTGTAATAGATTTAATATGCTTTTTGTATTTTGCAAAGACAAGACTGCAGGGAAATCGTTCAATACTTAAAAACCCATCAATAAGTTCAGGATCATTTTTGCTGATCAGCACTTTTTCCAGCAAGGAAAGTTTAACTATGTTTACATGTTTAATTGTTGAATCTTGCTCTAGTGCCAATAGATCAATTACATCTTGAGACTGCTCTAGAAATAGTGAATTCGCCTCAAATATTAATTTTTGAATAGTGCTAATTTCAAATTTCTCATTTAGCAATAACTCTTCAATTTTATCAATAAGAGTTAAGCATTCAGAAAAGAAAAATACACCCAGGGTACCTTTTAGCGAGTGAAGATTTCGTTTAAATTCATCAGACTGATTTGCGTCTGATTTTTTGACCTGCTCAGTTATTAATAAAAAAAGTTCATTTATGGTCAATTGAAAATCTTTAAAGCCTGGTATGTTTGCTGAAATTGCTGAAATTCTTTCAACTCGCTCTGTTAGGTTTTTAGTTTCAGCGATAGCCTTTTCTTTTTCTGTAACATCTTCAGCTATGACGATTATTCTCTCTAGTTTCTTTTTACTAATATATCTCGGCTTGTAATTCAGCTTAACAATTTTATTTTCGCCACCATTTTTATCTACGAGCTCTAATTTATTTGGAAAAAAAAGTATGGCCGAACCAAACGGAATGCGATTATTGTAAACAGCTTCAATTATTTGTTGAATCTGATTTGAAGAAGATCCATTTTTATCATAAAAACTAACAATGTCGTCATAAGTAGAAAATTCTGGAAATATAATATTCGTAGCTTCAGATTTTTCTTTTGAAATTTTACCCTTACTGTCAAAATAAAAAACCCCGAAAGGTAGTGCAGATAAAAGTGAGCTCATGTTGTTATCTTTTTCCTCAATAGTATTTAGCATAAAGTTAAAAGATGAAGCGAGATTTCCTAATTCATCTTTAGTAGAAATTTGGCTTCTGGTTTTATAGTCGCCTTCACTTACATCTTGGCAAACTTTATTGAGTTTAAATAAGGGTGAAATAAATAAAAAAGAAATTCCGATTGCGAGCATTAGGCTGGCGATGAGTGAAGAGACAACAATGAGAACAGTTCTTTGAAGACTTTTCCTGTTTTTTTCTTCAGAACTCAACCTGAACTGATAACCGGCCTCAGCAGCACCGTCATAGAGTGCTGTAATTTTTCGATAGAGGCTTTTTTTCGTCGGATTATTATCCCACGCTTTACCTAGATCAATTGCATCACCTCGCATGCTTTTTTTGCTAAATAATTTCTTCTTGCTATTCAAGGTTTCAAGCTTTATTTTTTCAAATTCTCCAACAAGTTCCCTTACTTCTTTAATAATGCGACTACTATCTTGACTAATGGTCCTTTCTTCAACAACCGTAAGATCCTCAAAAAGTGTTTTTAAGGCCCTACTGCTTTTAGAGACATGAGTCTCAAATTCAGCAAGATTGTCAGCCAAAAGTGCAGACTTAATTTCAGAATCGTACTGTGAAAAATCAAACTTTACGGCCTGAGAGAAATTTCCAGACATAAGTGCTTTATCGTAAGTAATATTAACAAGCTCCCCAACTTGTTTCATTACGTTCACACTGAGAAATCCAGATATAGAATTTATTGCGATAATAAATAGAAAACTTAAAATAAGTTTGTATCGAAGTGGGAAATTATTAAACGAAGTAATCATTATTTATTAATTATGTCCTTTGACATTGGAGCGAGTTTGGCAATTAACTTATTTTGGACTCTTTGGGCAATAGAATTTTTCTCCATAGACATTTGTAGCGCTTCTGTCAGTGCAAAGAAGTGAGTTGCAGTAACCTCATTGCCCTTGTGGGCTCTCTTCATATTTTGCCCACTATAAGTGCAAGGCCCATTCATTGTCACACACAAGAAGTCGACAAGATTAGCTTTCGTCTTTACGAGGTCGAGTTTTTCAAAAGTAGGTTTTATGCGTTCATCTAAAAAAACAAAAACAAACATATCATCGACAACTTTTACAATTTTTTCTTTATCACCAAACTCGTTAAATAAATTGGAATCAGCAAATGATGAACGACTTAAAATTATTGCAAAAAAAATTATTAGAAATTTCATATTATTCCTGTTTTTTAAAATCCGATTTGTAGAGATGTGTAATAACCAGTTTGATTATCTTTATTAGCGATTGTTCCCAGTAAGGCGTAAGATCCGACTAACGAAATATTTTTTGTCGGAGCCCAAGCTAAAAAAAGATCTCCCCAGTTTTCTTCTTTGATTCCTTTTAAGTTGTCGGGCTTTGTTCTAAACTCAAATCCTGCAGCAAGTTTTCTAGTTAATAAATATGCGAGTGATGATTCAAATTGTAATTCTAAAGAATCATTTAAATTTCCTCCAAATCCCAAAATTCCCATTTGATTCGCCTTTGTACTTCTAAGGGTAATATTGGCAAGAATGCTTTCGGAGAGGAAAATTTTAGTTGCACTTAAATAAATATCAAGACCATGGTCCGCTCGAGCGCCGAGGCTTTTTATAGTGGCACCCTGCCTATTTTCTTTATAAAATGTACCAATTGAAATCTGAGGTAGCCAAGAGTCTTGATCTAAAACAGCATCTCCTATAATTTTTATTTTTAATCCTAAAATATTTTGCTTAATTTTATAGCTTCTGCCTAGGCCCAGGAGAATTCCAACTTCTTGAGTGTCAAAGACTTGTCTTGCTAGAGAGAGTTCTAGGCGATCATATATTCCGATTAAAACACCAAGACTCTCTAGCCGATAATCACTTGTAATGACACTTGTATAAAAAGCATTTGCTCCAACTTGCTCCTTCGTGCCGTTGCCGCCAATGAAGGCCCATGGAGTAATTCCTCCACCTGAAGCCCCTTCAATTTGTGTTGCACCACCAGTTAAAAGCAATTTACCAGAAACATCATAGTTGGCTAAAGCAAAGCTTGAGTAAAAAAATGTAGTTAAGAATAAAAAAGATTTTATAGTCATAAACGCCTTTAGAAATCACTTAAAAAAATATTATATCAGTTGATAATTATTATTTCTCATTGCAGGATAATTAGCAAGACTATTTAATTGAACATCACTGAGAGAAGAATGAATAAAAAAATCACCAATTGGAAAAATAAAACAGTTTGGCTCGTTGGTGCAAGTGATGGCATTGGAGCAGCTCTTGCGAAAAAATTTCTATCTGAAGGTGTTGACCTTTATGTGAGCTCAAGAAGAAAAGAAAAGTTAATGGAAGTTATTGGGGATTTTAAAAATGCTACAATACTTCCACTTGATGTAACTGATTTAGAAGCAGCTCAAGAAGCGATAAATCAAATACCCAAATTAGATTTAGTCATTTTTATGGCCGCAGACTATTCGCCCATGAAGTCTGACCAATTAGACGCAAAACGAGCAGGTCAAATTGTTGATGTTAATTTAAAGGGAGCAATTAATATTTCTGCTGTTTCAATTGATAAGTTTCTTAAGCAAAAAAATGGGCATTTATCTTTAGTCGCTAGTATTGCGGGCTTAGTAGGACTTCCAGAATCATCTGTTTACGGTGCAACGAAAGCAGCCTTAATTAATTTAGGAGAAAGTCTGGCTCATGATTTAAAACCAAGAGGGCTTGATATATCAATTATTAATCCAGGATTTGTTAAAACCCGTTTAACCGAAAAAAATCAATTTGAAATGCCATTTATCATGACAGCCGAAGAAGCGGCAGAAGCCATTTTTAAAGGTTATGGAACAGGTAAGTTCTCCATTACATTTCCATTTATATTTTCATTGTTTTTTAGAACGATAAGGATAATGCCCTACAGTTTGCATTTTAAAATGATGAAAGCTTTAGTGAAAACGTAGATCTATCCAGCATCAACTTCAACATTAAAAATTTCTTCTTCATTATTCCAATGAGCAATTATGTGCAAGGGATGACAGCAAACTTCGCAATCAACAATAAAGTCTTGCTTCTCGCCTTCTTCCACGTAAATTTCTAAAGGAATGGTTTCAAAGCAGAAATGACATTTAATTTCCATTAATGGATCTTAGTAGGAAAAGTAGTCAAAAAAAAGGGCCATCTAAGATTTCTCCTCGATGACCCTCTTTAATTTTTTTGTTTGGTTAAACTAGTAACGGTTTCTTCCGCCACCGCCGCCGCCGCCGCCACCAAATCCACCGCGTGATCCACCACGGTTGTCATTTGGAGTCATTGGTTTAGCTTCGCTAACAGTCATTGGACGACCGTCAAACTCAGATCCATTGAACTTACTGATTGCATCTTCTGCTTCTTCGTCAGTAGACATTTCGATAAATCCGAAACCTTTTGATCTTCCAGTTTCACGATCCGTGATAACTTTTGAAGAGTCTACAGTTCCGCATTCTTCGAATTTTTCTCTTAGAATTTGGTCGTTTGCTGAGTACGGAAGATTTCCGACATAAAGTTTTCTACCCATAATTACCTCCTTAAGGCTTTGGGGCCGCTTAAGAGGAGGGCTTATACTTTCCACTAATCTAAAGACGACTGACATTAACCATTGCACCCTAACAGAGTGCTTTCATAAATGCTATCACTAAATTGGATTTTCACCAAATGAGATTTGTTGCTTGGTATGAGCGTTATCAGTTGCTTAGCATCAAAAAAGGAAATTAGTTATTTTTTTGGAGATGTTTGTCTAGGTCTATTGCCAGAATTTCTAGGAAAACGTCGGTTAGAGCGATCTCCTTTGAGAGTATTTTCACCATCTATGATTGCTTTGGCCCTACTTGAAGAAATTAGTTTAGCATCAACGACTTTTTGTGAATGAAAAGGATGGGCATCGACGATGTGAATTGATTTTCCAATAAGTTTTTCAATATCTTTTAAAAATGGTTTTTCATCTGCATCGCAAAATGAAATGGCAATACCACTGGCCCCTGCTCGGGCAGTTCTACCAATGCGGTGAACGTAGCTTTCACTTTCATTAGGGAGATCATAGTTGATAACATGAGTGATATCGTCGATATCAATTCCACGTGCAGCGATATCGGTCGCGATGAGAACTCTTATACGTCCAGCTTTAAAATTTTCTAGAGCTTTCTGGCGCGCAGATTGTGATTTATTTCCATGAATAGCCTCAGCGATTATTTCAAATTTTAAAAGGAAGTCGACAATTTTGTTCGCACCGTGTTTGGTTCTAGAAAACACAATAACTCGACTTAATTTCTTATCATCCAGAATATGTTTTAACAGGGGTCTTTTATTTTCACGGTCTACAAACATTACACTTTGTGTAATGAGCTCTGCTGTTGAAGAAACCGGAGTCACTTCAATGCGAACGGGATTAACAAGAATTGATTGAGCAAGCTTTTCAATAACTGGAGGCATTGTTGCTGAGAAAAAGAGATTGTGGCGTTTTTTGGGAAGAAGTTTTAATACTTTATTAATATCATGAACGAAGCCCATATCGAGCATGCGGTCTGCCTCGTCTAAAACAAAAACTTCTAACATAGAAAGTTTTAAAAAACCTTGGTCTATTAAATCAAGAAGTCTACCAGGTGTAGCAACTAAGACATCGACACCTTGAGAGAGCGCTTTAACTTGTGGAGATTGTCCAACGCCACCGAAAATGACAGCGTATTTAAGTTGTAAATTTTTTCCGTAGGTTTCAAAGCTTTGATGAACTTGAATTGCGAGTTCGCGAGTTGGAGTTAAAACTAAAACACGAGCATGGCGGGGAGTTGTTTTTTGATTAGAGAGAACGAGTTGATTTAAAATAGGCACTGCAAAGGCAGCCGTTTTTCCTGTTCCTGTTTGAGCACAACCAAGTAAGTCACGTCCAAGAAGTAAAGGCGGTATGGCCTCAGCTTGAATGGGAGTTGGGCTCGTATATCCACTCGCTTGCAAGGCAAGCTTGATTGGTTCAATTAAGTTTAGTTCGGCAAATGTTTTTGGTAGATTAGACTTCATATTTTTTCAACCTACATTCTTTGCAGTAAAGACGCAACTATTTATAGAAGGAATTGACGTAAAGCTCTAACTCTTTATCTAGGTTTAGTTGCTCATTAGGGATTTCAAGTTTACAGCGCTCGATAAACTGTGTGGCGGTTTCACTTGTATGCTTTTCTAGGCCTAAGCTTTTCATTTTTTTTAGGAGTTTCAAGTACCGTTTTTCATGAACATCAACTTTCGGTCTACCAAGGAAATAAAAAATGAGAGAAAAAAGTGCAAGACACAAAATAAGTGAAGTTACAAAGACCCATCCGATAGGAAAATTATTTGGTGTTATTGATCGCAAGAGTTGAAGTTGTTTTTCTCGGTCAAAGTTGATCATAGAACCACTAAGTCTACCGTTTAATGAACTAATCCACAGGGAAGCATTGCTAATAATTTTAAAATTAAAATTATTTTTCGCAACATTAATATTTAAAAAAGAGAAATATGGCTCGAGACTATTATTAAAATCCGTAGCACTCATTTTTAATCTCTCTGGAGCTACAAATGAGGTGGGATCAATTCTTACCCAGCCCTTTTTTTTAATATAAACTTCACTCCAGGCATGTCCATCGAGTTCTCGAACAATTATTGATTGGTCGTAGGGATTAAGTTCACCACCAAGATATCCCATGACTACACGTGAGGGAATTTTATAGATTCTTGCCAAATAGGCAAAGGTGAAAGCAAAATGTGTGCAATAACCTTTTTTTCCATTGAGAATAAAGTCTTCAATGTTGTCATAGATTGGTGGAGTAGTACTGTATTCAAACTCTCGACTTTTAAAACTTTCTTTTAGCTGAGCTAGCCTGATCTCATCTTCTGTTTCTAGGTTTTCAGGAACATGATATACTTCAGAAATTTTTTTAATTCGTCTTGAGTCAAGCCTAAGAGCTTTTCTTTCTATGAGAGAATTAAAGTTTTGGACTCTGTCGCCGTAGTTGCTTCGAGCGCGATACTCGAGTGTGCCTCTTGAA
>JAYSPR010000185.1:0-1577 GCA_043721975.1 Bacteriovoracaceae bacterium
TTTTCTGAAAGCTTCCCAGTCAATAAAATTTCATCTTGGTCTAATCGTGCATTAGCTTTATATTTAGAATCCGGGCTGGCAATAACTTCAAGTGGTAACGAGCCTTCCCATGTGTATTTAGGCTCAGACTCTGCGAGGGCATTTACTGAAGAAATTATTAACAAAGTAATTAGGCTTAATTTCATATTATTTTCCTATAAAAGAGTCTTTATTGGAATTATAAATAGAAAACTAAATTGTTGTGTTTTCTTGAAGTTTTTATGTAGCCAAGATTGAAAACTGTCAAATTATTAGTCAATTTATTTAACATAAATAAGAGATTTGAAGAATTTTCAAGATAAAATGGGTAGTTCTCGAATGATTTTGTAATCAGTCATGATTTTTTTATTTATTATCATCGGTAAGTAATGTTAATTAAATCGCTTTTATTTCAATGTAGTCCTAAGTTTATCCATTCACTTACTGTTGTAATTTCTTCTTCTGACAATCTATTATGTTGGACCAATTTGGCGGCATTGGTTCATCTTCATCTTTTAAAGTATGAACAAGATAACTATTATCCGAATTGTCGAAGTCTAAAAGTTTTTATCCCACCATAAAGTTTATTTCTTTTATTATAAATG
The DNA here is from genome assembly GCA_043721975.1 of Bacteriovoracaceae bacterium. GTDB lineage: Bacteria > Bdellovibrionota > Bacteriovoracia > Bacteriovoracales > Bacteriovoracaceae > Bacteriovorax. The sequence continues at coordinate 624 of JAYSPR010000185.1, forward strand.
ACTTGGTGATTAGTTAAATCTAGAAAATTTGCCTGCCCTGGGGATTATGGCAAACTAAACACTTTGGAAAGAGAATATTTTGGCTAATATTTTTCATAGTGAACTTCCCCTAGAGTGATAATTATTTTTTTGCTTAGATAGAAATGACCAACCCGCAACTGCCAAAGAAATTGCTTAAGCAATCCTTCCATTTTCAATTAGTCGTGAAAGTGTTCTTGCTTATTCTGTATTGGCCAAGAATTAGATTCTGAGAATCTCTCGATATTATTCTGATTTCTTAAAGATAAATAAAATAGTGAACTTTTTTTCTAAGTATACTCATCTACAGACTGAATCTCACCACTTTTTTTGAACACATTCATCTCGCTCATATGATTTGGCAAAGTAAATGTAAAAATACATCCTTTCCCAGGTAGATTGACTGCATTGATTGATCCTTGATTAAGCTCCATTGCTTTTTGAGCGATTGTGAGACCTAAACCAAGTCCTTTTTTATTTTTATGTTGTTGCTCAAAAGGTTTGAATAGATCTGCTGCGTTTGCAGTTAACAGGCCTCCACATTCATCTTCGACCTCAACAATAATATTCTTACCTTTGATCTTTCCTCGCACTTGAATGCTTCCTCCAACATGAGTGTACTTGATGGCATTCTGAACAAGGTTGGAGATTGCCGAATAAAAGAGCTGTTGATCAGCTTCGATAATAATTTTAGGATCGATTTGAATATCTAGAGTTTGATTTCTTGATCTTGCCTCTAATGATGCAGTTACGACAATCTGATCAACGAGTTGACGCAAGTATCCTGTTTCGATAATAACTTTTGGTTCCACACGCATTCTCACTTCAGTTAAAGATCGATCAATGAGCTCTTCGATTCTTTTTAATCCTTTGTCTATTATGTTGGCAGTGCTTCCTCCAACCGCCACAGTCCCTTTTTTAATTAATTGAAAAGAA
>JAYSPR010000186.1:0-4557 GCA_043721975.1 Bacteriovoracaceae bacterium
ATCCACAAACAAAAATGGTGGTCTTTGTGGAATGAGAGATTCTATAGGTGGATAATTCGTCATCCTTAAAGGCCTCCTGAAATTTCTAGGCTTGCTCCTGTAATGTAACTCGCATCACGGCTTGCTAAAAAAAGCACAGCGCTCGCCACTTCAGAAACTTTTCCAAAACGCTTCATAGGCACATCTTTCATATATTCTTTTCTTTGTTCTTCTGGAAGATCAGAAAGAAGTTCAGTGTCTATAAAACCAGGACAGATATTGTTGACAGTGATTCCTCTTTTAGCAACTTCTTTTGAAAGTGATTTTGAAATTGCGATTTGTCCCGCTTTTGAAGCGGCATAATTAGCTTGTCCAGGTAGTCCCAAAGCTCCGCCAATTGAAGACATATTGATAATTCGACCATAGCGATTTTTCATGAATAATAAGACGGCATGCTTACTCATGAGAAAAGTTCCCGTGAGGTTGGTGCTAATGACATCATTCCATTCCGCGAGAGTCATGGCCGCCGTGATTTGATCTTTTCTAATGCCAGAATTATTGACTAAAACTTCAACCTTTGGAAAAGTTTCTTCAACAAATTTATAAAATGCAATAACTGCAGCTTCATCTCTCACGTCACATTTTTTTATGATTAATTTTTCACCATAAATTATGTGATCCTCTTTCATTTGATTAGCGGCTACATCATTACCGGCATAAGTAGCAATAACAGTCGCGCCTTTATTTAAAAAAGCTTCACATATACCACGGCCGATACCACGAGTTCCGCCAGTCACGATAACAGTTTGGTTGGTAAAATCCATCATTATTTCCTTTGGTAAAAATCAAAGAATCTTAACGTGAGAAGGGTCTTTTTGAAAGTCTTGACTTAGAGAGAGGAGGCTTTTTCTAGCCTTGTAAGGTAATTGTCCACTTCATGGGCCTGAATGACGCCATAGTTTGCAGCTCCTAGCCATCCTGACATGATGATTCCTACTGAACCAGCATGAAAAAGTCCTGGAAGTTCCTTATGCATATTCATGGAGACTTCTAGACCTTCAAACTTCGTTCCAAAGCTTGCTCCCTGAGCGTGAAGCGTATAGCGCTCAACAGTCAGTGGTGTAGCGGCATCCACATAATCAATCTTAGAACGTATGCCAGGTAGAATTTTTTCTAAACCTGAAAGGGCCTTTTCGATAAGAACATTTTTTTGAGTTTCATATTCACTTTCAGATAAATTATTCCAATCTTCATAGCGAGCATTAGATGAAGAAACGACAGCATAACGATTATTTAAATGTGGTCGCATCTCTGGATAATAGAGAGAAAAAGTTTGACTCCCTACTTTGGGAGATAATAGGAGATCAGTGTTAAAATCACGATCTTCAGAAGTGAAAATGAGATCCCCAATAAAAGGAATACTCTCGCCTTCTTTAAGTCCCATATAGACTTGGCAAGAAGAAGTATTGAGTCTTACATTCTTTGCTTTTTTTATATAGTCTTGGCTAAAGTGGTCCAATCCAACTAATTTTTCGACTGTTACTTTTAAATTTGAATTAGAGACGACCGCTTTAGAGTGAATCTGATGACCTTTAATTTCCACACCACATGCGACTTTATTTTGAATGATTATTTTATCGACCTTCGCTTGCAATTGTATATCCACACCATTTTTTAAAAGCTCTTCTTTCATGAGCCCTATCATCACATCTGTTCCACCGTGAAAGATATAAACACCTTTACTCATAAAATTTGAAAAAACGATTCCGTAACTAATAGCGGGGTCTTCTAAATTTGATCCATTGGCATAGACAATAGGCTCTAGTAAAAAGCGGGTAATGTCTGAACGACCAGGAAAGTATTTATTAAATAACTCTCCATTGGTAGTTTTAGAATTATCATAAAAATTCATATGGGCCAGTTCATCAAAAAAGGCTTGGACCGTCTCCGGAAGAACTTGAAACTTTGAAATTAAAACTTTGATAAAATCTTCTTTCGTAAAATCTGTATCGACTTCAAACTGAGGATTAATATAACGAACACTTTTTAATTGATGAATGCGATCAGCGATGCCACGGCTCCAGTATTTGCGGCAGGTTTTTATCATGCCCACAGGAAAACCATGAAGAGAAACGTCAAAAATATGTGAGCCGTCCTGGCGCTTAAACCAAGTCGCAAAGCCTCCGAGCTTATTATGGGATTCTAATAAAAGCACACTGCGGCCATCACGGGCCATCTTATTGGCGAGAGTCATCCCAGCAAGGCCAGAACCGATAACTATGACTTCATAATTTTTTTCAATTTTATCTTTTGATGAATACTGCATAAAAAATCCTACTCAGAAATAACTCTTTGGTCTGGAGACATTTTATAAACGGCTGAACCTAATTCTTTATTTTCATTATTATTTTTTGCCCTAACGATTAAACAAAAGAAAACAATTTCCCCCTTGTCATTCATATCAACTTCTCCCCCAAAACCAGGATAATTTGGATTAGAAAGTATTTTTCCTGGCCCCTGGTCTGTCATGACTTCTGTGCCTTCAGAAATAATTTTTTGAACACCTTCGAGACTTGCAACATACAGACTTCGAAGCCCGCTCGTGTCCTTCCCACGAAATAAGACAAGCCCTTTGTTATTTACTTTGGGAGCGAAAGATTCTATTTCGCTAAGATCTGAAGTTCCTTCCTCAGCAAGAGTTGTCAGAGTATTATTTTGCCAAAGCATTAATGCTTTTTTAGACGAGTCAGCTAAGGTCGCACTAAAAACCACCAGTCCATTTTTTGAAAGCCCTGTCGTATTATAAAATGCCGAAAATGGAGACTTAGAATCGAGATCTCTGTCTCTAGCGACGCTTAAGTAATCATATTTTTTTCCATTTGGTTTCAGTAATAAAATTTCATCTCCTTGAGATTCATCCCAATTTCCAGTATCGCCAATTCTTCTTTTAAAACTTAATTCTCCCGAATCGTTTATGCTTGGTTTGAAAAGATATGAGGTTTTTTCTCCGAATGAAAAATCTCCTTCTTTTATAATGGAAGAAAGATTTTTATCAAACTGATAAAATGTTCTAATATTATCTTCACTGGTTCCTCTAAAAAAAATATGCCCACTTGTTGTCACTTGAGGGTAAGTATAAAAAGAAATATTTTTATTTTCCGGGTCTAGAACTTGGCTCACTTGATTTGTAGAACTATCAAACGTAAAAACTCCATCAGTGATTCCTTCATCAAACAAGTTAAAGGCCATGAGACCTTCTTCGTTTAAACTTGGCTCAGTAATAAGGCGCGAGTCGGGTGCCGTATATACAATGGCGCCATCTAGATTGTGAGCATTTTTAATCCATAATCCTTGGTGATTTTCCCCAGCAATTGACATTAATTTAAAGGCGACATCTCCTTGGTTATTAATCACTGGAGAAGTGTTACTTAAAAAAGTCATGGCAGGAAGATTGTAACCATCAACAATATTGGCCCTCGCTAAAAGTTCGGGAGATTTGTACTGAGGAATTTCAGCATGAAGCTTAGTTGTACTAGTGCTAAAGAGAACAATAAAAAAAATAAATAACAATACAAAATAATTTCTTAATATTTTCACAATTCAAATCCTTTTTTAGTTTTAAGTAAAGACATCGCAATCTTCACACCATCAACCGCGGCAGATGTAATTCCTCCTGCGTGGCCTGCTCCTTCACCACAGGGATAAAGTCCCTTATGACTAGTGGATTCCATCGTCTCTTTATCACGCAAAATTGTCACGGGTGCAGAAGTTCTTGTTTCAGGCGCTATTAATAAGGCCTTGTCAGAAATAAATCCTTTTAAATTCTCATCAAATTTTAACAAAGCATTCTCTAAATGTTTAGTCACAAATGAAGGCAAGACTTCATGAAGTTCGCTTTTAACTATTCCCGAAGGAGTTGATGTTTTTATTCCTTCGTTCACAGGATTAAGTGAACCTGACATAAATTCTTTAAGTGTTTGAGCAGGAAGTTCCCTTCCACTGGCACGGTTCTTTGATGCCGCGAAGGCTTTTTTTTCAATGGCATGTTGAAAATCAAGACCTGCAAGTAATTTATCAGAAGAAAAATCAATGCCGGATCTCACACTCACCACTAAAGCGGCATTAGACCAACGAGAGTTTCGAGCATAATTACTCATACCGTTGACCACAATTCCTTCTGCTTCAGTTCCGGAAGAAAGAACGTAGCCACCTGGGCACATGCAAAAACTATAAGTTCCTTTTTTGCTCTTTGGATCTTCATAGCTGAGTCTATAGCGGGCAGCCCCCAAATCAAGGCCTGCAAATTTTCCGTACTGAATTTGATCAATGAGTTCTCTAGGGTGTTCGATTCTCACCCCCACAGCGAAATCTTTTTGTTTCATCTCAACGCCTAGTTCTTCTAGGTGATGATACATTTCGCTGGCAGAATGACCAGTTGCAAGAATAACTGAATCTGAGTAAATTTTTTCACCAGATGATAAAAGGACCCCAATAACATTTTTATCTTGAGTTAAAATTTTATCGACGCGAGTGTTATATCTTATCTCACAGCCACGAGAGATTAAGTATTCAGACATT
>JAYSPR010000187.1:0-8176 GCA_043721975.1 Bacteriovoracaceae bacterium
ACTCGCGTCTTTGATCCCGACCACATTACGAGCAAACTCAATAACTGCTAACTGGAGTCCTAAGCAAATTCCCAAAAGTGGAATTTTATTTTTTCTAGCAAACTCAATGGCGAGAATTTTGCCTTCAGTGCCACGGCTGCCAAATCCACCAGGAATTAATATTCCTTCAACATCTTTAAAGACACTCGCTAAGTTTGAATTTTTCTCTAGTGCTTCAGAGTCAATATAAATTGGTTTAAATTTTAGTTGTAAAGAAATAGCACCGTGATTAAGTGCCTCATCAAGAGACTTATAGGACTCTACCAAGTCAGTATACTTTCCAACAATTCCAATTCTCACTTCTCTTAGTGGATTCGTAAAATTATGAACAACATTTTCAAGATCAGCTATCTTTGGTTCAGGAGCCCATATACCTAAAAGTTCACTGACTCTTTGATCGAGGCCTTGCTTATGAAATTCTAGTGGAACTTTGTAAATTGAATCCATATCAATTGATTGGAAAACATTTTTTCTCGAGACATTACAAAATCTTGAAATCTTATCGAGTGTGTCTTCATCAACAACGCGATCACTACGACAAATAATCACTTGTGGTGAAAGCCCTTGGCTCATGAGTTCTTTCACTGAATGCTGAGCCGGTTTTGATTTTAACTCACCAGCAGCAGCGATGTAAGGAAGAAGAACTAAGTGAATAAATAAAACATTATCTGCGCCTTCATCCAAAGCTAATTGTCTGATGGATTCAATAAATGGCAAGGATTCAATGTCACCAACTGTTCCTCCGATTTCACCAATAAGTAAATCACAGTTTTCACTGGCCGTGTGAATACGGCGTTTAATTTCATTCGTAATATGTGGAACGACTTGAACTGTTTTACCGAGATAAACTCCAGCTCTCTCATTTTCGATAACTTTTAAATAAACTTGTCCGGTCGTAAAGTTGCTTTCTTTTTTTAAAGTTAAAGAAGTGAATCTTTCGTAGTGTCCTAGATCTAAATCTGTCTCAGCCCCATCATCAGTAACAAACACTTCTCCGTGTTGAGTCGGACTCATAGTTCCCGGATCGACATTGATGTAGGGATCCATTTTTAACATGGAAACATTAATTCCACGTCTTTCGAGAAGGCCCGCGATACTCGCTGCTGCCAAACCTTTTCCTAAGGAGCTTGCGACTCCTCCGGTGATAAAGATATATTTTTTATGTTTTTTATTTTCTGCCACGTATTACCTCTTCTACTTTTTTAATATCTTCTGGATGATCAACGCCGATAATTATACTTTTTGTTTCGATAGCGCCGAGGGTGAGTCCTAAATCTAAGGCCCTTAATTGTTCTAATTTTTCTAAATCTTCTAGGCGCGAAACGGGAGCTTTCGCAAATGTTAAAAGCGCATTCGGCTTATACGAATACACCCCAATATGATGAAACCAATAGTCTTGGTTAACATTTGAATCCACATCTCTTTTAAAAGGAATACTCGCTCTTGAAAAATAAAAAGCTTGCCCGGTAGTTTCACTCATGGCCACTTTCACTTTATTGGGATCGAGAAAATCTTTAGTAAAGCCTGGAATTTTTTTAACTAGAGTTGTGATGTCAAAAGTACTTTTTAAATGAAACTCTGCAAGTCGAACTAAATCGCATCCCTCTAAGAGAGGCTCATCACCTTGAACATTAATGACTAAATCAAATTTTTTATCAGAAAAATGGCGGCTATAGGCCAGCTCAATTCTTAGGGTTCCTGAAATAACATCGTCATTAACTCTCACCACATTTGATGAATCTAGGTCTTTTGAAGCTTCAATTTCCGGACTATCCGTTACGACATAACTTTCAAAGTGAAAATCTGGATGATTAGTCGACTGGCAGTTCCTTAAAACACGGCCAATCATGGTTTCTCCAGCGATTAAGGCCAGAGGTTTTCCAGGAAAACGTGTCGAAGCAAAACGAGCGGGAATTAAAATGAGGACATTTTTTTTACTCACTTTAAACGTCTCCAGAATAAGATATAATAAGCTTACTAGTATAATGGAGACACCTCGTTATGGCCCAAAGAATTTCGCTTCCATTTCTGAGTATTTTACTCGCCTTTTTCAATCCCTCTCATGCAGAGGATTATAAGCGCACCGTCATTACTGATCCGAGCATTAGTCGCAAGTGTCAATTGCTCACAGAAACCAGAAAAGAAAAAATTGGCAATAAACAACGCATCTTGGCCATGATTGAAAGAAACAAACGCCTCCAAAAAATCACTCCAGAAAATAAAGTCAGTATCAAATCGAAGCTTGAAATCAACCTGGGTCACCTGGAGCACGAACTCTCACTGACTCTTACTCAAATTCAATACCAAGAAGAAAATATCGTGAGAAAAGGCTGCCCGGGCGTCACGCTATAAAAATTCTTTTCATTGCATAAACCATTGCCTATCCTAGAGATCTAACATTCTTTAAAAATGGTTTTGAAATAATGACTAAAAAATCACACACATCTCTTTTGCTGCTTTGGAGCTTAATTCACACTAGCGCCCTCTTTGCTCAAGAAACTCCTGAAGTGCTTCCTCCTGCTGATTCTGAAGTCACGACTTCTAGTTCTTCAACTCCTGCTGCAAACACAGAGCTATCCGATGGACCTCAGACTCTGCCACCAGATGTGGAGGCGGAACCACAATCACCCCCTGCACCAAAAACTGAAGTAATCCCCAATGAAACTCTCGATACAATGACCGAAAATGTTGAGACAGCTGAACCTACTACTGAGTCAGTAGAAGTGAAAAAAACAGACTTGCAAAGTAAAACAGGTGTCATTCCAGAAGACGAACTCTTAAAATTAAAAAATAAAAAAGCTGCCAAAGTTCGCTCTGTCAAACCGACTGAATCTGAACTTTATATTCAACAAGCCGATCTCTACAGAGTGACAGATAATTTTAAAAATCTACAACTGAACGACGTCATTGAACAAGGTCTAAGAAAAAATTATGATCAAAATCTTAGAGATCAAAGACAAAATCTCAGTGAAATAACTTTTGAAGGAGTGAAGTCAGCTTTTTGGATGCCTCAGCTAAAGTTAACTCTCGACACGAGTGACCAAAAAATCGCCACTCTTAGAACTGGTGATAGAAGTCAAACAACCACCACTCCATACGCTAGCGGAACTCTGGGGCTTTCCCTCGGCGATTATACAGTTTTCAACTGGGGTAAGGACTACGCTCTTTATTTAAATAAAAAGAAACTTTTTGAAAGAAATACCCAAATATATAATGAAACCAAAAGAGAATTAAAACTCGATTTAATTAACACTTATTTTGCTTTAGCAGCGACAAAAAATATTGAAAAAATAAGGCAAGAACAACTTCGTCAAACATCTTTTCTCTATCGTCTTAATAAAGAAAAAATCACCATTGGAAAAACCAGTAAGCAAGACTACTACCAGGCCCGCAGTGAATACTTAAAAGCTCAAAACCTCTATCACACCTCGAAAATCGAAGCGGATCAAACTGATGAGAGTGTTGCTTTTTTCATCGCCGATCCGGTGGGTACAAAATATATCGTAAGTGAAGCTCTAGAATATAGACGTATTAAACTGACATATGCTGAAGCTCTTAATACCTTAGAGATTAATAATCCAACATTGTTAACTTCAAAAATTCTCATGGAAAATGCTGAAAGAGAATACGATGTGGCCTTTAAAGAAAATCTTCCTCTGCCTAAATTTACGGTGAACTTGGGAGCTTACAATAAAAAATTTGGTGGTAGCACTAACTCAACTCTCTATGAAACCTATTCAAATAGTGGTCGTGTTGACCTAGTCGCTTCAATTAACACAACTTGGAGTTTGACTGGTGAAGATGGTCTTTTTAACACCAACAAACTGGCCAAAAGCCGCATTAGTCGTGACCTTACTTTAAAAGAGTTTGAAAAAAATAATCACTCAACTCAATCTAATTTGCGCCAAACCTATAAAACAATTCTCTCACTTCAAAATCAAATTGCTATTTTAGAAGCGAGAATTCCAAGTTTGCAAAAGACCTTTGATACTATTTTAGAAAACTACCTTTCTAATAAGGCCAAATTTTATGATTTCTCCATGGCCCTTGATGATCTGACTCAAACTAAAATCTTTTACGAAGAAACTAAACTTGAGCACCTCAAACAAAAACTCACCATGGCCCGCCTTATGGGTGTTGAGGATTTTCCAGGTGAAAACTTTGAGCGTCTTTCAGTTCGAGCTAAAGGGAAATAAAGGATCATATTATGATGAAAAATAAGTTTATTTGTATTACATTTTTATTATTGAGCTCAAATCTATACGCTGCTCAGTATGACGTTCTCAACAATTTAAACCCGATTGAATATAAACATGAAAATCGTATTACGTTCATGTATGGGATGAATCCGAGTTTCAAAAATTCTACTGACGTTAATAACATTGCCGTGTCTTATAGCGAGAAAAAACAGGATTTTTGGTGGGATTCAAATCTACTCATTACAAAAGGTTTATTTAACCGCGTAGCACTCAATAATGCATCTGCTACCGGGGTTACCAGCACTCAACTCGCTGAGCAAAGTAATAGCCTTGTTTCTTTTGGTTTTGGAGTCGGCAGAGAGACAAGATACACTCAGACCCTACTTCCCTTTGAAAATCTCTATGAAATGATGTCGGCCAATCTCACTTATAACTTTTATAACGAAGATTATTCTAATAAATCTTTTACTGGCCCCGGCATATTGGCCAAAGTTTCTGTCTATAAAATGCTAAATGAGTATTTTAGTGTAGGAACTCATTTAAATTACAGTTTATCAGTGGTAAAAAGAGCTCAAGAATTTGAAGATGAAAGGAGTGCCGCCAGATCTCTGACAATGAGTTTTGTCACTGTTGGTTTTGATCTCAGTTTATTTTTATAGCCAAAAATTCGAGAGGGGTTAATCTATGATACCTAGATATGAAGCTCGTGCTATTACTCCCATTTGGAGTGATGAAAATAAATTCAAAACATTTCTTCAAATTGAAATTGAACTTTTAAAGAGTTTAGCCGAATACAAAATTATCCCCAATGGCATTGCCGAAGAAATTTCAAAGACCGCTAAAATTAATACTAAACGAATTGATGAAATCGAAGAGACGACAAGGCACGATGTCATTGCATTTTGCACGTCCATAACAGAGCAACTTCCCGCCGAAATTGGAAAATACTTTCACTATGGAGTCACATCGTCAGATGTTATTGATAGCGCTCTCACATTACAAATAAAAGCCTCCTTAGATGTTGTTTTAAAATCCTATGATCTCTTTTTAGCCTCACTAAAAGAAAGATCCATTGAAACAAAATATCTTATGACCTTGGGCCGCTCTCACGGAATGTATGCCGAGCCTATGAGCTTTGGTCAAAAACTCCTGGGCCACTACGCTGAATTCAAAAGACGCCGCGAAGACCTTCAACACTTTTATGATAATGAATTAACTATTCAACTTTCTGGCGCTGTTGGAAATTACACAATTTTATCACCAGAGATCGAAGAAAGTGTCGCCAAAAAATTAGGCGTCAAAGTTGAAGCCGTCTCTACCCAAATTATTCCACGAGACAGAATTGCTAAAATGATTTCTCTTACTTCACTTGTGGCCAATGCCATTGAAAGACTGGCCGTGGAAATTCGCCATCTCCATCATTCAGATGTGAAAGAAGTGGCCGAAGGTTTTAGAGCGGGCCAAAAAGGCTCGAGCACCATGCCTCATAAAAAAAATCCTATTGCTTCTGAAAATCTCACCGGACTCTCAAGATACTTGCGCTCACACTTAACCATGGCCCTCGAGAATTCAATTTTGTGGCATGAAAGAGACATCTCTCACTCAAGTGCTGAAAGACTTTATTTGCCTGATCATTTTGGAATTTTAACTTACGCTCTCGATCGTTTTACAACGACCATGAATATGCTTGAAATCAATGAAAAAGTCATTGAAGGAAAAGTCTTTAATCACACTCACTATCTCTCAAGTTACTATCTTCATTTTCTTATTAAGAATTGTGAAAGCTTAACCAGAGAAGACCTCTACGCTCTCGTTCAAAAAGCTTCTTTTGATGAGAAGGCCCAATCAAACCCAACTCTCTTTAGAGAAATCATTCAATCAAACTTGAAAGAAAAAAGTATTGTTGTAGAGTTACCGCAAGTGACAGCGGAAGGACTAAAAAAAATCTACTTGGGTTCTGTTGAACGCATCTTTGAGAGAGTCTTGTAAAAATGGAATATCAAAACGGGATTTTTACCTACCACGGTAGAATTAATCGACTCACTTATATTTTGCAAAATATTCTCTGGAATACGCTCGGCATACCTTTTATTTATTATACCGAGTTAGTCGCCTACGCCAATTTCAACCCAAGCTACGCCACACTCTTTATGATCATTCGTTGGTTCTTTTTTATTCCACTTCGAGTGATCGACTTGAGAAGAATTCGCGATATCCTCGATCGTGAGCTAACCATGCCTGAAAGTGTTTTCATCGCAGTGATTTTATCGCTTCCATATGTTGATTTTTTTACAACTATTTTTCTTTCTAGTGTTAGGCCCTTTTATTTTGCTAAAAGTAAATTTGAAGGTGAAATTAAAAAATTGGATCAAAGCGAAGCCGACAGAGAAAAACAACTTCTCCTGAATAAACAGCAGTTTGAAGCCGGAAAAATATCTCGGGCCATCTATGAAGCTAGGCGAGATGAACTAAAAAAGCAGCCTAAACTCTAATCCCGTCATATCCCATCATCTTCCTTAATGAGTCTTTGTGTCAATGAAGGCTCCTTTATTTTATAGTCACTCCATAAAGGGGGTCTTATGAAATTATTTATTACTTTAGGTTTATTACTCGTTAGTTCACAGTCTTTTGCTTACGGAACACGTTTATCGCTGGGAACAGGGATGAACTGCTCGCTCTCTCTTAATGCAAGTCCATTAACTCTTCAAGGTTGTGTCAGCCATGTTGTAAAAGAAGTACCTCTAGGAAGTGGAAGCGGTGTTGATTATAGCGGACATAGATACGCTACAGTTATTCAAACCCTTGATGGTGTTCAATGCTACAGTACCTATATGAGCTTTAAGTTTGATGAAATAACAGGTGATTTATCTCAAAACATTACGGCAGAACTAGGATCTCTTACTCAGCTTTCAGCTTCAACTGATACCAGTAGTTCTTATAATAATTCCAATGGAACAATTGATGCTGAAGAAAGAAATAATGTGAGAACTTATATCTATAAAGAAGTTGATCAAAATCTTGCATCTAACGATCAACTCTTTCTTGTTTCACTTAAAGAAAATAATTTGAAGGCGATGACTGTGACTTATAATGATCAAGCTAAAACCCTTGAGCTTGAAGCTGTAACAAAAGATGGTGTTAAGCATATCTCTCAGGCAGCTAACTTTGCAAAAGGTGTAAAGGTTCAGCATCTTCATTTTGAATTAGCTTTAGATGTGAGTGGAACTTACGCTCCTCTTCGCAATTACAAAGCGACTGTGAGTTGCAGCCCACTTTTTAAAAAATAAACATAAGAATTTAAAATGCCCTATTGTAAAAAACTAGGGCATTTTCTTTAAGAACTGTGTCCGAGTGAACTTCCTTTCTTATGAAACTTAAGTTCTCCACTACCATTTGTAATATGCCCTAAAAAAAAAGCCTTCTCACCTAAAAATTCTAGCTCACGAATCATATCGTCTGGTGAATCAGTGGCCATCACCATTCCAACTCCCATATTAAATGTATTATGGAGCTCAATTGTTCTTAAGCCAGATAATTCACAAATCTCTTGCATGAATAAAGGCAAGTCTGGAGCTTCTGTTACATGATAATCAAAAGCTTCATTCATACGAGGAATATTGAGATAACCAGAACCAGTAATGTTAGCGATCCCCTTAATTTTTTCTTTATGATTTTTTAGAAGGCTTAAAATCGTTTTTACATAAATTTTTGTTGGAGTTAAGCAAGCACGCTTTAAATCCATGTTACTTTTATTTTGTTCTAAAATTTTTCGAATTAAAGAAAAACCGTTCGAATGAAATCCAGAGCTCGCAACTCCAACTAATGAATCACCATTTTTTATATGACTTCCATCAATGAGATCACTCTTTTTAACATCCCCAACACTAAAGCCAGCCAGGTCATAATCACCAGTGGCATACATTCCTGGCATTTCGGCA
>JAYSPR010000188.1:0-8614 GCA_043721975.1 Bacteriovoracaceae bacterium
GCCGCAGCTAAAAGTTCTTCTGGGTTAGAAGCAGATTGATCACCAAAATATTCAAGTGCTGCAGAGTTAGTAATTTTTTGACCACCAGAAAATATGACGGTGTGGTTGCGATTAAATTTTTCATATGCAAAATCAACTTCTAAATTCCGCGTCCAATCAATACTCACAGTATACATTTAGTCCTTAACCTTAAATTCAGCATCAATAGTTGATCCACTAAATCCCTGATCAAAGCGTCGTGGACCTTTAAAGCGTTTAGTGATGACAAATTTTTCTGAAGACTCACCACCAAGAGCTATTAACCAACCTATAATAACTAGCGCCGGGTTTGTATTCCAATAAGCGACAGTGGCAAGTGAGGCGACTAGTATACGAGGAGCAAAGAAAAAACCTAACCACCAAAAAATTCCACCAAAAGCTATTGAGCCTACGATGATGCCGGAAACCAAAAGAGTGAGTCTTGGAAATAGTGCAATAGAAAGAAGGAAGAACCAACCGTGTTTTAAAAAATAGTCGATCTTGCCAAATTCGACACTCGTATAATTGTATAAAATGGTTGAAGCACCAGTAAGTGCTAGAAAGATAAGGGCAATTTTAAATATTGTTTTCATGGCAATACTGTACCAAAACACACGACGATTAGAAATATAAAATCTGTCTACCCTTGACGAAATTTAGAGCGACCACAACTTATAATTATGAAAACAACACATACAATGACAAGCGAAGAATTTTTACCAACCCTAGTACTGAGAAATACAGTGCTCTTCCCCGATGTCGCTCTTCCCGTTTTGGTTTCAAAGCCAATGGGGCTCAATGCACTACATCGCGCCATGGCCGCTGGAAAGGACAGTGGTCAATTAAACGATAGGCGCTTTGTTGCACTCACCCTGAAAGAGGGATCTGACATCGACAACATTCAAAATTCAGATTTTTTTCATATCGGAACATTGAGCTATGTTGAGCGATTAGAAAAAAATGAAAAAGGCGAAACGATAGCTTATGTTAAAGCAGTAGAGCGCTTCGAGACAACCCAAGTGCTATTTGATCAAGAGACGAGTTCATGGCAGGCCCGTGGTTATTTAGTTCCAGATATTGTGGATCTTGATGTCGCCACAGAAAGGGCACTTCTTTCAAGTTTAAAGGAAGTCTCACGTGAAATTTTAAAATCAATTAACGCTACAGAGACATTTAAAAAGACGTTGGAAGATTTTAAAGAAGTTGGATTATTTACCAATGTGATTGCCCAACATTTACCTTTGATTATAGCCAAGAAACAAGAAATTTTAGAACTAGCTTCGATTAAAAATAGGGCCCTCAAAGTTTTAGAACTTTTAGTTGAACAACGCGAAATGATCAAAGTTAATAATGAAATGGGCTTAAAGATTTCTGAAAAAACGAGTAAAGCGTATAGAGAATCTATATTGCGCGAGCAACTCCGTGCGATTAGAGAAGAACTTGGAGAAAATGAAGGTGAAACAGAAAATGGAGAAAAAAAATCTCTCAAGGATAGGATTTTAGAAGCTCGTCTTCCTAAAGATGTCGAAAAAGTGGCCCTCGAGCAGGTTCAACGTTTTGATTCTATGGGGCAACAAAATGCCGAAAGTCATGTCATTAAAAATTATCTTGAACTCATACTCTCTCTTCCTTGGAACGAAGAGGCTTTACACGATTTAGATCTAAATTTAGCTCAGAAAATTTTAGATGAAGAGCATTTTGGATTAGAAAAAATAAAAAAGCATATTGTTCAGCACTTGGCCGTGATGAAATTATCTCCTAAAAAGAAAGGCTCGATTCTTTTATTTGTCGGACCTCCTGGAGTTGGAAAAACTTCATTAGGACAAAGTATTGCCAAGGCGCTGGGACGAAAATTTGTAAGGGCTTCTCTCGGAGGAGTCCGAGATGATTCTGAAGTGAGAGGTCATAGAAGAACTTATATTGGAGCCATGCCAGGACGAATTATTGAAGGAATTAAAAGGGCCAAAGAAAAAAATCCAGTCTTCATGTTAGATGAGATCGATAAACTTTCTCGTGGATATGGAGGAGACCCTGCCGCTGCACTTTTGGAAGTGTTAGATCCAGAACAAAATGGAACCTTCATGGATCAATACCTAGATTTACCTTTTGATCTTTCGAAAGTTTTCTTCATTGCTACGGCCAACTCTCTTGATACTATTCCCGGTCCTCTTCTGGATAGAATGGAAATTATTCAATTGAGTGGTTATACCAGTGAAGAAAAAATTTATATCGCAAAAAACCATTTATGGCCAAAGCAATTGCATGAGCATGGTTTAAGTGAATCACAAGTTGAAATCGAACCTGAGTTAATTCAAAAAATTATCCATGATTACACCAGGGAAGCAGGTGTTCGAGATTTGCAAAGAAAATTGGCAAAAATTTTAAGAAGTGTTAGCGAACAATTTGTTAAAAATCCTGAAATAGAAAAAGTTTTAATTCAAAATAATACAGTAGAAGATGTTTTAGGATTAGAAAAAAATACTTTTGAACTTGCTCAAGAAGTTGCTTCCCCTGGAGTTGTGACAGGACTCGCATGGACACCGATGGGAGGAGATATTCTCTTTATTGAAAGTGCGATGATGCCTGGGTCAGGTAAAATACAATTGACCGGTAAGCTGGGTGAAGTCATGAGCGAGTCAGCTCATATTGGACTAAGTTTAGTGAGGTCAAAATTATCTAAGCTCGTAACAGGATTTGATTTTTCAAAAACTGATTTCCACGTCCATGTTCCATCAGGATCTATTCCGAAAGACGGCCCTTCGGCAGGTATCACGATCTTCACGGCTTTGTGCTCGCTGGTATTAGATAAACCAGTAGATCCTAAGCTTGCCATGACGGGAGAAATTACTCTGCGAGGAGCAGTGATGCCGGTAGGTGGCGTGAAGGAAAAATTAATTGCGGCTCACAGAGCTGGAATCAAAAAAATTATTATGTCTAAGCGAAATGCGAAAGACTTAGCTGAAGTTCCAGAACTAGTTAAGAAAGAAATGGAGTTTGTTTTTGTTGAAAATATTAACGAATTAATGGTGGCAGTTTTCGGAAAGATGTCCCCCTCACATTTTTACGAATCTCTATTAGGCCCGCCTTATGTCGAAGATTTTGCAACAAAAAATGAAAGTGGTTTTTGAGAAAATCGTTTTAGCACTGATTGTAAAATCAGTGCTTTTCTATCTGCTGCTATTCTTTTTGCTTTAAAGGCGACAGTGAGGGCAAGTAAAAAGCTGACACTGATATTGAGAATTCCAATTAAACCGATTCCCAAGAAAGCCCGGAGAAACTCCTGCGATTTTAACGAGCCTATGCCTAGTGTCGGCAGTGCTGCAGCCAAGGCTCCGGCTGCAAGAGTGACGTGTCTAACCTCTAGGGGAATTCCGGTAAATTTTAAAAGTTCTGGAACTAGTCCTAAAAAAATTCCAAGCGAAATGTTGCCGGCAATTCCAGTGACATTCTTATCAAAGAAGAGAGCGAGCTTTTGAGCTCCTTCTTTGCCTAGAATAGCTTTAATTTTAATATTATGACTAATGAGTGAGTTGAGTTGATGAAATGTATACCAATTATCTGACCACCCAGAAATGATACTCGAGAGCCATAAGAGAAAACCAGTAAAGATTCCATAAATCACACTTGGACCTAAAATGTCAGTACTCTGAAGTGCATATTGTGCACTAGCGAGAGAATAGATCCATTTTCCACTAATCCAATGAAAAATGACATTGATAAAAAGAACAGTAGGAATAACTGCAGAAAGATTTCCCAAGACCGCAGCGAATTGAGTTCGAGTTAACAAGACAATTTCATCGGTGAGTGATTCTATACCTTTTAGTCCTTCGCTTGACTCTAGTTTTTGAGCTAAAGCTGAAGCTGTTGTCGCGGGTTGCTTTGTCGCTAGAGTAAACCCACAGAATTGAATGAGTAAAAAACTTCCAGAATAATTCAGAGTTGAAAATAATCCATAAATGAATTTGTTAAAAGCTAATTGACCAAAGAAATTTTTGAGATAAACAGTTAGTGCAGTAAGAAGTCCACCCCCCAAGGCTATTTTAACCATGTGCCAATATTCAGCGGAATCTTTGGCGATATAATGCTCACCGGTTTGAGAATTTGCTTCAATTATTTTTTGAGAAAGTAATGTTGCATTACTAGAAAAAATGGCTAACGCATTTTTATGTACAATGTGTTGTTCTGTGAGGTCACTAATAAAATGGGTAATGTTTGTTTTTTGCAAATGCCCAGAGTCATGTATTTCCAAAAGTGAAAAAGTTCGACTAATAAAAAGTTTTAATTTTTCAATTTGAAAAACTAAATGTGTCGAAACACCAAAACGATTAAAGTGAAGATAGACCTCGGCAATGGCTTCGAGGGATTCTTGCAATAAAGCTCTAAACTCTAATAAAACCTGTGCCGTGAGAGCTGGATCTTTTCCGTGACTCTTCATTTTTAAATAGAGGTTAAGTTTTCCAGCTAGGGAAAAAAAAGGCAATGACTTCATTTTTTTATGAGGAATTCTTTTCCTTATGCCTGGTGAAAGACCCAAGGCCACAATTTGAGAAGTGAGATAGATAAGAGATTCTTCAAGGTCACTTTGGATATGAGGATAATTATTATTACCTACTCCAAATAATTGAAGTAATTTATGTATAGTCAGGTCATCAAGATTTCTTAGCCAGAAAGAATCTTCTTCTGTCGGGAACAATGCGGGCATTAATTCACTTAGCTGTGAGCCTATAGATTTTTTAGGTAAAATTTTCGTAAGTATAATATTACCCAATTCGCCGAGAAGGCCGATTTGTGAAGGGAGACCAACTTCACAAAAAAATTCAATGCAGGATAATTCTTGCAATGTATGGATAAGCACCAAACCCACTCGCTCATTTATGGCAGGATTGCGCTCAAGGACCATAAAAAGATATTTAAGTTTAATATGAGGGACAGTTGAGGGCTCGTGTTCAATGAGGTTTGTTTCTCTGACCCATTTGACTAATTTTAATATCCAATCAATTCGAGTTTCAAGGTTTTCAAGAGGATTAGCTTCTGCCAATATAAGATCGAGTGAAATTTTCTTATTTCCCTCAACCTCATATTGTTTGTAATCACTAATGATTTTTATGAGCTTTTTAAGTAGCATGAAAAGATGGTAACCTAGTTTTTATCTCATAACTACGTTTTTAATTCCTACTGCACCAAAAATTCTAATTTTATTTGTTTGAATAAAAAGCTCTTTAATGACTGTGCCTTTTTTAAAGAGTTTCCACCCCATTTTATCACGTGCTAGTTCTACTTCGTAACTACGGCGTTCTCCATTAATTCCGTTGAAGAGTGTATCGATTGAAAGAGTACCACCAAGTTCTAAATCAAAATTTCGTCCGACAAGTTGAAGAACAATCATAGACTTTCTTTCTTCTAAAACCATTCCTTTTTGAGAAATAATTTCTGGGCTAAGTGAGTCCCGTCGAACTTTTTTTCCAAGCTCATAAACGTCTTTAAAAACACCGACGATTCTTCTATCGTCTCGATCTACAATGACCAGTTTGTAAGTAGTTTTAGTCTCGTCATTAAGGACTGTGGCAACCTCTGTCTCTTTTGAATGAGCGACATTTAAAATGGTCGCGATCATGATTGTGGTGAAAAGCAGAGTCGTCGAAAACAAGAATTTCAAATTCATAAAATCATCCCCCGAGATTTACTTATTGATGGAACAAGGAAAGCAGGAACGATGCCAAAAATAGGTGAGATTTTGGTGCTAATCTGGCCCTGATCCTATAGATTTATGGACATTTCGCTACCAAAAATAAAGGAGTAGGTGCATTTTCTTATTTCAAGGGCTAATATTTCCAGAACTTTCAATTGGAGCTTATTAATGTATCTAAAATTATTTTGGCTTTTATTTTTTATATCGTTTAGCGCTTTTTCTATGTCGGAGCCTAAAGCAGAGAAGAAACCCTATGTTTTAAAGAAACATGGTGACACAAGAATAGACAATTATTTTTGGATAAAGGAGAAAAGTTCTCCTAAAGTACTAGATTACTTAAAGGTTGAAAATAGTTATACGCAAGATGCGATGAAAGATACCTTAGATTTTCAAGAGAAGCTTTATCAAGAAATGCGTGGAAGAATTAAGGAAGAAGATACAAGTGTTCCATTCAAAAAAGGGGGCTATGAATATTTTACAAAGACAATTAAGGGTGAACAATATCCTTTGTATCTTAGAAAAAAAATAAATGCTAGCGAAGAAATAGAGACTATTCTTGATGTAAATCAACTAGCAAAAGGTTTTGATTCGTATCACGTGACTTACCCAGATTTTTTCAGCAATCAAGACCTGTTTGCTTATGCCGCTGATACAAAAGGGGATAGAGTCTATACAATTTATTTCAAAGAGCAATCCACCGGAAAAATTCTTAATCAGAAAATTGCCAATGTCACCGGGGATTTTGTTTGGGCCGAAGGCGAGAAGATACTTTTTTATACTAAGCAGGATCCTAAAACTTTAAGAGCAGATAAGGTTTATCGCTACGACTTTAAAGAAAAAAAATCAACACTTGTGTTTCAAGAAAAAGATGAAAAGTTCGAAGTCGGAATTTATAAGACTCTTGCGAATCAGTTTATCTATATAACTGTCAATAGCACACTAACTTCAGAAGTTAGGTATGTTAGAGCAGATAATCCTAAAGACAGTTTTAAAGTTTTTCAAAAAAGACAAAAAGATATCATTTATAGTGTTCAAGAAAACAATGAATCATTTTTTGTCTTAACGAATGCGGAGGCTACTAATTTTCGAATCATGACGACTGATTTTAAGCATACTGAAAAAAAATACTGGAAAGAACTTATTGCTCATCGTTCAGATGTACTCATCGACAATGTACTCATTTTAAAAAATTATTTCGTCGTCACTGAAAGATCAAAAGGTTTAACACAAATTCAAGTAAGAAAATTAGGGTCTAGAGAAGGTAAATATATTGAATTTCTTGATCCTGCCTATACCGTGGGATTGAGTACTAACTCCGATTATGAATCACCTTTTGTCCGCTATGAATTTGAATCTATGAACAGGCCTTCTTCTATTTTCGATTTCAATTTTGAGAGCCAAGTATCGGTGCTCAAAAAAGAAAAAGAAATAATTAATTACAACTCAAATGATTATGTTTCAAAACGCATGATGGCCACGGCGAAGGATGGAACAAAAATTCCTATCTCATTAGTTTACTCAAAAAAATTAAAATTAGATGGTACAAATCCAATCTTTGTTTATGGTTATGGTTCTTATGGAATCAGTACCGATCCTTATTTTTCATCAACGAGAGTGAGTCTCTTAGATAGAGGATTTGTTTTTGCGATTATTCATATAAGAGGTGGCTCAGAAATGGGAAGGTCTTGGTATGAAGATGGAAAGTTCTTTAAAAAGAAAAATACATTTACTGACTTCATAGATGGAACAGAGTTTTTAGTGAAAGAAAAAATGGGGAGCCCCGAAAAAATTTTTGCTAATGGCGGAAGTGCCGGAGGACTTTTAATGGGTGCTATTATTAATCTAAAGCCTGAGCTTTATAAAGGAGTTGTTGCTGACGTACCTTTCGTGGATGTTGTTACAACTATGCTTGATAGCTCAATACCGCTTACAACTGGTGAGTATGAGGAATGGGGAAATCCCAACGATAAAAAATATTATGAATATATGAAAAGCTATTCACCTTACGATAATGTCACTATTCAAGATTACCCTCATCTCTTAGTGACGACAGGCCTTAATGATAGCCAAGTAGCCTATTGGGAGCCGACAAAGTGGGTGGCAAAGCTGAGAGATTTAAGAAAAGATCAATCGAAGCTTTTACTTTTAAAAATCGAAATGGAAGTAGGGCACGGAGGAAGAAGTGGTCGCTTTGATTACCTCAAAGAGGAAGCTTTCAGTGATGCTTTTATTTTTAAAATTTTAAATATTACAAAATAATTTTTTATTATGATTTTATATCCACTTCTCCAAGCTCATCTTTTAAGCCCCAAAGCTTTTTAAGATATTTTGGAGAGTGGGATGCAATATAGGCCATAATGAGAAATTTAATAAATCTTCCAGTAAAAACGACAAGAGCGAGTTTATGTAGGGGAGTATTGGCTAGTCCGGCAAAGACAATTGCTGGCTGCTGCATAAGTGGGCTAAGGCCAATAAAAAAAACAAAAAGAAGTCCATAAGCTTCAAAAAATTCCTGGGACATAAGCCATTGTTGATTTTGAGATAAGCTTGGGTAGTGATTTAAAATCCAAGGCAGGCCTTGGTATTCTACAATTGAAGCGAGTACCATTGCACCCAATGTTGATCCGATCGCGACGTTCAAGGCAAATGCAAACCATTTTTTTGGTACGAGTAGTGTACTTGAAATCAATAATCCATCATTGGGAATAATAATGACAAGGTTATCTAGTCCGGCCAAGAGTCCTAAAAATGGAGGATACCACTTTCTATTAGTATATCTCTGCAACTTCTTGAAATAAATTTTTAATAATTTTTTTCTTCTTAATAAGTTCAATCGTCACCTAATATAATTTTTACATCTCAGTAAAGGTAAGATGTTGGCATATTATTTTGCAAATTTTCTTTTGC
>JAYSPR010000189.1:0-2248 GCA_043721975.1 Bacteriovoracaceae bacterium
TAGTCTTCGTAACGGAAGACTAGAAAATAAATTAAACTTTTTTACCTATGGTAGGGGCAAAAAGGCTAAAGTTTCCTCTATAATTTTCTTAGGAAATCGATAGTACGTTTTTGTGTAGGATTTGAAAAAAGAACTTCAGGAGTCCCTTGCTCAACTATTAAACCTTTATCCATAAAAATCACTCGGTCGCAAACTTCACGGGCAAAATTCATTTCGTGAGTGACAATAATCATAGTCATTCCACTTTCTGCTAAATCTTTCATGACTTTTAAAACTTCACCGACTAGTTCTGGATCAAGAGCACTAGTGGCTTCATCAAAAAGCATGACTTCAGGATTCATGGCCAGGGCCCTGGCGATGGCCACTCGCTGCTGTTGCCCTCCGGATAAACTCATTGGGTATGAATTTAACTTATCACTGAGGCCTACGAGTTCCAGAAGTTTTTCTGCCTGTAATAAGACTTCTGATTTATTTTTTCCAGCAACCAAATGAGGTGCTAAGCAAATATTTTCAATGACAGTCAAATGAGGAAATAAATTAAAACTCTGAAAAACCATGCCTATTTTCGAACGATAAAGATTGAGAACTTTTTCACCCGATTGTGATGAATAGCTTTGCCCATTAAAATAAATTTCGCCACTGCTGGGGGCTTCTAGAAAATTTAAGCATCTTAGGAAAGTTGATTTTCCTGAACCTGATGGACCAATGATGGCGACGACTTCACCTTTTTTAATTTCAGTAGAGATATCTTTTAAAACTTCATGTTGGAAAAAGCTCTTACTCAAGTTTTTTATTTCAAGAACGGTGGAAGTCATTACACACCTCCTTTTAATTCAAGGCGTTTTTCAAGTTTCATAGCAAAGGCACTTAGGCATAAAACAATAATCAAATAGCCTAATCCGGCCCAAATATAAACTTCCCAAATGCGAAGATATTTTGCTCCCACTCTTTGAGTTGTGTAGAGTAGTTCTCCCAATGAAATAACTGAAACGAGAGATGTTTCTTTTGTTAAAGCAGACAGCTCATTAACAATGGGAGGAATAATACGACGATAAGTTTGCGGGATAATAATTTTAAGCATAGTTTGCTTTTTAGAAAGCCCCAAGGCCCTGGCCGCTTCAGTTTGTCCTTTATGAATAGAGGAAATTCCGGCGCGAAAAATTTCTGCCAAATAAGCGGCCGCATTTAGTGAAAGGGCCAGAATTCCCGCTGGAAAAGCATCAATGACCAAATCAATATTGTAATTTCCTAAAATCGTTGGGAGGGCAAAATAGATAAAAAGTATTTGCAGTAAAAGAGGTGTTCCACGAAAGAGAGTGATGTAGGCAATAGAAAAATAGCTAAATATTTTTATTCCCGATAGTCTTAAGAGCGCTAAAACCATACCGAGAAAAAGTCCAATAAAGCCACTTATAAACGTGAGCTTTAAAGTGACAATCATTCCTTCCCATAAGCGCGGTAAAACAATATGGGTAGAAAAAGCCCAAAAACTTAAATCAGCTTCCATTACTTAGAGCGCACTCATATTTGGATTTTCATTGAGCCATTTTTTGTAGATGCGAACATAACTGCCATTTGTTTTCATCGTTTTGACGGCATCACTTAGTGCCTTTAATAATTTTGTATCAGTTTTTTTAACAGCGATTCCAATAGGCTCCGGGACGACTGCATTTCCTGACACCACAAATGTTTTAGCATCTAATCCAGCATAATATTTACCAACAGCTTCATCAGTGACGATGACATCAGCTTGATTAGCTTTAATGGCACTAAAGGTTTCAGTGGCCCCAGGAAAAGTTTTAAGGGCCTTGAGTTTGATGCCTGATTTGACAATTTCTTCGACAGCGCTAAATGAAGTTGTATCTACTTGTACGGCCACTGTTCTACCGTTTAGGTCAGAAGATTTTACGACAGGCTTAGAAGATTTTTTAATGACAAAAACTTGTCCCATTTTTATATAAGGAACAAAATTTACTTGGGCCGATCTTTCAGGAGTAATATTCATTGATGACATGATGATATCGTAGCGATTAGATTGAAGGCCCGCTAAGATTCCATCCCATGGCATAACGATAAATTCTGCTTCCACTTTTAAAAGCCCAGCTATTTCCCGGGCCAAGTCAATATCAAGACCAGTGACTTTTCCATCACTCCCTTCAAATTCCATTGGAGGATAAGTGCTATCGACAGCAATTCTTAATTTTTTTGTTTTTATTACACCATCTAGATCCGTGGCAAAGAGATGACT
>JAYSPR010000190.1:0-2511 GCA_043721975.1 Bacteriovoracaceae bacterium
AGTAGTTTACCTTTTTGAATATAACCAAAACCAGTTTGAGGAAAATGAGGAGTAATCCCTATCGTGACGATTTGCTGATTTTTAAAAGAAAATTCCGCCGCTTTTTTAATCGTTGAATGAAAGCCCTTCTTATTTAAAATAACATGATCAGAAGGCACAATGACAATGACATCGTTGGGCTTTGCCCCTCGTTCTAAAAGAGTGACAAGTGACATCAGTATGCAAGGCCCAGTGTTTCTGCCAGTAGGTTCAAAAATAAGTCCTTTCGAATTAATTTTTCCCTTGGAGGCATCCTTACAAAGTTTTTCTTGTTCTTTGACTGTAACGACAAAACGTCTGTCTTTGTCTATAAAGCGATCAAAACGTGTCAGGGTTTCTTCCAGTAAACTTTTATCCCCAGTGAGACTTAAGTATTGTTTTGGTTTTTTAGCAGTGGATTCTGGCCAAAAGCGAGTTCCCTTTCCACCGGCCATGATAAGACTGTAGAGTTGATATGATTTTTTCATGAAAGCCTATGGCATTTTGATAATATTATAATCTTGCCCAGTAAAAAGAGACTTCTCTTTTGTGACATAGGCCCTAGCATCTTCTTGTGAATCAAAGGCTTCGAGACTGACACGATACCAAGTCCCCTTACCTTTAATCTCAATTTGGTTAATAATGGGATTATATCCTCTCGCTCTGAAAGCTTCTGCAAAGGATTCTGCTTCTTTCAAGGTTCGGTGGCTTCCAAGTTGAATCGTGAATTTTCCACTCAATTCATCCTTGCTCGCTTCTTTGACGTGTTCTTTACTCGTCATCACTTCAGCTTTTTCTGGCACTGGAGGAGCAGAGTGAGGATCTTTTACACTCATATTCGGTGAGCCGTGAGATTCACTTGTTCCTTTCCCAAACTCTTCGCTAATTTTTTCTTGTAACTTATTTTCTATTTCAGTTGATTCAACGTTACTTACCTCTGGATTTGCTTTAATCGCTTCAAGGGATTCTTCTTTCGTTGAGAGGAGTTCAACCACCTTTTTTTGGTCTTCTTTGGTAATGCCGGCCATTTCCATCGAATAGTTTTTCCCGATTTTTACTCCGAGAACAAAGGATGTCACCGCAATTAAAATCATAAAAACGAAGATTAGGGCGACTTCTTTTTTAGCAAAGACGTACAATTTTGTTTTTGAATCCATAAAAGAATTTTAAACGCGATCTCCAAGGCTTGCAATGGACTTTTTTTACCTCAGTCCATTCTTTGAACCAAAATTCGTCATTTTTTATCAAACAATCACCGTCTCAACCCGGCATCTCTTGTGCAATGTGCCCCTATCAGGAGGTCCTATGAAAAAATCACTTAAAAAAATTTTAAAAAACAACAAAGGTCAGGGAGTCATGGAGTACGTCATCATCTCAAGTCTGATTGGCATTGTTTGCATCACCGCAGTTAAAGGATTCGGAAGCGTCATTAATGAAAGGGTCGAAGATATGAAAAAGTCCATAGTAAAGAACATAAAGAATACCTAAGCATGATACTCACTTACCTACTCTCTTTTAGTATCCTCATAGTGTCGGTCATTAAAATGACCGACACTATGATCGAATTAGACAATAAACTCAAAATAAAGCGAGAGGAGTTTATTAAAAAAACTAAATCCATTCATAAAAACCAAAAAGGTAACATAACGGTTTTGGGAGCTTCTCTCACGGTCATAGTCTCAGCATTTTTACTTTTTTTAATAGAAAAACACTCCATCGAGCTAAAAGAAGCAAAATTTAGAAAAGAAAGTTATTTGTGCATGGCCTATCTCAATCAAGCAACAAAATCCTATGTAAGTGCGATGACAAAATACAATTGGGTCCTCCGAGGACTTTTTATTACTCGTGCCAGCGGAGTGGGATCTGCCGAAGCCGAAATTGCCATAGAAGCCACTAAAAAAATTAGGCAGCTTCATCATCTAAACTACCTCAAAAATTTAACATATAACTCTTATTGCAAGAGTGCCTCCATGAGCTTTTCTTATCTGAAGAACCTTCCCTATCAAACAAAGCCGAACACAACACTAAAAACGCAGATAGACGAAACGACAATTTTAGGAGCACAAAAATGGACAGTCACTCTATTAAAAATGCCCAAAGGCATAAGATTAAAAAATACTTTTTGCTTAAAAACTCAATTCGAACTAAGTTCAGCTTTTTCTTCAAAATTAATCATCAACACTTCCGAAATTCCACTCGTGGCTTTGCCGGGATTGAGTTGCTTATCTGGACCACAATCATCCTAAGCATTGTCGTAGGCTACTTTTCAATAAATGGAGTCTATACCACTGAACAAATTAAAATTAGCGAGGACTTTACACATGAATATAACAGCATCAACTTTGCAAGATGAAATTAAAAAAAATCAAAATACTAAATCAAAAGAAAAGTTTAGATTAATTATGATGTTAATAAGCTCAAATCTCTTTGTTTTAATTCTTTGTCTTACTTTCATAAACCCATCACAAAAGACCTCCTCAGCGGCCAAGCCCC
>JAYSPR010000191.1:0-3329 GCA_043721975.1 Bacteriovoracaceae bacterium
GCCGAGAAACGGTCCATAGATTGCAAATGTAAAAATGAGATTACATTGATTTCACTTTTGGTATTTTCCAAAAGACTTAAATAAAAAAGGATTTATATGTTTAAAATTATCATTTCTTTAACAATCTTTTTCACCTCAATTTCTGCCTATGCGCAAATGCCATCAGAGGAGAAAAGAAGTGTCGAAAGTCGAGTTGAAGGTACTTTCCCAAAGCTTAGTCCTGTCACAAGAACCAATCAATACAAAATGCATATGGGTCTGACCGCAGGAATGGTAAATCCTAACGGAGATGTTGAGAGTTCACCTGAATACGGCATAAACCTTGGCTTTCAACCATATATTCCTGTCGGCTTAGGGGCAGAGATCACAACATCAGAAATTGATAACACTACAATTCAAAGAACCAATCTACTTGTTCGAGGAACCTATAATCTCGGTGGCGATGTACCTGTTCTTAGAAGTTCCTACCTTGGCTTAATAACTGGCCCAATGTTTCAAACACAAGATGGAGATACACAATGGTCTGTTGGTCCAGTGACCGGATTTGATATTCCACTACAAGACAAATCCAGTGATTACTTATCTCTTGGCTTAGCTGCTAAGTATTTATATACAACCAATATACAAGACACTTTTGCTGCAGGTGTTGCTCTGAAATATTGGTACTAAAATTAAAAAAGGCCCAAAACTATTTAGTTTTTTAGGGCCTTTTTTATTTTAGTGAATGTCTTTTTCTTCAAAGCTATTAATTGCAATTTCGCTAGATGATTTTTTAACTTTAATAAAAGTTTCTAGGTAATTTATATAAACTAATAACTTTTTACATTTTATTATTTTTGGCAGTAACGCCTTTCTTCGATTTCACTGACTTTAATTCCATCGTGCATGTTCTTTCTAAATGTCATTGGCTTGACTCCTTTAGTGTTAACTCTTAAGAGAATATGTTCACCGGTAAAAGCAATATACATCAAAAATGCGTGTTCAAAATAAAAGGACAAAAATTAATTTTAAACACCTAGAACCTAGTGAAAATCCGTCGTCGAATATTAATTTTATCTAGAGAATCACTCTTTTACCTTTTATAAAAGTGCCGAGAAAAATTGCCACCCTCAATGAAAAATTCTGCCTTGCGCGAATAAAAATTACATACTCCAAATTTAATTTTTCTAAGTTATGCTTTTTTAAATTTTAACAGGAAGAAATTTATGACAGCAACAGAAGTCACATCACCACCTAATCACAATCACACTCAGGCAGGCGCCGCAGTTGACCGATTTGCATTTGAATCAAGAAGTATTTTTATCAATGGCGTAGTTGATAATGAACTTGCCTTGAGAATTAACAGGGAACTACTTGCTCTCGAAAAAGCCGATCCCAAAACCCCCATCATTGCATGGATTAATTCTCCAGGAGGAGAGGTTTATTCTGGATTTTCTATCTATGACACCATTGAATTTATCAAACCACGAGTTATCACCGTTGTTTCAGGAATGGCCGCGAGCATGGGATCGGTTATTTCACTGGCCGCAGATAAAAAAGACCGATTTATTTTTCCCCACTCCAAAATACTTCTCCATCAACCCTTAATCGGAGGTACGATTACAGGCCCAGCTTCTGATATTGCCATACATGCAAAAGACATTATTGATTTGAAGCATCGGATGCATGCTCTCTATGCTGAAAGAACCGGAACACCTGTTGAGCGCTTCGTGGAATTAATGGATCGCGACCGCTGGGTTTCGCCGGAAGAAGCCATCGAGCTTGGTCTAGTAACAAAAATTATATTCAAAAGAGAAGAATTGGATCTAATAAGTAAGTGAATCAGGAAATAGTGCTTGGCGTATTCTCTTTGCCTAGTCTTTCTGAGTAATATATTTATCTCTTTAAAACAAAGGCATTTTATGAAAATTATTGCAGCATTACTCCTTTCATTTTTAGTTACAACTTCTTTGTTGGCAGCTGAAACGATTAACTGGAATGACTTCAACCGAGCTTTTTCAACTAAGGCCACTTATCAAGACACTACTTTTGGATTATTCGCCACTTTAAAAAGAAGAGAAGTCATAAATGAAGTTCACGATATAAATTACTTCAGTGCTATTGGTGGTTTTAACGACAATAAAGATTTCATCGCTTCACGCTATGAAATTGCTTCAGAAAAATGGCAAAAGATTGATGATACTTTACACGTTGATCAATGGCTTTTTGTTCTGAACACTAACCACGTCCTCACTTTTAAACTTCATCGAAAAATGATCCAGACTTTAAATGGAACTGTGATTATGCTAGAAAATATTGAAGAGACAGAAGAGGACTACGCGAAGAAATCGAGTGATATTCTTGAAAGTTGGGTGAAAGCAATTTAGTTCTAAATTTATATATCGGGAGAATAAAATGGCAAAATACGTAGACTTCGTTATCTTACCAATAGCTAAAAAAAATATAGCTGCTTATAAAAAATCGACTATGGCCGTAGGAAAAATACTCTTGAAGCACGGAGCTCTCGCTAG
The DNA here is from genome assembly GCA_043721975.1 of Bacteriovoracaceae bacterium. Classification (GTDB taxonomy): domain Bacteria; phylum Bdellovibrionota; class Bacteriovoracia; order Bacteriovoracales; family Bacteriovoracaceae; genus Bacteriovorax. The sequence goes on from JAYSPR010000191.1 coordinate 2,511, forward strand.
TCGTGACTTTATCGCTGAAGACAATAATGCTACTAAACTGATGTTCCCAAAACTCATGAAGTTAAAACCAGGTGAATTAATTATTGTTGCTGTCGCAGAATTTAATTCTAAAGCTCATAGAAATAAAGTTTTTAAACTGCTTGAAAAAGATCCGGCCATGGAAAAAATCATGAGTTCTATGCCAATGGAAAAACGCACAGTCATGGGTGGGTTTAAAAGTCTTGTGGATCTTGAAAAATAAGACCCCATGGATCATCATTAGATACGTATCTTCTAATTTTTACATTTCTCTTCTAATCTCATTCAACGTATGAAGTCTTAACTAATTAAGTGAGGCTTTTATGAACAAATTTTTAACATTTCTCTTTATTACAACAATTTCATCAACTTCGGCTTTTGCCTCAGGATTTTACTGCGAATCTGATGCTCAAAACGCTGATGGTAAAACTTACTACTTAGAAGCTTCTGTTTTAAAAAATACTATTAATGTTATTCAATTAAATTGGGATATTAAAGATGACCGCGGTCACGCAGACGAATATGAAACTATTCTAGAAGATGAATCACTAGAACTCGTTTATAACTACACACCGACTTCATCAAAATTTCAAAACTACTTAAAATTCAAAGGAACAACTGGGGATCACTCACTTGAAACAATAGAAATCTTTATACCTAAAAATTTAGGCGCTAAAAAAAGCCGCTTCCTTGCCTATGTAAAAGTTATTGATGAACATGCCGGTCTTATCACAAATGAAACTATGGCCTGTTCAGTTAATTAGGTGCCAACAGACTTCTTCCCACCAAGGTGATGAATCA
>JAYSPR010000192.1:0-10564 GCA_043721975.1 Bacteriovoracaceae bacterium
GTCTCTTTTGTTCAATTTTCTTTGTTTTCAACTTCATCTACATACCCTTTGTTGGGTTATGTGCTTAAAAGTGTGTCCGTTTTAACAGGGGAAGATCATCCCTTCAATTATAATATAAATTATGCAACTTTTTTATTTTCTAAGCTTGATTCTTTAGAATCTATTTTTTCTGTATTTATTAAAGTAATTATAGACTGAAAAACCTTTTCTCCAAAATCAAATTCGAGTCCTTGCATATAAGATTTTGATTTCATCGCAATTATGATTGCTTTCATTGATTGTTTTCCACCAGTAATTTTGCCACTTGAGTACTCAAATAGATGGGCGACTGCCCCTACGATTTGAGAGAGAAGCTCAATTTGCTCACCGTATTTCATAGAAGGATAGCCGTTTCCACTTATTCTCTCATGGTGATCAAGAATAATTTTTTTACATCTGTCACTAATATTAATTTGGCTTTTTTTAATAAGGTGATGACCTAAGATAGTATGCTTCTGAAAGAGTGTGCGCTCTTTTTCAGGGAGTAGGATATAAGGAGTGCGAGCAATGGTCAGGGGAGTTTGAGTTAGGCCAATGTGAACTAGATAAGCTCCACAGACAATATCGGCAAGAGTGTCTTGGTCAACTATGTTGCAGTTTTTGGCAAGTAAGTAAGAAACAGCAACGATTCTATTAGTAAAATTATCTTTTTCAAAATGCATTTTTGCAAGTTGTATAGCGAGAGAGACAGTAGGAGAGCTAGTTACGCTAAAAGTTAATATCTCAACTCTAGCTTGTTCAATGATGGACTCAAAATTATCTGTTTGGCAGGCGAGTTCAAATTCACTTTGCAGTGAAAAAGCCCCTTTCTTCTCATCGTACATTTCTTTTAACTTGATATTCATTATACGTTCTTTTTCAAGAGGGTGAAGTTCACGCTCCTTAAGGGAAGGTATCTCACTTGCGCTTGTTTCTTGGGCGACTAAAAATGTTCGTCTTTGATTTTTCAAAATGGCCAGTCTTCCACCTTTATCAAGGATATAGTCTAAAAAATCAATATGTTCTTTAGTAAGAGGTCTATTGCCATTTAAAAACATTGAAAACTTTTTTTGAATCGGATTAAAAATATAAAGTTGAAAGGGAAATGTTTTTTTACCCTTTAAGTGTTCTTTATCAATAATGAAAAAATCGTATTCAGTTTTCATTTTTAATCATATTCCTAACTTGCTTTCTTTTTTCCAAATAATCCACCCAAAAAGCCAAGTACAGATTTCTTTTCCTCTGTTTTAACATTTTTGTTGTGATCACTTGGTGCCTCAGGAGCTACATCGCGTATAGCCTGGATTTTATATCTTTCAATTGTATCTAAGAAGACAGTTCGCGCCATTTCAAGGAGGGTGAGAAGGGCCTGAGCATTTTTAGGCTCTACACCGTCTAGAAAATAAACGTAGGCCATGCCCATACGATCAATTCCATCGAAATAAGGAAAAATTAATTCAACCGCTTTGGTTTTTAATTCCTGCTCTGCCCAGCTAGGGAGCTCAACATCTTCCCAAGCTTCTTCATTCTTTTTAATTTCTTCACATCGCCAAGTCGACATGGATTTTCCCAGGTAATAGTCAAAGAGGGCTTGATCTTTTTTCTTTTCAAGCCACCATTCTTTTTTTGATGTTGAAACCTTATCGCTCGATGACTCCAAAAACATATTATAAGATTCACTTAATTTTTTCTCGCTTAACTTATAAGTGAAGAAAACGCTAATGCCTTGATATTGAGATAGTAATTCATTCCCAAGCAAGGCCAAAATTTGTTTTGGCTTAGTTTCTTTATTATAAATTGAGTTAATAATATTAACAGCGAAATCCAGAGCTTTTGGATCAACTTCAATTACTTTAAAAGAGTCTTCATCTTCATTATTTTTTAAGCCAAGTTCTCCTTGAGTTCTACTAGACCCTTCACCACTTGCTCTTTCACCTATGGCAATTTGATCGAATTCTTCTTTGAGTTTTCGGTAATCTATTGTTTGTTCACCAAGATTAACTTTTTCGCCTTTACCTAAGGTGTTTTCATTATTATTTTTACTGCCTAAGATGAGTTCTAGTTTGGTTGTTTTTTCTGTTAGGTTATCCCAGCTATGTTCTTTTTTTCGTGCTTCACCACCTCTCATGAAAGAGTCGATTTTATCAACATTTCCATTATGGGTTGTATGGCCTTGAGACTTATTGAATTGAACATTGTTAATATCGCGCTCTCTTGCTTCTTTTTCTTCTTCGTCAGCTTTTTTAGCAAGTTGTCTTTCTCGGTCACTTTCAGTCTTTAAATCAAGATCCTTCTTTTTTAAATCTCTTTCATCTTTTTCTAATTCTTCATTTTTAGAACGAGAATATCCATCAGAATCATCTAGTGCAAGCTCGACTTCTTTTTTTTGCCTTAACTCTTTTTCATCAATTTCTAATTTAAGTTCTTTTGATCTTTCTTTTTCTTTTTCATTTTGAACGATATCAGGGCGTTTTTTTCTATCTTCGCCAGCTTCTTCGTCTAATAATTTCTTTTTTCTGCCGTATAGATCCTCATCATTTGTGTTGCCTTCTAGTTCTTCTTCTTCTTTGTAGTTTGAGCGACCTTCCATCCTGGTGCGAATCTTATCAACCGTGCCTTCATCTCCAATCATATTGTTGTCGATTTTATCAACCTCACTTTCATGGGGACCACTTGCTTCTTCTTCCTGTTCAATATTCTTTTTAGATTTTTTAGCTGCAGCTGCTTCTAAGTCAAGTTCGAGTGATTTCTTTTTCTTATGATCAAGCTCTGAATTGTCGTATTCTTTTTCTTCAGTCATATCTACAGGCGCTTCTTCATTCACGACTGCTGCAATCTTTCCTTTAAGATGTCCACCAAGATCTTCGACTTCGACGGTTTTAATAGGATTTAGTTTTTCTTCTTCAAGAAGTAAAGTCTTTGCTAGATTTTTTTCAGCTTCTTCTGCTTGTGCTTCATCATTTAATTTCTTTTGCTTTTTTAAAGCCTCTTCAAAGAGTAAGTCTAAGTCATCCGCGCTAGGTTCTTGTTCTTTCTCATCTTCAGCTTTATTTTCACCTTCAAGCTTTTTTTGCTTCATTGATCCTTCATCAACAACATCTTGAAAGTTACTTTTTCTTCTCTTTGCCTCATGCTCTGGGCCAGAGTAGATCTCTTTTAAGTCGCGAGGCTGCTCTTCAAGAGCGACTTCTTCAGTTCGTTTATTTTTTCCTCGAAGATACATATCGATGGTATTTTCACCATCGAGTGATTCAACACTGTCATTTTCTTCTTCTACGTATCCACTTTTGTTTTTTTGGCGATCTGATTTCCAATGAGTGTCTATGGCCTCTTCTTGGGGTTTTATTTTTCCTTTTAAATTACTTCCGTAATCGACAACGTTTTCCTCGCCAGAATCATTTTTTCTTTTTTTTGCTATATCAAGATCAATAACATTTTCTTCACTTTCATTTTTAATTTTATCAACTTCATTTGATTCATCTACAGCAGTTTTATTTCCTTCGAGGGATTTGACAACTTTTTCAGCGTCGTCTTGAGGTTTTGCTGTTTTAATTGAGCGCAGGAGAAGTTTTACTTTGTATAGAAATGTTTTTGGAGGAGTACTTTCTAAAATACTTTCGGTGAGGCCAACCTTCGTAAATTTGATCAAAGTTTTTGCAGGAATTTCTTTGGGAGTAAACAATATGGTCTTGCAGTGGTTCTTCATGAGCATTGACTTATTTTCTTGCAAGAAAGTTGCACATTTTTTGGCGTTTGAGGCCAAGATTATACACTGGCCAGTTGTCGCTATAAATTGTGTAAGTTCTTTTAAATCATCAATCAAAGAAATTTCGACATTTTCATCACCAGCAATTCCTTCAAGAATTTCATGGAGCTTTTTTACTGGCTCTGACATAGGGGGAATGATGATTAATTGTTTCTTATTTTCCATACTCTGTTCTTTTCGTCTTTTGGCAGTAAAAAGTGAGGAAAATAGAGGTCTTTATGACTAATTTTGACTAATAGAGAGAAGGTTTGGCAAAGTGTTCTTGTCGGGAATTCCTAGAAAAAAAATAACAAATTTTATTAAAGCTTCCAAAAAATAAATCCGAAAGAGACATCAATCAAAAGCTGAGTCATGGTGACGACGCTTGAAACCAAATTCAGTTGAGCAGTATGCTCGTTGACTAATCCCCAAACGGATAATCAAAACCAAGGAAGGACGACCGAATACACAGGGAGGATCTTCATGGGTTTACGTATTAACACGAACGTTACATCTCTTGCTGCTCAACGCACACTAGGTGTTAACAACGCAGAACAAGCTTCGACATTAGGGAAGCTCTCGTCAGGGACAAGAATCGTTAAAGCGGCAGACGATGCTGCGGGACTAGCGATCTCAGAAAAATTAAGAGCACAAATTAGAGGTGTCAATCAAGCGGAAAGAAACGCTAATGATGGTATCTCAATGATTCAAACAGCAGAAGGTGGTTTGAACGAAGGCTCAAACATTCTAATCAGATTAAGAGAACTAGCTGTTCAATCTTCTTCAGACACAGTAGGTGAAGCTGAAAGAAAGTTTACAGATCTTGAATACCAAAACTTAAAACAAGAGTTAGAGAGAATCTCTCAAGTGACTGAGTTTAACGGTAAGAAACTTTTAAATGGTGCAGGTGACAAGTACGATTTCCAAGTTGGTATCAACAATGATGATTTCCAAGATAGAATTAAGTACGATGCTGCCAAGTCGAATTCTTCACTTGATGGTTTAGGAATTGGAGAACTTTCAGTTGGAACAAAAGAAAGCTCACAAGCTTCTCTTGCTAAAGTTGATATGGCCATCCAAACTGTTTCAGGACAAAGAGCTGAGTTAGGTGCGGTTCAAAACCGTCTAACATCAACGATTAATAACTTGCAAACAAGTTCTGAAAACTTATCTGCTGCTAACTCACGAATCAGAGATACTGATTTCGCTGCTGAGTCTGCTAAGAACACAAAGATGAGTATCTTAACTTCTGCTGGTACTTCAGTGTTGTCTCAAGCTAATGCTCAAGGACAAGCTGCACTTAAGTTGTTAGGTTGATTCTTAGTTTTCAAATTTTTTAAAAAGAAAATACAAGAGGGCCCGCTAGAATGGTGGGCCCTCTTTTTATTTTTAGTTTAACTTAGTAGATAAAATTTTCACCAGGTTTTGGCGCTTTAAAGTTTTTTACATTTAACTTCTCTAAGGCCATCGATAAATCTTTTTCTGGTGAATCATAAGCTTCATCAGTTAATTGAAAAGTTCCAAAATGCATTCCCAGACTATTTTTTGATTCTAGATCTAAGTGGGCAAGGACTGCATCCTCTGGATTCATGTGCATGACTTTCATGAACCATCTCGGAGCATAGGAACCTATGGGAAGGAGAGATAGGCTTGGAGCACCGAGTTTTTTTAATATATCTTTGAAATGACTTGAATACCCAGTATCTCCAGCAAAAAAGATTTTATCTTTTGGCGTTTCTATAAAAAAACCACCCCAGAGAGATTTATTCACATCAAATGGCACGCGGCTTGACCAATGTTGAGCCGGAGTTAGAGTCACTTTCATTTGAGGAGAATAAATTTCAGAATCCCACCAGTCTAATTCTTTAATTTTTTTAGCGCCGAATCCTCTGATGAGCTCTCCATTATTGAGAGGAACAATAAAAAGAGGTGAGAATTTTTTTTCTAAGCGCTCAATGGTCACTCGATCCATATGATCATAGTGATTATGAGAAATTAAAACAATATCAATTTTTGGGAGTTTATCAAAATCAATACCCGGCTTATGGATGGCCACTGGGCCTGCAAACGACACAGGACTAGTGCGGTCACTCCACACTGGGTCAGTCAGTATATTAAGGCCTTCAGTTTGGATAAGAAAAGTCACATGATTGACGAAGGTCACAGAAAGTTTTGACTCTATTTTTGGTTCTGGAATAAATTCAGAATATTTTAATTCAAATTTCGAAGGCCATTTTTCACTGGAAAAACTAAATTTCCATTTGAGTAATTCGAAAAAACTATTAGGCTTTAGCCCATTAGGGTTAAAAAATACTTTGCCGTTATAATGATCAGACATTTGATAATCACCTGTTGTTCCGCATGAACACAAAATATATAGAGTGAGATAAAATAAGCCAAATTTATAACACTTCAACATTACTTTAAAAAACCTTTGCCTTAATGGCCGCTGGTCTATTCATAAGTCGCTCCATATATCGTGAGATTTCTGGATTGGGACTAACTAGAAATTCTTGGGCACCTGGAATAACAGCAGCAAGCATAATGTCGGCAGCACTAAAGCCTGTTGAAAGAATATAATCTTGTTTTGAAAGAACAGGTAAGAGAGCAAGTTTCATTATTTCACATTGATCTTTAACATATTTATGAGTCACTTCAGTTTCTTCTGGTGTACTTACATGAGTAAACATGCGAGCAATCACACTCTCAAGACTAGCTGTCGACCATATCATCCATTTTGTATATTCTGCACGAAGAGCAACATTCTCATAATGAGGTGCCAGCTTTCCAAGACCGTAACGATCAGCGAGATACATGCAAATAGCCGCTGATTCATAAAGTGTAACATCACCATCAACAATAGTTGGGACACGCCCCATTGAATTAATTGCTCTGTAAGAAGGAGAGTTCATTTCACCTTCACTTTTTTTAAGGAAGTGATTTGTATATGACACTTCCATTTCTTCTAAGAGCCATCTTACACGGTCACTTCTATCTTGATAGGCCATTGCATAGAGATCAATTGGTTTTTTCATCTAGTAATCCTCTTTTAAATTTAAAATTTATTAAAAAATGGCATCAAACCACATTTTTTTAGCACGTTCATTACATTCAGATTCCCACACGTGGCGAACTTCTAAGTAACTCATGATTCCTTCTGCTCCCATTTCTCTGCCTATGCCAGATTCTTTAAATCCGCCAAATGGCATTCCTGGATTTAATAAATGGTATTCATTAATCCAAACAGTTCCGGTTTCTAATTTTGAAGCTATAGCGTGAGCTTTGGCATGATCAGTTGACCAGACCGCTCCGGCCAGTCCATATTTAGAATTATTGGCAAGCTGTATTCCTTCTTCAATTGTTTTAAATTTTGTTATTCCCACAACTGGTCCAAAAATTTCTTCATGGAAAATAGTATGCTTCGGTGTGATTTCAAAAGCAGTGGGTTCTATAAAAAATCCATTTTTAAATTCACCAGAAGTCACTCTCGATCCACCACAAAGTAGTTTTGCTTCTTCCGCTTTTGTTTTTTCAATAAAGCGCATAATCGTATTTAATTGTTTTTCACTGACAACTGGCCCAAAACCCGCATTGGGATCACTGGTAAGAGCAGGCTTTACATCTTTAATGCGACTTAAAAATTGCTCCATAAATTTTGGATAAATTTCTTCTTGAACTAAAAGCCTAGTGCCAGAATCACAGGCCTGACCGGAGTGATATAAAAAGGCATAAAGAGCACCATCAACAGCGATAGATAAATCGGCATCATTTAAAACGATATTAGCCGATTTCCCACCTAATTCCATCGTCGCTTTTAAAACATTTGGCGCCACATTTTTTAATATTTCTTTACCAACGCCTGTTGAACCAGTGAAAGCAACTTTTCTAACAAGTGGATGAGAAATTAGTGCCCGACCTATATCAGCTCCACCGGTAATAATATTCACAACACCAGCAGGTACACCAGAATCTTTTAATATCTCAGCTAAAATTCCGGCCGAAGCTGGAGTTTCTTCAGCTGATTTTAAAACACATGTGCATCCTGTAGCGAGTACTGGACCTAATTTCCAGCCCGCCATAACGAGTGGAAAATTCCAGGGAATAATTTGAGCGCAAACACCAATAGGAGCATACTCTCTAGAGTTCAATGAAAAACCAGCACGAGAAGCAGCTTCATCTTTTTGACTTAATTTTAATTCGCGGGCCACTTTACTCATCACCTTAAAGAATGAAGAGGTATTATGAACATCTGCTTTGGCCTTTCTCATGGTTGAACCTGAATCTCTCATTTCAACATCGACAATTTCAGGAGCGCGTTCTTTAATTTTTTCTGAAATTTTTAAAAGTATATCTGCTCTTTGATCCTGAGAGAGATCACGCCATTCGGGATTATTAAAAGCACGATCGGCTGCACTCACAGCATCGTCCACATCTTTTAATGATGGCACATGATATTTAGCGACTTCTTGGCCGTTAGAAGGATCATAAGACGTTTTTAAAATGCCTTCTGAAGAATTTTTAAATTCACCATTAATAAAGAGTTTAATTTCCATGAGATCCACCTTTTAGTATGTTTGATACTTTTTTAATAATTGTTCTATATGAGTTTTTTGTAGTTTGCCGTTTCGTGAGCACATTAAATTATCCACATCGACTTCGTAATAAATCATTGCCTGTTCATTCACATCGAAAAATTCAAGGTAGCAGTCTTCAAATCCTAAGACATGGCCGTACTCGTGCCTGATAGTCCATTTCTGATCAGGGCTAGAAATAGGATACTCTGCTTCCATTGTGATAAGATTTCCGGCGATGCCATTCACATTCGCTGTCACACCTTCTTTAAATTGAATGCGTGGTATATCCAAACCTGGAGTGCTTTCTTTAAAATCAATGAAAATTTTTTTTTCAAACTTAGACCATTCATCTTCGACATTTTCTTTAAGCCAATCTTTGACGTCACTATTTATAGGCATCATAAAAGGTGAAGTGAGGACAGACTTATCACTGTTCCACAAAATTTCAGATCTCGTTTTTTTTATTGAAAAAAAGAGGTCATACATACTTTGACCGTATTTATTAAAGCGTTCATAAAAACCAAAAAGATTATTTCTTTTGATGTAAGGAGCGAGTTCTAGCTTGCAGTCGCTGGCATCGAAATCTCCATTTTTACATAAATCGAGAAGTGACGTTGTCAGTTTTTTTTGTTCGTCTAAACTAAGACCATTAAAGTTTTTTAAAGCAGTTTCTAGGTCTGGATAATTTTTAAGGAATAAAAAGCCCCGAACATCATAAAGGGCTTTATTTATATACCAAGATAGCCAAGGACGGGCAGCGGCCCATCTAATACTTGCCTGGTAGATACGATCTAGTTTTCTCATACTCAAAATAAAATCATCATCATCAATTGGCGATTGATTCGGGAAAGAGTTCTCGAGAGTTGAGTTTAAGATCTTTGAAATTTTTGGATCAGTTTGATTGAAATAGTCTTGCATACGAGCTTTTAAGAGAGTTGTATTATTCTTCAGTGGGTTTTGATAACTGATTCCACCAGATTTATTAGGACTAGAAAGATCCAACCATTTATCTTTTGGCCTAGAGCTATTGATGGTGTTCACCCACAGGCTTGCTTTTTTTCCCATATTAAGGAGTGATTCAAGTTCCACACTTTCTGGGTCTGTAAAATTTAAATAAGCCCTGACTTCCTCAGTGATTTTCTCATTCGCACGAATTCCAACTGGCCCAAAATGTGGCGGGCCTTCGGAAAAAGCAATGTTTGCAAATAATAAAAACGGAATTAAATATTTTAACAATTTTTAAAACTCACAGCAATTCCTTGCCCAACACCAATACACATTGAAGCAAGTCCTTCTTTAATTGATTTATCTTTTTTCATTTGATGAGCGAGAGTTGTCACAATTCTTGTTCCTGAACTTCCCAGAGCATGTCCGATGGCAATGGCACCACCATTTTTATTAACAAGTTCTGGATTTAAATCTAAACCTTTGATGCAACCAATGGCCTGAGCAGCAAAGGCCTCATTTAATTCTATAGCATCAAAGTCTGAGATTTTTTTATTATATCGTTTTAATAATGTTTTGACGGCTTCTATGGGGCCAAGTCCCATAGTGTTCGGATGAACACCCCTGGTTGCGGCACCTGTAATTTCAATCATAGGTGTGAGCTTATGAGTTTTTAAAAAATCTTCACTAACAATAAGAAGCGCTGAGCCCCCATCATTCATAGGGCTAGAGTTTCCGGCCGTGACTGATCCTTCTTTTCTAAAGACAGGTTTTAGTTTTGCGAGAGCGTCCATGGTGGTGTCAGCTCTCGGGCATTCATCTTTGTTAAAAATAAAACTTTCTTTTTTTAATTCAATGGAAAGTGGCAAAACTTCTTCGTTAAAATCTCCACGCTCCCAAGCAGCGATAGCTTTTTTATGAGAGTTCACGGCAAATTGGTCTTGCTCATGGCGAGAAATATTATAAAGACTGGCCACTTCTTCAGCCGTTTCTCCCATCGTAAAAAGTGGAAACATTTTTTCCATTTTTGGATTTGGAAATCTCCACCCTAAAGTCGTATCAAACATTTTTTGGTCGCGACCAAAAGATTCACCTGCTTTACTTAAAACATAAGGAGCGCGAGTCATGCTTTCGGCTCCACCAATAATAAGGCAGTCGGCAACTCCTGCTTGAATGCGAGAGTAACCGTCAATGAGTGCATCTAGAGATGATCCACACAAACGATTCATAGTCGTGCCTGGAACAGCAAGTGGAAAGCCCGCCAAAATTAAACTCATGCGAG
>JAYSPR010000193.1:0-1957 GCA_043721975.1 Bacteriovoracaceae bacterium
AACTCAGGATCAATATCAACTCTATTGTCTCTTCTAAAGGTTAATTTACCGTCAAAAAGAGTATAAGGAATACAAAGCCCCATGGAATGCTGAATCACGCTGTATTCACCGAAGAGAAGAACTTTTGAATAAAATTTTTTTTCAATTTGAGAGCGACTCATAATTTGATGGCCTATTCCTTTAAGCGCGTAGGGCCTATTCCTACTTTATCGTGAAGTATTTTAAACTGTGAAAATTCTTCACTTAACCATTTTTTGACAGGGGCACTAAACTGATCAGGATAAAGAATATGTATATTAGGTCCAGCATCAATAGTGAAACAAAGAGGAATTTTTGAATCTAGCCTAAATTTTTTTAACTTTTCAATAACTAAAAGTGAGTTTGGTTTTAAAAGTATATAACTTGGATTTGAAGTCATCATGAGAGCATGAAGCATGAGGGCCTCTTCTTCTACTACTTCAATAAAATATTCCATATTTCCTGTCTTCATAGCAATCAACAGTTTTTGGCAATTACTTTCGGCCCTTTTAAATCTTTCATCTCTAAAAGGATGCTCATCCATTAGCGCATGACCAACTCGACTAGAAACCGATTTTTCATTGGCATCCACAATGACAATAGAGTCACAATATTGATGAAATGAAGAGTGTATATCATTTAAAGCGACAGCAGACCCATAAAGATTACTTGAAAGAGGAAGTCCTGAAAACTCACCCCATGAAACTAAAAAAGGATAAACAGAACGACAGGCCGAACCCGAGGCTTGCCTTGCTAGATTTGAGGCCAATTGAAAAAAATCAAGCTCACCGTATTTTTTATTTTTTATTTTTTCATCAAGACTCAAAAGACATAAAGAGAGAGCAGACATAGAAGAAGCCGATGAAGCAATTCCAGATGAATGAGGAAATGTATTTTTTGATTTCATGACCAAATGAAAATCATTAAGCCATGGAAGAAAACTCGTTTGAGAATTTAAAAAAGTTTCAATTTTCAGTTGAAACTTTGGTGAGCGAACATCTTCAAAATAAAAATCTAGAGAAATTCCAGATGTTTCTTTTTTAGTCGCTTCTATTTCAAAAAAAGTTTTAGAATCATTAAGAGTAAAACTAATAGAAGGATTACAAGGCAGTTGCCCTGGATGTTTTCCCCAGTATTTTATTAGTGCAATATTTGAAGGTGAGCTCCAAGAGCTCGAATATAAATCCAAAAAAACATCCTAGTGAAGTAAGTGGTTTGAAAATCCCATCTTCACTGACTCTTTAGACTCTGCAAGAGCTGGATCAGAAATAAGATCATTATAGCGATAAACTGTAGCGAGTCCCTTACTTCCAAAATATGTTCTCACGAAATCTAAATCTCGATCTGAAGCTGCCAACACAAAATCTCCTCCCCAAGCTCCAAGGGACTTGATCGCTCCGGGAAAATCATTAAAGAGCGTCTCTTTCACTCTTTCTAATCCAAGAGATTCAGAAACTAATAATTCGTGGGCCGTCATGGCCGCTTGAAATTGTTTTAGAGTTTGAGAACTTAAAAATTCTTGAGTGAGTTCAGTGACTTTATTTAAAAGAGTTGCATCAAAGGGTCTTTTCTTAGAATAATCCTTGATAGCGTCACGAGAATTTTGTTTTTTATCTAAATACACAAAATACAAATTATTTTTAAAACTTGGACTAAAATAAATTGGTGACCAGTTAGGTCCTGAAGAAATTTTCTTATAGGCTATTGGACCGTCTGATTGAGCACAAGCAATATCATAGCCTGAGCCACCATGGGTTTTAAAAAGCAGCTCAAAAGGAGAAATGTAGGCCCATTGAGCAATATTATAAATAAGAGAAGAACTGCTACCAAGTCCCCAAGAAAGAGGAAAACCGAGTCTGGTTTCGACTTTTACATCAACGTTATCTCTCAAAAAATGTGGATTTTGTTTCCTTGCTTGCTGAAGAATTTTTTGCAAGAA
>JAYSPR010000194.1:0-7007 GCA_043721975.1 Bacteriovoracaceae bacterium
GTCTCTTTTGTTCAATTTTCTTTGTTTTCAACTTCATCTACATACCCTTTGTTGGGTTATGTGCTTAAAAGTGTGTCCGTTTTAACAGGGGAAGATCAGCTGCCCATCAATTAGCCCAAAATCAATTTTGGTGATTGATTTTATTCTGAAAGATTTTGCATCAACACTAATAAGAGAGCTTAGTTCAGCTCCTACTCCTCTATTGAGAAAAAATATATTTTCTTCATGGCAAGCAGTACCTTCAATATTAATGTGATCTAGTTCTTTTTTAAAACTTAAGTACAAATCAGTTAATAAAAATGGTGCAAATTGATTTGTGTTTAAATCAAACTCTAAGGCCATCCTTCGATTGGGTTTTGATCCTGAAGGTATAAGCAATATTTTTTCTGTCTCGAAGCTCACACTTAATAAGGCTTCAAAGTCTGGTTTCAATTTTTTTCTTTCTTCGTTGTTGGTTGGTAATAGGGGCGCATCACTCCATTCATGCTTGATCCAACAATGATCGACCTGTAATTCAAACAGATCATAAAGATCATCACAACAAAGAAAGATTCGATCATGTATATTAAGAAGTGAGCTTGCAGATCTTATATCAGGTCTTCCAAGGTCTGCTGGCACTAGTTTAATTATAATTGTACAATGGCAGCAACTCCCATTCCTCCAGCAGTACAAATAGAAATTAATCCTCGTCCTGATTTTTTTTCTGATAAAGACTTTGAAAGGGAAGCAAGAATACGACCGCCTGTCGCTGCAAACGGATGTCCTAGGGCCAAACTACCTCCGTTAACATTTAATTTTGTGCGATCAATAGGGCCCAAGGCTTGATTCAAACCTAAAACATCTTTACTGTATTTATCACTTTCCCATGCTTTTAAAGTGCAAAGAACTTGTCCTGCAAAGGCTTCATGTATTTCATAAAAATCAAAATCTTGAAGTTTTAAATTATTTCTAGCAAGCAGACGACTAACAGCAATAGTCGGCGCAATAAGAAGGCCTTCGCCTTTGACAAAATCGACAGCTGAATATTCAGCATCCACAAAATAAGCTAAGACAGGCAAATTGTGAGATTTTGCAAAATCCTCGCTACCCAGTAAAACGGCCGACGCACCATCCGTTAAAGCGGTGGAGTTTCCTGCTGTTAATGTTCCACTGCCCGAAAAATCAAAAGCAGGTTTTAGTTTATTTAATTTTGCAATGGTAGTCTCTGCTCTTAAGATTGTATCTTTTGATAGTCCCTTAAAAGAAAACATTAAATCTTCATGAAAATTTCTTTTGTAAGCAGCATCTGCTTTTTGATGGCTTTCAAAAGCCAATAAGTCTTGATCTTCGCGAGAGATTTTCCATTCTTTGACCATGAGTTCTGTATGCTCCCCCATCGATAATCCGGTTTGAGGTTCTTGCACAACTGGGAATTTGGGTTTTAGGTATTTAAGTTTAAATTCATTGAACAATTTTATTTTTTCAATTAATTTTTTAGATTTTTGCATCTCACTCATGATCCAAGTAAATTCGTGTGGCAAGACTCCAATGATGTCACTATTGGTATCTGTACCGCCCGCGATCCCACTCTCAATTTGTCCAGCAGCTATTTTTAATGCAAGTTGCGCTGCTGTTTCTAAGCCTGTTGCACAGGCACGTTGAACATCATAACCAGGCGTATGTGGATGAAGTCCTGATTTCAAAACACTCTCTCTTGAAAGATTCCAGTCTTCTGAATTTTTCATGACAGCACCAAGTGCCACATCACCAAGTCTTACATTTTGTAGTTTTGTTTTATCTACTAAGTTTTTTAAAGTTGCCACCATTAATTCTTTATTGGTCGTTTTAGAATAATGCGTGAATGATTTTGTAAATGGTGTTCTCGATCCTGCAATAATGGCCACTGGTCTCATCGTCTTGTTCATTTTAACCTCAATTGACATTCTACCTACTGGTAGGTAAAATACCATAGATGATTAGTAAAATCAACAACACCACAAAAAACGATGCAATTCAGGTTTCAAAGCGTTGTTTACAGACTGTAGGCTTCAATGGCTTTAGCTTCCAAACCATTGCTGATGAATTGGGAATCAAAAAAGCCAGTCTTCACTATTACTTTAAGTCTAAGGATGACCTAGGAATTGCCATCGTTGAAAATTATGAACTACTGTTCACAGATTGGGTCAGTACACAATCAGACAAAAATCCTATTGAGCAAATAGAAAAATTTATCTTCGGCTTTTTCAAGATTTCTAACAATTGTAATATGATTTGTCCCATAGGAGTTTTAAGTAACGACTATAATTCCCTATCTGCAAAATTGCAAAAAAGAGTTTATACCTTTCATTTTACTCAGCATCGTTGGTTAATAGAAGTCCTCAATAAAGGCAAAAAAGAAAAGCTTATTGCAAAACATATTCAATCAAATATTATGGCCGATATGATAATGTCGACTCTTCAAGGTGGGATACAGATTGCGAGAATAAGGCAAGAAAATGACAGTTACAAAATCATGGTTAAAAATATCCTCAAGCTTCTTATCAATAATTAGCAATCAATTACTTTATTTCACTTAAAGATCGAACTATTTTTGTAAAATGAGAACCATGCAACCTACTTCGATTAATTTTTATAAATTCTTCCATAGTCCATTTCGGGTTTTCGATAATATAGTCTGCTAAATTATGAGCGACAATAAAAACAGCAGAAAATGGCGTTATTTTTTGATATCCATGCCCGTTAGGAAATCCTCTTTCATTGGCAGTTTCATGGTGTTGCCTAATAATGATGTCCACATCAGGAGGAATTTCACTTATTTCTGCAATCATTTTTACTGCAATATTGGGATGGTCAAAAACAATACGATACTCTTCTTCACTTAACTTACTTCTTAGTGATTCTAATTTATCAAGCGTGTTGATATGAGCGAGGTCAGGGCGGGCCGAAAGGGCCATATCGTGAAGATAGGCCGCATAGACAAATTTTTCTAAACTCTTATCTGAAGCCCAATCCATTTTTGCACAAATGGCCGCTGAAATATTAATGATTAAATTTACATGAGTCAGAATATATTTATCGGCATTACGATCAATTTGGGCCTGCTTAAACAGTTGCTTGAGTTTTGTGTTCTTTTTTATCTGAACCATTACTTGATCCACTTGTTCCTTAAGAGCATCAACCGAAAATGGACCTGCACAGTGCATATCTGCAATTTCTTGGGATGAAGACTGATCCTCTTCGCCAGATAGTTTAGGTTTATTGGCATTTAATATCGCATTAACTCTCGCTCTTAAAACTAATTGATCAAAAGGTTTAAGAAAAATAGCTGAAAATCTGGTTTGGAATTTATCAATAAATTGAGGAGTAATAATTCCACTAAGAATGATGACTGGGGTTTGCTTGTTTGGATTAGTAGCGCCATCAGTAATGTATTTTATTATTTCAGCACCGTTGCGGTTGCATAAATTAATATCCAGGATAATAAGCTCATATGGCTCAAGACCTATTAAACGACAAGCCTCATCAACATCATAGGCTGTATCCACGAGATCAAACAGATCCATGAAGGAGTCAAAAAGGACTTCCACTACATCTACGTTATCATCTATTAAAAGTAATTTTTTCATTAATTTTTTATCGGTTAAACATTAAGAATACATAAATTCAATAATCGTGACTATCAACGCTCAATAAAAAAAACATAATTAAGAAATTCTAAAGTCGAGCTTGATATTATCTCTAGGTTGAATAAAAGCTGAGTGTAAATCCCACCAGCGCTGGGAGGGCTTGAATCATTGCAGCACTTATTTTTTTAGGTGCTGTTTTAAACAAGATAATCCCTGCTCCAACAATAAAAAGTAAAATATATCTAGCTAAAATAAGGCCCTCAGTATTTCTATCTGATCCAAGTAAAAATAAAGAATAAAACAATCCAAATGATAAAAATAAGTTATAGAAGCCCTGATTGTAGGCCCACTTAGATATTGTCACTGCTTCTTCTCTTTTAAGACCAAATATTTTTATCGTTTTGTCCTTTAAGAAATCGAGACTTTCTAGTTTAAAAAATAAACAATGAAACACGGCGGTTGTGAGAATAAAAAATTTAAATGCATAAGCCATAGGTGCTCCATTTTAGGCAATACTTAATCATAATATGACCTCAGACCTAAGTAAATTTTGCCGATTTGGTTAACTATCATTCTATAGTAAAATCGAATTTAGTCATTGTGGAGGCTTTCAAATGAAAATCTATCTTATCGCCATTTTTCAAATCTTTATTGTAAATACTGCTCTTGCTAGATGCAATGGCAATTATGGTGATCATCTTATCAAATACCGATATGATTGTGGATCCGATGAGTCTAATAGCTCACTACTCGAAACTCTTCATAAGTCAGAAAAATATGAAAGCACATTTAATCAAGTGTCCCTAATTTGTAGTGGCGGATGCTATAGTGCTATGTTTAATGCAAAACTTCGCCCAGAATGTGACGCTCAATATGCGGAAGCTTTTTCTAAAGCTAAATTTGAAGTGCCTACCAATTGTAAAGATAAGGGTTCGTTTATAAAGCCAGCTGTAACAGCAGCACCGGCCACAACTGGTACTGCACAAAATACTAAAAATCCCGATGACGTTTGTTTTTGGTCATCTCGGTCAACTATTGATATGAAATGTGGTTTAAGTACTAAAGACACAAATATTTGTGGATCAGGTGGTAGAGCTATTTGTGCCGGTCAAATAGTCTGTACTGAACGCGTAGAAAGCAGTGGGGATGTATTTGAACCAGGTGAATACTCTATGTCTTGTTTATCTAAATCTGGGTACTGTGATGAGAAGGGCAAGGGCCCTAGTATATCAACATGTATGAAAGATAATGCTGTTGAGATTCACGACGGTGAAACAATTAAAGCCTCTGGCAAATCATCACTCAACTCAATCATTAGCAAATAAGGCAAATATGAAAACTTTATTAATCGGTCTGACTTTATTATTTTCATTAAATTCATTTGGAGCTGTCCGAAAAGTTGACTCCATTATTTTTAATCAAGTGATACCTGTATCAGATGCTACGATTGATGCCATTATTTCTGAAACAAATTATAAAAAATTTTATGAAGAAACTTTTGAATTAAAAGTAAAATGCAATCGTTATAAATCACTTAAGGAAAAAGCTAAAACTAAACCAATTCATTGCGATATTATAGGGGCTGCAAAAGACGATTTCTCAGAGGCCACTAACTCTACCAATCGCTAATTAAAAGCATTATCAATATCTAAACTCTTAGGCTCGCTTCTGCCGACCCCATTGGCTTCATGGCGATACTTAGAAATGGCTTCATAAAGCTTTAAGCGCATACGATTGGTTCTTCCCAAAGGTCTGTGCTCAGGTAGTGAATGCCAAGGAGTAAAACTCAATCTTTCACAAAACTGATCGCGTTTTGGTGTATCAAAATCTTGCCTAGGAATCTTTAGGGTTGCAACTGTTTGATAAGGACTAACTTTTGTCGGCCACAAAACACTAGGATCTTCTACATCAAAAATTTTTGGCTTCTTTAAGTCTGCAATTTGAATTTGAAACTGGAAACATACATCAGACTTTTCTAGTGTTGATTTAAGTGCTTCACGCATAAAGTTTGGATGATCAGAATTTCCACTGACAGCGGCCTCTGCGGCTTTACTATCACAGGCCGTGACAGAATACTTGACGTATTTTCTATTCACATCTTCTCTGCTGCCAAGCCTGAATGGAACAGCACTAAAATAGGTTAATTTTACTGGATTCTTTTTTCCTTTTGCCTTCAACTGAGCAGTGGCCAATTGTGTGAGAGACTTTGGTCTAGTCACTAAATCCCGAATGGCCTTCCCATTACCGAGCGCCTTAATAAACTCTGAATAATCTTTTATATCTTTAATAAAAAATATGGGACTAGCAAACATGAGAAAATCTTGAGTCTCTTCGTTTTCTTCAGCTGCAATGATTTTAACACCTGGGACATTCATGACCTTTATGGCAATTCCTCGTAGATCTAAATCATTGTCATGAGACATGGGATCGCTAGTATTATTTGAAAACCTCACCCAAGTTGGATAAGTTTTATTCTCTCCAAATATTCCCACTTTTAAATCTTCTGGGAGAGACGAATTATCCACCGTGAAAGAAGCTTTTAAGCAACCGTGAGACTTGGCATGGGCATCTCTTGGAATATGAGGTGGCGAATAGTCACGCTTAAGTGCTATCATCGCTTCGTCTATAACTTTTTGTATTGAAGCATTTTCATTAGGTTCATATTCTTCGTTCAAAAAGGCGTCTATACCTTCGTCATTTTCTCGCAGGGTTGTCTGAGAACTCGGAAGTCTTGAATGACTAACTGAAGCTGAGTCTTTTGAAGCACAAGCAGTCATTATTAAAAATACACTGAGAAAAATAAATTTCATCATAACCTACCTCTGCCTAAAATCTTAAAATTAAAATGGATGGTCGTCTAGAAAAAAAGGGAGAGGTCACATATCCCCCTCCCAATTTAGGAGTTTTCACCTTGCTCAGGGGTGAACCGAGATCTAAAAGCTTCTAAGGTGTTTTATTTGTATAAACAGCGTAGGCGACAAAAAAACAAAAAAAGAGAACAAAACCTATTCCTACCCATGCCGCCTGCTTATTGCCTGGATTTGGTGCATTCGTTTTTATACGCAAATCGTCTGCTTTCAATTTACTTGAATCATTCATAAAAAATTCCTAATACAATTACGGCTTCGACTACCAAGAATAGAAGGAGTCGTAATTAAGTCAATATTGTGTGAAAATTATGAATTTAAAAACGGAGGCGCACGTGCGAGTTTAAAATTCAGATCAGATTTTTGTTTGAAATGTTTAGTCAGAATACAACTAAGTTCAATTATTTTAAAGTATAAACATTTATTTGGGTTTGGAACTACAAGTCCATCGGTGTGGAAAGAATCCACTTTCGAAATTCTTTTTTTATGACTTATATTTACTCTAATACTTTGACTGGTATCTTCTCTTGTAACG
>JAYSPR010000195.1:0-3834 GCA_043721975.1 Bacteriovoracaceae bacterium
TACCCTTTGTTGGGTTATGTGCTTAAAAGTGTGTCCGTTTTAACAGGGGAAGATCAGACAGATGGCCCTAGTCGTAGCCGCTTCAAGGCCCTCACTAGATATAATTTTAGCTACCGAACGAATAATCTCTTCTCTCATGAAAGCTAGATATAATATTTTATATAGCAATGATATATAGCGCTCGCTATATGTGTAATAATTTCTTGTTTATTTGATAATTTTTAAATACTTAGGACTGAATATTTCTTAAAAATTGGCCGTTAAAGGATTTGGTCCTGTTCGACCATTTGTGGAATCAAGGGTTCTTAAAAAGTTTAAATCACTTTCTTCTAGTGAGAAATTAAGAATATCAAAATTCTCTATCATTCTTTTAATTTGAGTTGTTTTAGGTATGGCAACAAAACCTGATTCAAAGTGCCAACGCAGAAGGATTTGAGTTGGAGTTTTATTATATTTCCTGGCGAGATTATTTATCAAAGAATTCTCTAAGAATTGCCCCCGAGCTAGCGGGCTCCAAGCTTGAGTCAAAATATTATGACTTTGATGAAAACTTACTAAGTCTTTTTGTTGGAAATTGGGATGAAGTTCAACTTGATTAACGGCAGGTTTAATTCCGGTTTCATTCATAAGTCTTTCGATCTGTGATTCATTAAAATTCGATACACCAATTGATCTAGCAAGTCCCTCAGTGCGAAGACGAGCTAAAGCTTTCCAAGTAGGTATATAGGTTTCTGAGTTTACTCTCGGCCAGTGAATCAAATAAAGGTCCACATAATTTGTTTTAAGCTTTGATAAACTATTATCCATGGCCCGTAAGGTGGAATCATAACCTTGGTCAGTATTCCAAACTTTAGTAGTGAGAAAAATCTCTTCGCGTGGGATGCCACTTTCTTTAATTCCAAGCCCTACCCCCTGTTCATTTTCATAAACTGAAGCAGTGTCGATAAGTCGGTAACCTACATGAAGAGCTGATTTGATAATTTCGGAAGCAATAGAATTTTCAATTTTCCAGGTACCAAAACCTAACGATGGAATTTTCATTCCATCGTTAAGATTAGTAAAAGCGAGATTATTTTGTGATAACACTTTGTATCCATGCATTGGCATGTGAAACATTAGAGTAGATTCCGTATTTTTTAGCGCGAGCACAGCCGTCACCGAAACTAACGACACCAACTAAGGTTTGAGTTTTTGTTGTTTCGGCTTTTATAACCAGTGGTCCACCACTGTCACCTTGGCAAGAATCTTTTCCACCGATATCATAACCAGCAGCAAGCATCGTTTCATCGATTTGATTATCATAAGCTTCTTTTACATTAGCACGATCGCGACTTACAAGCGGAACATCAACTTGTCTCATGATTGACGGTTGACTTCCATTTTCACGAGTCACTCCCCATCCATAAACTGTTGTCATCACTCCATCTTCTAACCCACCTGAAGATTCTAAAGTAGCGTCAGCAATTTCGATCGCTGAAATTTTACCTGAAGAAAAATCAATGGCCTCAGTCAACTCTAAAAGTGCAAAGTCATTTGAGCTTTTTGAAGTTGAGTATTGTGGGTGAACATAAGATTTAAGAACTTTTAATTTCACTCTGTCTTTAGCACGAAGATCAATGCTACCAGCTGTGATTGAGCTCTTAAAAAGAGGCTTACAATGAGCCGCTGTTAAAATCCATTTTTCATTGATGATACTTCCGGCACATCCACCGCCGATACTAACCACGAAAGTTGTATCAGTCTTAGCTGGATTAACTTCAGTTCCACCGACAATTGAACCCGACTTAATTTTTATTTGATCTGGACTTGTTAGGTTTTGCGAACTCGGCTTGCATCCCGCGCACAGAGTAAGTGAAGTGAGAATCAGGAAAATCATTTTCATATAAATCTCTTTGGTTAAGATTGGTTTTATAAGAATGATTTTTTGGGTGCGCTTTTACAAGAATATTTTAGAAATGTGATGAGTTGTTAGGATGCCCGAGCAAGCCACTCGGGCAAATTGTAGAGTTAAAATTTAAAAATGCTTCTTCACTTGCTCACAAACATAGTTCAATTCATCAGTCGTAATGTAAGCAAAACAAGGAAGATTTAAGACGGCCTGTGAAACATAATGAGCGTTTCCATTATCAATTTTCCCAGCGAGATAATCTTTTGCTCCCGATTGAAGACTCATGGCCCCTGGATAAATTGTACCGTAACCGATGTTAGCTTTTTTTAATGTTTCGATGAGAGCTGGCCTTAAAGTCGGATCAATCATGGCGACTGCACAGTAACCATTCTCTGTCACATTTTTGACAGCACGAACTGGTTTTAAGGGAAGACCTTTCAAGGCTTCATCATAAAATTTTACAGCATTCATGCGGCTTTCGAGACGTTTTGAAATATGTTTAAGAGACATGTTTAAAAAAAGTGATTCATAAGCACCGATACGCGAATTCCATCCAATCATTCCGTGAGAGTAATGATCTGTTCGCCCGTGATTAACTAACGTTCGACAGTTTTTAGCATACTCATCGTTGTTCGTGAATATTGCTCCTGCGTCTCCTGAAGCCCCTAAGACTTTTGCAGGATAAAAACTAGTGGTTGAAATGAGTGCTGTTCCCAGAATGCTTTTTCCATCGATTTCAGTTCCAAAGCACTGAGCACCGTCTTCAATGAGAAGAACATTTTTTTCTTGAGCATATTGTCTGATAGCAAGGGTGTCTGGAGTGGCCCAACCGTAGAGGTGAACCATAATAGCGGCCTTAGGCTTGAATTCATCTACGGCCTTCTTGAATGTATTTATATCCCAGTGACAAGTTTCTTTAGTGACATCGATAGTAATTGGATTTGCTCCAACGTTTACGACCGCTTCAAAAGTTGCCCAAAAAGTCATATCGGGAACGAGAACTTTATCATTTTTATTCACGCCTACAGCTCTTAGGGCAATCTGAATAGCATCTGTTCCATTAGCACAACCAATACTGTGCTTAGCTTTGGTGAATGTACTTAGGTTCGCTTCTAATTCTCCCACAATAGGCCCGCCGACGAATTGTGTTTTATCAAAAAGGGAAGCGACACCACTTAAAAATTCTTCGCGAAAACCTGCTTCAAAACGATTTAACGTTATAAAAGGAACTTGTTGTATGCTCATTTTTTACTCTCACCAAAAGTGTTGATTGATGAAGTGATTATCCCGAAGCTAGGGCCAAGTGGCAACCTGTCTCATTAAAATTTTAAACCTTGCATCTCAGCACATTAAAAAGCTCTCGCGATGATAAGGTTTTCAGACTTAAATTGGAAAGGCTTAAAAGTTAAACTTATACGCTTAAATTTATCTTTTGCTTGAATACTTTTAAGTGAAATTAATTCACCATTGTTGATTTCATTTTTCATAGAAGTCATTTTAGATTCAACCATTCTGATCATTTTACTTGGTGACTTCTTGTTGTACTTCGCCATCTGTGGAACTGAAGCATTTGCAAAACTGATTGTTAAAAAGAGAGTTGTAAGAGCTAATAATAATTTCATCATCCTAGTATCCTCCAAACATTGTCCCTCATCATGAGGTCTTATTTAACACTAGTGCATATGCCGTACCAAAAAAGTAAGGTGTATAAGGCCTGGAAAAATGGATAGGCCATTCTTTTTAAAATGGCACCATTAGGGCCAAAAAGTGTCTCGAATTGACCGAGGTCAATTGCCTTAGAGTCAAAAAGACTGTGGTAAAAATTACTGGGCAATTAAGGCGAGAGGCTTTGTTATATTTAAGTTTTGTAGTGCTATTTCGATAAGTAATAATGAAAACAATTGGTTTTTTATTATTTGCTCAACTCTCTCTTTTGGGTCTTGTCG
>JAYSPR010000196.1:0-13760 GCA_043721975.1 Bacteriovoracaceae bacterium
TAACCTCAATAAAGAGGTGCGACTGAATAGTTACGTCAGATATTTTTGTTTGGGACCTTTCTCATCTTGAATCGCAACCTTTCGGCTGCAAATCTTTTATCTCTATTAGAATTTTAAAGAACAAAAATCCACTAGCGTAATGCTATTCATTTAAGAAGCTCAACTTGCTTGGTGGTGAGAGGCGATAATATAGACGTCAAAACAGATCGTCAATTCTTTTTTTTCGACTTTCAGAAAAAATTTATTTTAAATTAAAACCTGCTTTTGAAGTTGCGTCAATAAGAGCACTTTCTGCTAGTTTTAAAACTTCAGAAGTCATGGTTTGCACTTCATCAGCGAGGGTTGCTCTCAAAGTAAAAAATTTCTTATTTTCACTCTCAAAAACGTCTAAAATCTGCACTTCTTTAAGTTCTTTTATTTTCGTTTTCTTGCACGAATTTAGAACCTCTGAAGCGAGCGTGTGAGTCTCTGCAACCACGGTCCAATCGAAGCAAGAAATAGGAAATTTATTGAGTGGTTTATACTTTGTTTTATCTTTTGAAGTGAAATTCTCGAAAATAGATAAATCAAAAACAAAAACAGTCCCATGTCCTTTAATTTTTAGGTTTCTAAGCACCAATGGGTGAACGCTAAAAATAGCTCCGGCCAATTTTCCCATAACTCTGATGTTTTGGTATTCGAAAGGGTGAACACCAATCCAGCTACTAGGAACGAGAGGATTTTCAAACTTAGGGTTCATTTCAACTAATTCGACATTGAGATTTAAGGAAGAAAGTAAATTTGTGGCAACGTTAACCATCTCTACAAAAGGGTTCACTTCTTTATCAAAAAAAACTGCTCCCACATGGAGAGATTCTCTTGAGAAAGATTTTTCGTCCTCTAAATATGACCTGCCGATTTCAAAAAATCTAAAACGGTCATGGTGCTTGATATTTTTTTCACACACATCGAGAAGGCTTGGAATTAAGCTCGGTCTCATCATGTTGTGATCAACTGAAAGAGAGTTTACGAGCTTAAGTGAAGTCGTAGTGACTGGCCAAGAAACGTGTTTTAAAAGCGATTCTCCAATGAGAGGGTAACTCATGATCTCAAAAGACTTTCCTTGAAGCACCATAAAATCGCGCACGCGGCGTTGGACTTTTTGGAGTTCAGTGAGTTTCACTGGCGAGATTCCGTCAAGTGGACTCTTAGGGATGATATTATCGTAGCCGATAATTCTTCCCACTTCTTCAATGAGGTCAGCTTCTTGTTCGATGTCTTTGGTTGAGCGGTAGCTAGGAATGGTCACTAAGAGTGCATCGTTATCTCCAGAAACTTTTGCGGTTTTAAAATCTAGAGAGTGGAAAATGCTGAGGAGTTTTTCTTCAGTGAGAGCGTAACCCAAAACGGTGTTCACTTTTTTAAGCGACGTTTTAATTTTTAAAGTTGGAATGCTTGCTAGGTCCATTCCGGCGTATTCGAGTTTTCCTATAACTTTTGCTTCTGGGCAAATTTCCATTAGGAGTTCGAGAGTTCGAAGCATAGAGCGCTCGCAAAGTTTGCTATCGAGAGTTTTCTCAAAGCGCTGAGAAGAGTCTGATCTTAACCCCAGCCTCGTTGATGTTCGTCTCACCATGGCAGCTTTCCAATTGGCCACTTCGATAAAGATGTTTTTTGTTTGAAGACTTACTCCTGAATTTAAGCCCCCCATAATTCCGGCCAGAACTAATGGACCTTTGGAGTCACTGATGACAGTGTCACCGGCTTCTAATTTTCTTTCCACATCGTCGAGGGTTTTAAAGCTCGCTTCAGAGTCTAGCTTTTTTATGATGACTTCATTGCCGGTAATCAGGTCCCGATCAAAAATATGCAGAGGCATACCGAGCTCGAGCATGACGTAGTTTGAAACATCGACAATGTTGTTGATGGATCTAAGACCAGTGGCCTTCAGGCGCGCTTTAAGCCATTCAGGAGACTCTCCACCCTTAAGGTTTGAAAGAGATAAACCAAAATAAGCAAGGCCCGCACTCTCGCCATCAAAGCGAACTTTTATAGGTGAAGAATCATTAGTAAAATGTTTCTTTAAACCGGAAGACCAAGCTTCATCAAAACGGTTTTGTAGCGGTGTCTCGAAAATAGCGCTGAACTCTCGGGCCATTCCGTAGTGTCCCCACAAATCTGGGCGGTGAGTGAGAGACTTGTTGTCGATATCTAAAATAGTGTCTTTTTTCATTTCGAAATAGGTAAGCATATTCATGCCAATAGGAGCATCTAGAGGAAGCTCCATGATACCTTCTGACGAATCTTTAAAACCCAATTCTTCTTCAGAGCAAAGCATTCCTTCTGAAAGCACTCCTCTGATTTTTTTAGCTTCTAAAAGAAGTCCGTTTGGTAGTTTGACTCCTAGTGGAGCGTAAGGAATTCTGATTCCCACTTTGACGTTACTAGCACCGCAGACGACTTTTCTTATGTCAGTGTCTGAGATTTTAAAAGTAACGAGGTTTAATTTGTCGGCTTCAGGGTGTTTTTCAAAAGAGAGAATTTCGGCCACCACGATTTTTTCGAGATGTTCACCAACGGTGGTCATGTCTTCGACTTCGGCCGTAGCGAGAGTGAAGCGTGAATAAATATCTTTTGCCGGCAAATTCGGAACGTTTGTAAAGTCGCGAATCCAATCAATAGAAATAAGCATATTAAAAATCCTTAACTAAAATAATTTTACTAAAATAACTTGAACTGTGAATTGAAACGAAGATCTCCACTTTGTAGGTGGCGGATATCATCAATAGCGTATCTCATCATGACTAGGCGGTCGAGACCTAAACCAAAAGCAAAACCGTTATAAACTTCGGGATCAATGCCGCCAGCTTTTAAAACATTAGGGTGAATCATTCCACATGGCAGAAGCTCGACCCAACCGATTTGTTTACAAACAGAGCAGCCTTTACCGCTACAGATGAGGCAATTGATATCGAGCTCAAAGCCTGGCTCGACGAAAGGAAAAAATCCTGGACGCAAACGAACTTCAACATCGCGTTTGAAAATTTCTTTTAAAATGGTTTTCATAAAATAGATGAGGTTGGCGACAGAAATATCAATGCCAACCATCATGCCTTCAAGCTGAGTGAAAACCATTTCGTGAGAAGCATCGGTTCTCTCGCTACGAAAAACAACTCCCGGAGCAATAAACCTGAAGGGAGGTTTCCTTGAGAGCATTCCCCTGACTTGGATGTTACTTGTGTGAGTTCTAAGAAGAAATTTCTTGGTTTCTTTAGGTGTTTTTTGCGGGTCGTGAAACCAGAAAGTATCTTGCATATCGCGGGCAGGGTGATCGGCCGGAATATTGAGAGCTTCAAAGTTGTGAAACTCGTCTTCTATGTGGGGACCGTCGAGAACGTCAAAGCCCATTGAAAGAAAGATGTCTTCGATTTCTTGTTGAATTAATGTTCGCGGGTGATAGCCGCCATTTTTCATGGTTTTTACTTGAACTCCCTCAGTCAGACTGATGTCGATTCTAGTTGCTGCTAACTTTTTATTGATTTCTTCCACTTCAATTTTTGAAAGAAAAAGTGAACATTGGTCAGTGATGAAATCTTTTAATTCGTTGGCCCTTGGACCAAAAGATTTTCGCTCTTCCGGATTCATATCTTTAAGTGATTTGAGAAGTTCTGAAACGACTCCAGTTTTTCCGGTATACTCAGATTTTAAATTGAGAACGTCGGCTTCTTTAGAAAGTGCGCTAAGCTTCGCTAGAAAGTCTTGCTTAATTTTTTCGAGATCATGTGTCATGGGAATGGCCTTTATTTTTTTATAAGAATTCTTAAGTTCAAAATATTTTCATGACGCCATGAATTTGGCAAGGCAATGTGAGGCGAAAACAAAAAAAGCAGAAATTTCTTTCTGCTTTTTTATAGATCTATTTAAATTTTAAACTTGATTAAATCAATTTTTTAAGAGAACTTTTAAAGGCAAGTCTCTGGCCTCTACTACTTGGATAAATCCTCCCGAGGTGTCTGCCCAAGGTCCAAATGAATGTCGGTTGAGTAACAAGATAAAATTTTAAGCTACGTTACGGACCCAAAAACATCCTCCCAAGAACCCGATATAACTTTTTTCCAATCAATGTGCTCGCCACACACCGACCGACCCGTTCGTCTAACGAAAAAAGTGGTTCTTTACCGTTTCGGCAACCTAAAAAACCAATCAGGCATCATCAATATGCCCCTAAGGTCTTAAGCTTTGCTCTGTTAGTCTTTCGATCCAAACATCGCCCTTTCCACGGGTTTATCCGCTAGGCCCATACAGCCAGAGGACAATGTGAGATTAACGCAAAGAGTCACTTTGGTCAAGTAATTTTTACACTCTTTTTTTGGCCTTGATTTGATCATAGAATTCGCGAAGTTCTACGAGATCAACAGTGGCCGTGCCTTTTTTACCAACGACAACACCAGAGGCACAGTTGCCAATCCAAGCGGCCTCTTCAAGAGTCGCTCCTGATAAAAGAGCTGATGTGAGTGCACTGATTGCAGTGTCCCCGGCACCAGAGACATCAAAAACTTCATTGGCGAGTGTGGGAATAATTGTTAGGTGAGATTGAATTTTTGTGTCTATTAAGGCCATGCCATCACCACCGAGAGTGATAACAAGTTTTTCTACTTGAAGTTTATCAACCAGAATTTCTGCCATCGCTTCTAAGCGCTTTTCTTTATAACCTAAGCTCTCCACCATTTGGCGAGCTTCAGCGAGATTTGGTTTTAATAACGTGGCCCCTTTATAAAATAAAGGTGGAGTTGATCGTCCTGGGTCTACTGCAACTAATTTTCCGTTGGCCTTGAAAGTCGCAATTAAATAAGCAATCACATTCTTTGTGAGAGTTCCTTTAGCATAATCTTCGATAATAATGGCCGAATGAGTTTTAGAAAATTCATCGACTCGTCCCATGATTTTTTTTTCAGTCGCTTCATCAATAGGGTCTGCTGATTCATAATCAATGCGACAAATTTGTTGAGTGTTTGTTGTTACTCGTTCTTTAAAAATTGTAGGCCTCGCCTTTGATCTGACAATCCCCCAAATATTGAGCTTCTCGTCTTCTAATAAAGTTTCAAAAACATTCGCATTGGAGTCATCACCGACAACGCCACAAAGAGTAGAAGCGACTCCTAAAGTACTTAGGTTGTGTGAAATGTTGGCGGCAAGACCGAGCTTGAGCCACTCTTTTGTCACTTCTAAAACGGGCACAGGGGCTTCGGGAGAAATCCTTTTCACTTCACCGAAAGTGTATTTATCAATACCGACATCACCCACAACCACAATAGGTAAAAGGGTATTAAAGCCTTTAGTAATTTCATTAAAACGATCAAGTGTAATTAGATTATTCATTATAATTCCATAATAGAGATAGCATGTTTAACCACGTCTTCAACTTCAATTTTTCCCATGCATTCATAATAAGGACAAGCGCGCTCAGCACACTTTTTCACTTCACCACAAATAACATCAGGAACAAATATTTTTAATTTTGAAGGATCATTAGTCACTGGTCCCCAACGAAGGGCCGATTGCACTTTTATTGGAGAATAAAGAGTCGCTACCGGTACGCCCAAAATAGAAGCGATGTGAGTCGTGCCCGTACTAGGACCTAAAAAGAGCGAAGCCTGACTTAAGACACTCATATAGTTTCGAAGGCCAGCTTTACTGCCATCAAAATAAAAGATTCGATTTTTTAAGAAGGCGTATTCCTTTTTTCCGAGGATATCTTTAGCACCCACCAAAAAGTTATGATCTGTGGGTGTATGAGAAATAACGAATAAATATTTATTGGGAAATTTCTGTTCGAATTTTAAAATAAAACGTCCGTAATTTCTCGAAGACCAATTCAGGGTATGCCCAGACATACCTGGATGAATAAAAATCATCTTGTGACCTGTTTCCATGCCATTTTTTTCAAGATTGATATTAAAAAGTCTTATGGCCTCTTGAACTTCATCTTGGGAAAGATTAATTTCCGGAGTGTATTTCATTTTATCTTGAAAGTTATAATCTATTCCCAGTGGGCCCAGTAAATTGAGATTGTATTCCATCTCATGCATGGTGACCATAGAGCGTTTTTGTCTAACTCCGTTATTTAAAAATAAATAAGTATGCCATCTCGATTTTAATCCACCTCTAAAGTGGATGGCAAAAAGCCAAGAAATAAAATTAGGCAAATACCCACCACCCACATAAAAATAATGAGTCGGTTTGACTTGGGTGAAAATTTTAATGACTTCTCGTATTTTGAAAAAAAAACTCGCTTTCCTATGATAAATAATCACTTCGTCTATATAAGGGTGATTAAGAAAAAGATCTTTAGAACGAGAGGCAATTAAAAAAGTAATATGGGCAGCAGGGAATTTATCTTTAATCATTTTCGCCATAGAAGAAGTCAGTACTGAATCCCCTATTGCATCCGAGCGATTAATTAAAATTTTCATTGAGAAGAACCTAACTTAAATCCCAGGTGAGCTGCTCTGAATTTTACTTCGTTTGAAAGGATATTTATAATATCACTCATCGCTAAGTGAGAGGTATCTAAAAGCATCGCATCTTCAGCTTTTTTTAACGGGGCCACAACTCTATTCATATCTGTTTCATCACGCTTTCTCACATCATCTTTAATTTGTTCGAGAGTGACTTTTTGGTCCCCCCCTTCGCGAAGTTGCTTGAGACGTCTTTCAGCACGAATATCAACTGAAGCTGTAATAAAAAACTTAGAAAATGATAGAGGAAAAACCACGGTCCCTATATCTCGTCCTTCCATCACACACACTTTATTTAAGGCCAGTGCTCTTTGAAATTCCAAAAGAAATGTTCGCACAGAGGGCAATTGAGAAATAATGGAAGCCAATGTAGAAACATGGTGTTCACGAATTTTATCGGTGAGATCAAGTCCGTTAACTTTAATGAGACATGTCGAAGAAACACCGTAATCAATCGTTAGTGATTTTAAAAACTCTAATAAGAGAGGTCCTTCTTCAAGGACAATATTTTTTTGATCAGCATAAAAGCCCAAGGCGCGAAACATGGCCCCAGTGTCAATGTAAAGAACCCCGAGAGCTGCGGCCAATTCTTTAGCAATAGTCGATTTACCAGAACCAGACGGCCCATCGATGGCAATAACTTGTGAAAACGTGCCGGTCGCATTCTCTTTGTTTTGATGCATAAAATTGAAATCCATGAAGAAAAATTAAAGCACTTTAAATCTAGCAGTTTAGTATGATAAAAAAAGACGCTGCGAAATAGAAATAGGCATATTGTGAATTAATTTGAAAGAACTACAAGATTCTCTGAACTATATCCTTTAAATAATTTAAAAAACTGCTCTTCGACTCTTAGACCCTGTTCTGAATAGACATAAGTTAATTCAAAAGCCGTCGGTCTATCTTTAAGAATCTTTTTAAAGTTTTTTGAAAAAAGGGCATAACGGTCTTGAACTTTCACTAAGTAAGAAAAATTCTTTACATCAAGACTATTTTCACTCAAGCGATTGCGCAATTTTTGGGGACCAATATTATAGGCCACTGTCGCGAGTCTATAGTTCATTCTAAAATTCTGAAGCAATTTTTTTAAATAAAATATTCCAACTTCTATATTTTCTTGAGGAATATTTAAATTATCCCCCACTTCTTCCATTGATACTTTTTTTTGCATGAGTTGGTATAAATGCAAGGCAGTGTCGGGCTTTATTTGCATAAGTCCTCGAGCATTTTTAGGACTGATGGCCTTTAAATTAAAATTACTTTCCACCATAATAATGGAGATGATCCATAGTGGATCAACTTGATAATCTTCCGAGAGTTTTAAAATAGAAGAAATGTAGGGTTTTAACCCATCTTTTGATTTTGTATTAAGTGAATCAAGTAATAAATCTTGAAATTCATCTTGGGAAAATTCACCGACTCTATCTAGTGATAGTGTTGAATCAAAAGCTTGATTGAGGCCATTGAACGAATAATTATTGGCGCCAATAGAAGGAATTGGCCCATAAGGAAGCACACCTTTTATCGTCAGTTGATTTAATCTCATCTCGACAATCGATTGAGAAATAAACCAGAAACTGACCGTTATTAAAGTGCCTATTATGAGACTTAAAAATTTCATAACTTATCTCTATACAAGCACGCTATGCCCAGTCTAGACCTAAGCCGTCATCATAAATTTTTTTCATAGCTAGCTATCTCCACGCGTAATCAATAATTTCTTCCCTTTAACTGAAAAGAACGCCTATAATTAAGATCTTATTTTTAATTACAAGGCATATAATATGGGTACATCACTAAACTTTAATCGTTTGAAAAACTCTTCCTCACTCTATTTAAGACAACACCAAAATAATCCCATTCACTGGTGGAATTATGGCCCAGAGGCCTTGGAGTATGCTCAAAAAAATAATAAGCCCATTTTTCTTTCGATAGGATATTCTTCATGTCACTGGTGTCATGTCATGGCCCACGAATCTTTTAGTGATACTAATGTCGCTCAATTTTTAAATGACCATTTTGTCGCTATAAAAGTCGACCGTGAAGAATTTCCTGACATAGATAATTATTATCAAAAAGCTTCTCAACTTTTTGGCAGTCAAGGTGGATGGCCACTCTCCGCTTTTTTATTGCCTGATACAAGACCATTTTTTGTGGGAACTTATTATCCCCTAACAAGCAAAAACGACACTCCAAATTTTCCCGATCTTATTCGTGAATTAAAAAGAGCTTACGATGAAGAAAATGCACAGGTTTTAAGTAATGCTGAACAAGTGACGAGTACAATTAAAAATGGCGTTCCTCCAAGTGCTGAAGTTAAATTTGAAGGACATTTTCCTGCTCCTAATGGAATCCTTGAAGCAGTTAAAGATTTTAGGGATCTAAAATGGGGGGGCTATGGTGCTGCTCCTAAATTTCCAAACTTTGCTTATTTTGAATGGGCCTTAGAACAAATGCTTGAAGGGATGGTTTCAAAAGAACAAGGTGAATTTATCATTGGCACTCTTGAAAAAATGCTGATGGGTGGAATTCATGACCATGCGAGAGGAGGAGTTCACCGCTATTCAACTGACGAAAAATGGCTCATCCCTCATTTTGAAAAAATGCTTTATGATCAAGCGGGATTTTTACGAGTGATGACCAAATTAAGTCTCGTGTATCCTTCCCCTTTAGTTTTTGATTCAATAATTAATACCCTTGATTATTTAGACCAAGAAATGCTTTCGGATGATGTTGAAGGAAAACGTCACTTCTTTTCATCACAAGATGCTGACAGTGAGGGGGTCGAAGGATTGTATTTCACTTTTACCATCAATGAATTTGAAGATCTTCTCAATCAAAATGACGATGATACAGAAGTTCTCGCAAAAAATATGGATAACATTAAAAGATGGTTTCAAATCACAAAAGAAGGAAATTTCGAACATCAACTCAATATCGTTTCTCTCAATCCCGATTTAAAAGAAGAGTTTTATCAGCAAGAAAACTGGGACATCATTAGAAAAGTAAGGCGTGCTATTTTAAATGAAAGAAAAGATCGTATGCCGCCAGTGACTGACAATAAAGGTGTGGCCAGCTGGAATTTTATGCTTTTATCTGCCTTAGTAGACGTCGTTCAATACTCCCAAGTCGATGTCATTAAAAGAATGGCCTCACAACTTATTAATTCAACTCTCGAAGGTGTCTTTAAAACATTTTTAACTGCCGATCCTGATGGTTTAAAAATGAGACACGCAACAACTGTTGAATTTTCTCATCCTTACTTAGAAGATTTTGTCACTTTTGCTGAATGCCAGCTGAGACTTTATGAAATTTCGGCCAACCAAATTTTTAAGCAAAATTTTCATGATGTCGTAACCTTTGTTGGACGTGAATTTTTAAATGAAGGAAAAATGCTCACTAGGGCCAAACTCGCTGAGCATTTTGAACTCTATCCCAACCAAGATTACAATTTCTTTGATGCCTCTTTCAGATCTCCAGTCGCGACTTATGTTTCACTCGTCAGACGTGGTGCTGTTTTATTTTCAGAAAGAGACATGTTGGATTTAATAGTGCCTCTCAAAGAAAATCTGACTCAAACGATTCTTCAAGTTAATCCGGTAAGTGCGGGAGAAAGTTTAAGGGCCTTAACCTACCCAACAGAGGCCATGAGAGTTTTAAAAATCCCGGCCAGCTGGGCCCTTCGAGATGATTTTTTAAAATTCATTCCTTATTTTCTCCCAAGATTTGTGCTGGATTATCGCGCATCCGAAAATGGCGCGAAGCCTGATGAAACATTTGAAATTTGAACGATGAAATCTTGTGAACTTAAAGGTGAAGGTTTTGAGGAATTTTTCTCAGTGTTAACACCAAAGCACGAAGGGGATAATTAGGATGAGTAAGCTTCCCTTATCTGGATTAAAAATTATCGATCTATCTCACCGCTTACCCGGTCCATTTTGTGGAAAAATTTTAAGTGACTTGGGGGCAAGTGTCATTAAAATTGAAGATCATGTATTTCAAGATCCTTTTTTATCAGGTCTCTTTGCTGAATTTGATCCAGGCTTTACGGCCTGGTATGATAATCTCAACCGAGGTAAAGAAATTTTAAGATTTGATTTTAACTCCTTCGAAGATCAAAATAAAATTCATAAATTAGTACTCGACTCTGATGCGGTCATCATGGGACTGCCAGATAAAACTCGAATAAAATTAAAAATTACAGACCTTGATTTAACCTTGAAGAAGCCCTTCATCGTTATTGAACTCTTAGCTAGTCGAACCGAAAAAAAATCTATGCATGACCTAAATGCCATGGCGAGTACAGGTCTATTAAGTCTGCATGTGGCAGGACTTCCGGATGCGGCCATTATTGATCCACCATTTTTACCAGTTGCTGGAATTGCTTTTGGACATATGGCGGCCACTGACCTTCTCGCTCATTACATCAATGCTCTAAAAACAAAATCTACTCAATTTGTTAAAACGTATCTCGATGAGTCTACTGAAAAACTCTTTGGGATTTTTTGGCCAGAAATTGATCGCCAAAATGGGCGAACTCAGTTTCTCCATAACGGGCAGTACCCGTGCTACACTATCTACCAAACTAAAGATAAAAAATATGTGGCCCTCGCTGCTGTAGAAGAAAAATTTTGGAAGAGATTTTGTGAGGTCTTTAATGTTCATTCACCTCTTGATCGATTTCACTATCAAGACCGCGCCTTATTTTCTTTAGTATCAGAAAAAATAAGTCATTACACTCAAAGTGAAATTTCAAAGTTAATTGAAGATGAAGATATTTGTTTGTCCATTATCAAGTGAAGAAATTCTTTTTGAAATAACTTAATAAATTCATCCAAATCATCTGATGTGAGATGACAACTAGATAATTTCTCAACTGAAGTATAAACATTTCCCGGCAGTCCACATGGATGAACACTTTTAATTGATTGAAACATTTCATCGTCATTCAAAAAATTTAAGGCCAAGCCGTGGTAAGTGACAAACCTGGTGATCGCTAGACCAATACTCGCAAGTTTACTTTGATGATCATGCCAAAGTCCCAGAAGCTCTTTATTCACATGCAAATTCTTAAAAGCAAATTTGTTCTCGAGAATTTTTTTTGTCAGTTCTAAAATTTCTAACATAAAATCGTGCACATTTAATTTTTGATGAGTCAGACTCAAAATAGGATAAAAAACCATTTGGCCTGGATAATGAAAAGTAAGACCACCACCTCTTTTTAATTGATAGAGTGGATAATCAAGCTCACAGGTCGGATCAAAATCTACTAAATTAAATTGTGATTCTGAAGATAATCTTTGAAGTCCTTTACCCACAGTATAAGCGTGGGGATGCTGACAAAAAATAAGAAGAACATATTCTGGATTTAATCTTACAAATTCAGTGCAAGATAAAAGATAAGCTTCGACGGTGCTATAGTCCCAATGATCACTTTTTTGAACATAGTAAATCGATCTCTCCGAGCGAGAAACAAAAGTGAAATGATCAAGGGAAAACACTCTCAAACATTCACCCCTTGTGATCTTAAATGAGTCAAATAATCATAGGCTTTATAACTTGAACGTACCAATGGGCCCGAGGCCACAAATTTAAAACCCATATCGTAGGCAATCATTTTTAATTCACTAAACTCTGAAGGCTCTACATATCTTTTAACTTCCAGGTGGCGCATAGTAGGTCTTAAGTACTGGCCAAAAGTGACGATGTCACAGCCTACATCTCTAAGATCCTTCATTGCCTCAATTAGTTCTTCTCTCGTTTCTCCAAGACCCACCATAATTGAGGTCTTTGTTGAAATATGAGGATAGTGTTCTTTGTAAAATTTTAAACAGTTCATCGTCACTTCATAACTAGCACGACGGTCTCGCACTGGATGGGTCAGGCGTTTAACTGTTTCAATATTTTGAGCAATGACGAAGGGATTACTTTTAGCAAGTGTATGCATATGTTCTTCTATGCCAACAAAGTCTGGAATTAAAACTTCTACGACAACCTCTGGATGAAGCGCGTGTATTTTACTCACCACGGCCGCAAAGTGTCCGGCGCCAAAGTCAGGAAGATCATCACGATCAACGCTAGTGATGACCACATACTTTAAAGACATAATCCCCACCATCTGGGCCGTCTCTTCTATTTCGTTATGGTTGACGAAGCCTTTAGGGTTTCCCGTCTTCACATCGCAAAATTTGCAAGCTCTCGTGCAGGTCTCTCCCAGAATCATGACCGTGGCCGTTTTTTGCGACCAGCACTCACCGATATTAGGACAGCTAGCTTCTTCACAGACTGTGAAGAGACCTTTGGAGCGAAGATTTTCTCTGACCTCTTTAAAGTTGTCTCCCTGAGGAAGTTTGACTTTAAGCCAGTCGGGCTTTCTATTTTTAGTTGTAGTGGTTTCCATGAGACTCCAAAATCTAGGGACAATTTGACATTGGTATCACAACTTCCTTCGAAGCCTAAATCCCTAATGTCACTTTATGGCACCATTTATACCAGAACTTTCACCGTTTTCGCTACTTACGCTGCACATAGACTTGGCATGAATACTGAAGAACATAATCCGAGAATAACGGTCAAGGATGGATCGAATAAATCAGGAGGTCATTTATGAAGGGACTCATTGTATTTGCATTTTGTTTACTCGTTTCATTTGGTGCTCATGCGGCTCCAAAACTTAAGGCACAGGACGTTATCGCGCTTAAGACATTTTCTGGAAAAACTATTCGCAATTTAGACTTGCATGAAAGCTCTAAAGTGCTAGAATCACTAGAAGCAGGAGAGAACATCGAAATCCGCGATGAAGTCATCTACCCTGAAGAAGTTTCAGAGTTAATCGTGAGCAAATTGACAAAAGCGAGAAATACTGAGAAAAGACCGAATCCAAAGGATTATAATTAATTAATTTTTTAGGACGCCAATCCTAAAATCCTCCGAAAGGATAGTGTTTGTTGTTGTGTGAAGGGCCCGCGAAAGCGGGCTTTTTTATTTTTGGGCGATGATTTTTATCAGATCACATTCTTCTTTACCGTGAGAAAATTTCGCTCCAAATTCAATATAGAGAAACTTAATTTTAAATCCGTGACTTAAAATCTCTTGTTCTAAATCTATTGAACTCGGAATGTATTTATGAGGAAAGATCACTCTTTTTTGTGTTGCTTGAATCATCATTGATCTTTACCTACTTTAACGGAGTCCCTTTTAAGCAGCATAACGGTTTTGTTCAGCATACTCTTTCGGACTCATATAACCAAGTGAAGAATGCAA
>JAYSPR010000197.1:0-5236 GCA_043721975.1 Bacteriovoracaceae bacterium
TCTTTGTTTTCAACTTCATCTACATACCCTTTGTTGGGTTATGTGCTTAAAAGTGTGTCCGTTTTAACAGGGGAAGATCAGCACCTATGCTTCAATCGTAGAATTAGAAAAATTAATTAATAATAATGAAAGAAAATTTCACGCAAGTATATTTTTTTACAGGCCAACTGGGAGTCAAAAAGATTGGAGTCTTGGTGAATCAAAAAAGTTAGCCAGCAAGTTAATAGGTACAAGTGTCTATGATGATGAAGGCGGGCAAATTGCTAGGCGTTTTGGTGCCATGACCTCTGGGCAAACGATGCTCTATTCACCAGAAGGAAAATTATATTTTGCAGGTGGAATTACTGAGAGCAGAGGACATTTAGGGCCAAATACTGGAAGCCGCACTATCGCGAGTGTTGTTGAATCAGGAATCGCTAGTTTAAAGAGAGAGCATACTTACGGTTGTGTTCTATTTAGTGAAAAAGAAATTAAAGGGTACAAGCAGAATTAATATGAAAGAAGTCGATTTCTTAAATTTAAAAATGTTAAACAAGCTGCAAGCGACAACTGATGAGTATGCTGAAAAATTGTTTGCAGAATCCTATAAGAAATTATGTATTGATAATGACAATGTTTTTAAATTTCTTTTAATTGGACAATGGCTTGCGGCTATTTTTGTGGCAGTGATATATTCACCGAAAACATGGATTGGTGCTCAAGACTTAGTGGGTATACATATTTACGCCTCTGTTATTATCGGAGGATTAATTACTAGCTTACCACTGTACTTAATGCATAATGATCCAGGCGCTAAAATAAATCGTTATGCCAATGTTATTGCACAAGGACTTTATTCTATTATGTTCATTCATCTTTCTGGTGGAAGAATAGAAACTCATTTTCATGTATTTGGATCACTCGCTTTTTTCGCATTCTATCGAGATATCCGTCTGCTTATTGTTGGTTCTGCGGTAGTGGCCATCGATCACTTCATTCGTGGAATCTGGTTTCCACAGTCAGCTTTTGGTCTTATTTCACAAACTGAATGGATTTGGCTGGAACATGCTGCCTGGGTTTTATTTGAAGATTTCTTTTTAGCCTATTCTTGTTTTAGAGGTCTTGAAGAAATGAAACTCGTAGCTTATCGAACAGCGCAAGTTATGGTTCAGTTTGAAAAATCAGAAGAGATTGTTGAGGAAAGAACAAAAACAATTCATGAACAACAGGCTAAATTAATTCAGTCTGCTAAGATGTCCTCTCTTGGGGAAATGGCAGGTGGAATCGCTCATGAAATTAATAATCCTCTGGCGGTGATTGCGGCTTCAAATGCACTTCTTAAAAAACTTTTTTTGCAGCCTGAAAGAGACCCTGTTCTTATCGAAAAATATACTCAAAATATAGATAAGACCGTTAAACGAATCACCAAAATTGTTCAGGGACTAAGAATCGTTAGTCGCGATGGAACGAAAGAAGATTTCTCATCGGTTAAGGTTAAAGATTTGATGGATGATGTTTTAAGTCTTAGCAGTGAGAGATTTAAAAATCATGGGATCAATCTTATTATAGATCTTAATGATCCAGTGTTTGAAACAATCTTTTATTGTAGGCGAGTACAGATTTCACAAGTTTTCATTAATTTATTAGGTAATGCTTTTGATGCGATCGAAAATTTAGATGAAAAATGGGTTAAAGTAGAGTGTGTCTGTCACAACGATTTTATTGAATTTAAAATTACAGACAGTGGAAATGGAATACCTAAAGATGTCAGAGAAAATATCTTTAAACCATTTTTTACGACTAAAGAAATTGGAAAGGGGACGGGATTAGGTCTCTCACTTTCAACTTCAATTATTAATGATCATGCTGGAACTTTCAGTATTGATGAAAGAAATCCAAATACATGTTTTGTGATTACTTTGTCATTGATGAATAAAAAAATGTCTGCCTAGAAAAAGCATCATTATTACATAATGATAAATCATAACTTAAACTTAAATTAAATTGTTCATAATCTATCATTAAACAGTATGGGCTGTTTGTTTCAGCCGCCTTTAATCCAAAACGCATGGCGTCCTCACAATAATTTCCAGAAAGCATAAAAAATGCTGATTCTTCCCATCTCTGATCGATGTATTCTAATTTCACTAATCCGTTAATGAAGCTCTGACAATCAAGAATGAGCTTTTGATTAGTTACAGGTTTTTGTAAGATTAGTTCTAGTTGATAATCCATTTCAGGAATGCTGTTATAATTTTGAATAATGAAACTTCTATCATTGGCCAAAAGTTGAAAAGAGAAAAAAAATAAAGCAACAAGCAGAGTTTTCATTTAATTAAGGTTTAGCATGGAAGCGATGTGAAAACATATGGCATAGCATGAAAAAGAATCACCCTTGCGGGTGATTCTTTAAATAGGCCTATTTAACTAAATCAAAACGATCATTATTCATAACCTTAGTCCAAGCAGCTACGAAATCTTTAACGAATTTTTCTTTAGCATCATCTTGAGCATAGACTTCACTTAAAGCACGAAGTTCAGAATTAGATCCAAAAATGAGATCAACTTGAGTCGCGATCCACTTTTCTTTTCCAGTTGAGCGTGTCGTTCCAATGAATTCTCCGGCAGTCGCAGAAGGTTTCCATTCAGTGTTCATATCTAGAATATTAACAAAAAAATCGTTTGTTAAGCTTCCTGGCTTAGTCGTGAAGACACCGTGCTTAGTATTTTTAAAGTTGGTATTTAATACTCTCATCCCACCAATTAATACTGTCATATCTGGAGCTGTCAAACCTAGAAGTTGTGCTTTATCAATTAACAATTCAGCACCAAAAGAAGCGAGACCTTCTTTTGTATAGTTTCTAAATCCATCAGCTCTAGGCTCTAAGGCACTAAATGATTCAAGATCTGTTTGCTCACTTGTGGCATCTCCACGACCTGGCATAAAAGGCACTTTAATTTTAATACCAGCTTTTTTTATAGCTTCTTCTAGACCTACAACACCGCCTAAAACAATTAAGTCTGCAAAAGAAACTTTTTTCTTTCCAGTGTTAAATGATTTTTGGACGGATTCAAGTTTGTCTAAACATTTTGAAAGCTCTTTTGGTTGATTCACTTCCCAATCTTTTTGAGGAGCGAGTCTCAGTCTTGCACCATTGGCCCCACCACGCATATCGGATCCTCTATAAGAAGCAGCAGATGCCCAGGCAGTAGAAATTAATTGTGAAGTTGAAAGTCCTGATTTTAAAATTTTCTTTTTAAGTGACGCTATATCACCAGCAGTAAGAGGAGCGCCTTTCATTTTTGGAATTGGATCTTGCCATAGGAGTTCAGTTTTTGGAACTTCAGGTCCTAGGTAGCGAACGACTGGACCCATATCTCTATGTGTAAGTTTATACCAAGCGCGAGCAAATGCATCTGCAAACGCTTTAGGATCTTTATGAAATTTTCTAGAGATTGCTTCATATTTTGGATCCATACGAAGTGATAAATCTGCTGTCGTCATCATTGGACGATGTTTAATCTTTGGATCGTGAGCATCGGGAATCATGTCTTTTTCTTCAACATTTTTGGCGTGCCATTGGTGAGCTCCAGCTGGACTCTTAACTAATTCCCATTCGTATTTAAATAGCATTTCAAAATAACCATTATCCCATTTGGTTGGATTTGGTTTCCAAGCACCTTCAATTCCACTTGTAGTTGTATGGATTCCTTTACCAGTACCAAATTTGTTTTTCCATCCAAAACCCATTTGCTCTACCGGAGCTGCTTCAGGTTCAACACCAACGAGTTCAGGTTTTCCTGCACCATGAGCTTTACCAAAAGTATGTCCACCGGCAATGAGTGCAACTGTTTCTTCATCATTCATCGCCATACGTAGGAATGTATCTCTCACATCAAATCCTGAGGCCACTGGATCAGGTTTTCCATCTGGTCCTTCCGGGTTTACATAAATGAGTCCCATTTGAACGGCGGCCAGTGGATTATTCATGTCGCGTTTGCCACTGTAGCGACTATTACCCATCCATTTTTTTTCTGATCCCCAAAAAATATCTTCTTCTGGTTCCCATATATCTGCTCTCCCACCACCAAATCCAAAAGTTTTAAATCCCATGGATTCAAGAGCGACGTTTCCAGCTAAGATCATGAGATCGGCCCATGAAATTTTATTGCCGTATTTTTTCTTGATCGGCCAAAGAAGTCTTCTGGCCTTATCGAGGTTTCCATTATCTGGCCAACTGTTAAGTGGAGCAAATCTTTGGTTGCCAGTTCCTCCACCGCCACGTCCATCGAGTGTTCTATAAGTCCCAGCACTATGCCAGGCCATGCGAATAAATAATCCACCATAGTGCCCCCAGTCTGCTGGCCACCAATCTTGCGAATCAGTCATAAGTTTTTTTAAATCTTTTTTTAGTGCTTCATAATTTAATTTTTTAAATTCTTTGGCATAATTAAAATTCTCTCCCATTGGATTAGATTTCGAAGAGTGTTGGTGTAAAATTTTAAGATTTAATTGGTTCGGCCACCAATCTTTGTTTGATTGTGATCCTTTAATAGCGGCTGTTCCTTGGCTACTTGAAAAAGGGCATTTCGATTCGTCCGTCATAGCATCTCCTAACATTGGTAATAAATATTGTGTTCAAATGTTAACTTAAGATTTAATTGTCTGCCTAATAAATGATTTCTTAATATCGATAGTTAAAAGTTATGCATAAAGTTTGCGCCATGTTTCATCGCATATCCTTTTGGTTTTTAGCATAGACATATCGTAATCAAATCCAAGAGCGTTTCTTGCAGGAGAAAAAGACTGATTTGCTTGGGTGTTTTTAACATGATACTGTTAATAACAGTAAGGTGGCATGATGATTTCAATAATTTGGTTAGTAACTTTTTTTGCATTAATAATTTCTTCACTAAAAGATAAAGAGCGCACAATTAAAGCAGTTAAATACAGTTTTAATTCATTAAAAAATTTAATTCCAGGAATTTTGGGAATGATAGGGATGGTAGGACTTTTGTTGGCCGTTATCTCTCCCGACACAATAAGAACACTTTTTACTTATAAAGGTGTTACTGGTCTTGCTCTCGTTTCAATTATTGGCGCCATTGTTACGATACCCGCACCGATTGCTTTTCCCTTAGCTGGTTCAATGTTAAAAATTGGTGCGAGCTATGGAACAATTGCTTCATTTGTAACGACATTAACGATGGTGGGAGTGATAACCGCTCCACTTGAAGCGTCTTATTTTGGAAAAAA
>JAYSPR010000198.1:0-12199 GCA_043721975.1 Bacteriovoracaceae bacterium
AATACCAGCCCGCCGCAATAGGCCGGTTAGCTTGTACGTTAGGTTTCACCAATACCGGCCGTGCAGCCAACATGCCTCTTAACACGAACGAGAGCATCACATTGCTAAGTTTCTTCCCTCAATGGGCGCAAGATATTAATACTGGACTGGGTCTTATCGGTTTTGCGATTACATTTTACGTATTGATGGAAGTTCGATCGATAAAAAGATCATTCCTCACTCGAGCCAGACTTCCTGAGCTTATTAAAGACCTCGAACGTGCAGGCTCAACTCTAAATAGTAATCTCGACAATTGGCCAAGCAAAAAAAATGAGGCAAGGTCACAAGTCAAAATTGCCGCCACTCTTCTACACTCTAGTTCTTTGTTGGTTCCAAAATTCGAACGGAAAGCTGCACTTACATTACAGGCTAAATTTATCCGCGCAGCGCAGACTTTCGATGAGCCGAAATTCGATCTACCAGAACCTGTTTGGGACCTGTATTCGGATATGCAATCGATGATAACGAGCCTAAAGCAAATATCCAAGAATCTCAAATGGGAATAGTAATGATGCCCCCTGACGAAAAGATTACCAACTTACTGGTAAAGTTAAATAAGCTAACTTCTTTGGATCATATCAAATGGGAAGTGACGGATCCGCCACGCTCAATTTCTAGAGGAACAGATGATTACATACCTCTGTTTTTGACTGCCACCTATAAAAATCAACGCTTCGGCCTATTTCAGCAAAGATATCAGTCATTTGACGGGGACCGAGAACGTCACTACTGGAGTGAACGACTTGTCCTAGCCATAATCGACATCGAGGGCCGGGTACTTTGGGAGACGCCTTATCAATCGTCGGCACTTTTTGACTTATTTGAAACAGCTCGGAAGAAAGTGGCAAATATCAACGATGTAATTGATGATCTTTTAGTCGATGACGACGCGAGTGAAACCTAACTGGGCGCTCAATGAAACAAAAGAAAATTCTAGAGCTTATTAAAGCTTAAACTAGCAGGATTTGCCGAGCAATTTAAGTGACCCACTCATGCGCTAAAATGAAACTAGGTTTCATCTTTAAGAGGAGCATAGAGAGTGGATTTAAAAAGTTTTCAAATGCTAGAGTTCATTAATTCAAGACTTAATAATATTGAAAAAAACATTGCACGCATTGACGAAAAATTAGATTTTTCTATTACACTTCAAAGAAACCATTTAGTCCGTGTTAAAAACGGTGAAGAAATTGATGACAGCATGATT
The DNA here is from genome assembly GCA_043721975.1 of Bacteriovoracaceae bacterium. Lineage (GTDB taxonomy): Bacteria > Bdellovibrionota > Bacteriovoracia > Bacteriovoracales > Bacteriovoracaceae > Bacteriovorax. The sequence continues at coordinate 1,244 of JAYSPR010000198.1, forward strand.
TTGATGGGAAGACCTTATAATGATATTTCTCCTCAGAAGGCATGGAGCATTTATAACAATCCTAATTTAGATTTTATTGTGTTGGATGTATCTGCCAAAAATTATAAAGGGGTGAGGCTCACTGATTCTGTCCAAATTCCTATTGAAGAACTTCACATCCGCTTTACAGAAATTCCTAGTAAAACAATTCCTCTGCTTGTTATATCTGAAAACGGCTTGCGTTCAATTCAAGCCTGTGAACTCTTAGTGAAAAAGGGATTCTTCAATATCAATAATATTTCTGGTGGCCACGACTTCTGGCCTGGAAAAGACACTACTCCCCCCGCGCCTAAAACGGATCTTGATCTTTAAGATATCACTGTCATTTTAAAAACTGATAGGTCAAGGTCGCTCCTATGTAGCCCAGTCCTCCCATGTAACTAAACATGAAAGCAGGATATTTCCACGAACCCATTTCTTTTTTTAAAATTGCCAGCGTACTTATGCATTGTAAGGAAAATACAAAAAAGATTAGTAAACTCCAAGCAACGGCCATATTGAAAACGGGAAGACCTGTCACCGGATCTACTTCTGAAATAAGTCTATCTCTTAAGCTTGTCGATTCTTCATCAACTTCTCCAAGAGCATAAATCGTACCTAAAGTTGAAACAAATAATTCTCTCGCACCAAAAGCAACCAGAAGACCAACGCCCATTTTCCAGTTCATTCCCATGGGCTTTAAAACCGGCTCTATTAATTTTCCAGTTTGCCCTAAGTAAGAGCCTTCAAGTGTGATTGAAGAAATCTCATCGGCAGGCTTTCCGGCAATTTCAGTTTCCTTCGGACCTGGATATGAAGATAAAAACCAAATCAAGACTGAAAGTCCCAGGATGATTGTCCCTGCTTTTTTTAAAAAAGTATAACCCCTTCTTAAGCTCTGCTTGAAAGCAAATCTTAAAGAAGGTTTTTCATAATGAGGAAGATCAATAATAAAGTTTCCAGTTTCACCTTTATAAAAAGTTAAACGAAATATTTTTGCAATTACTAAAGCAAAAAAACTTCCTAAAAAATAAAGAAAGAAAAAAGCTAAAGCCTGTGAATTAAAAAAGCCAAGGACTTTTGTTTTTGGAATAAATGTTCCAATTAGTAATACGTACACTGGCAATCTCGCACTACAAGTAATCATAGGGATTGTCATAATGGTAGCTGCCCTTTCTTTTTCATTGGGAATACTTCTGGCGGCCATGATGGCCGGTATAGAGCAAGCAAACCCAGACATATAAGGAAGAAAAGCTTTACCATTTAATCCAAAGACACTCATGACTTTGTCAGTTAAGACAGCTGCTCTCGAAATATATCCACTTTGTTCGAGTAAACTTAAAAGAAAAAATAAAATCATAATCTGAGGAAGAAAAATCACGACTCCACCGACTCCAGCAAAAACGCCGTCAATCACCAAGCTTCGAATAAAATTATCTGGTAGATGCGGAGAGAGCATAGTTCCCAAAGATGTCACAAGCCCTTCTGTAAAATCCATGGCCGGTCCGGCCCAGGTGTAAATTGAATTAAAGATAAAATAAAAAATAAAAAAGAAGATAATGGATCCCCAAAACTTATGCAGCATGAGACCATCAAGTTTTTGAGTAAAATTTGTTTTACCCTGAGAATGTTTATACATCGATTGAATCAATGATCTAGCAGCCGCTTGATGAATCTTAATGTCATCAACAACTTCTTTTTGAGAAGCTACAATGTAATTTTCTACACTCAAATGACCGAGGTACTTAATGGCTTCATGATAAATTTTTAATTTTTTATGAGCTCTTAAATCAAAAGCTTTGTTTTTAGATTCGGCTTCTTCAACTGACTCAACATTTTGCCTAATAAAATAATCTAGTGCCTTTTCATCATCGTTAAGGGCAGACATTGTGAAGACTGGTATCCCTAAGTAGCTTGAAAGTTTTTTTGTGTGCTCGGGAGTAAAATGGAGATGATCATTTTTATTAATGACACTGACTATCTTTTTAGAACTAATTTCTTTGACGGCTAAAAGTAAAGACAATGAAGCTTCCAGACGATCGAGATCAATAACCAAGACAATTGTATCGTAATGACTAGATTCTTTAATAAGATTTGTAGTGGTCACACCTTCATCTAAACTGGTTGGGACCAGACTGAATATTCCAGGAAGATCGACTATATTAATTTTTGTGTCATTAATTGAATTTGATAAAAAATCGGCTTTAGCTGCATCAACTGTGACTCCAGAATAATTTGAGACTTTTCTCATTTGCCCTGTGAGCATATTAAATATTGTCGATTTCCCTGAATTGGGAAAACCAACGAGTAAGGTCGTTTTCATTAGTGACTTCCTATGGCTTTAACGATGATTTTTTTGGCGTAATCTAGTCTCAATGCTAGAAAATTGGACTCTTCGTGCTTGATGGATATCGGACCACCAAAAAGGCTCTTTGATTGAATCTGAAGCTTGTCCCCTGGTAATATTCCCAGTGAAATAAACCTAAATTCGTAGTGACTTTCACCTTCATAGTGGACGACCTCGACGACATCACCAATATTAAAATCTGCGAGAGTATTTCCCATATAATCCTATTTTACGATACAACGAATAAAAATTTGACCACTCAAACAATTGGATAATAATAAAGATATAGGCCTAAATCAAGCAGTAAATAAGCATTCCTAATTAACGCGTAAAGCTCACTATTTTTGGAGATTTGAGCCTTAGCCTAAGCACATTTTACCCAGTGCTCCTTTTGTGATTTTGGACCACTTTTATGTCAGACTTAAACTATTAATTTTAATAATTTAAAGAAGATATAAGAAGTTAAAGCCTATTTACTTGTGAGGAAAATAATGAAGACCATTTTGTTTCTAATGCTTTCAAGCGTATTTATTTCAAGCGCTCAGGCAGAGCCCGATGCTAACGACCTCGTCCTCAAAGCTGATCTAAAAAGAGGTCTCGGAAATGTCTCTCACTCTTTCAAAGTAGAGATTAAAAATAGTAATGACACAAAAGTTGAAGTCTACAAAGTGAGTTTTAACGACGTGAATACATCACTCGTTGAGCAACTGGAACCTGAAAGGGCCCGTGGTAGGAAAATTCTTCTTAAAGATTATGACATGTGGCTTTTTACTCCGAATATAAAAAAGCCAGTCAGAATTTCAATGGATCAAAAATTAACTGGTGAAGTCGCCAACGGCGACATTGCTAATACTAATTATGCTAACGATTATGCTGCTAAAATTTTAGGTACTGAAACCATGGACGGTAAAGAGATTTATCGTTTAGAGCTCACAGCTAAAAATAAAAAAGTGACCTATAACAGAATTGAATACATGATTCAAAAAAATGATGCTACTCCGCTTGCCGCTACTTTTTTTGCTGTGTCTGGTAAGCCACTTAAGAAAGCAACCTTTCTTGATTATAAAATGATTAAGGGAATGCAAAGATCGACAAAAATGGTGATTCAAGATTACTTAAAAAGAGATAAAGTCTCTACGATGATTTTTTCAGGCCATAATCCAGAAAAATTCGCCGACAGCCTTTTTAATAAGGACCGCTTAGAATTCTAATGAAGGTATTTTTTTTACTATTACTAAGTACTTGTTCTCTTGCCTACTCTTCAACTTATGAAGTGCGAGGAAATCTTGAATATAAATTAATGAACTATACAAGTAACACCGGTAAAAATTTAGGCCATTTCTCCCTCTTTAATTTTGAACAAAAATCTATGATTAATCGCAATCTTTTAGCCCTCAATCAAATGAGAGCCAAAAGTACTAGCATTGAATCTGATTTAGTTGAAAAAGTTCAGATTAAAAAAAATGATAGTCATGATGTTATTCTTGGAGAAAACTATCTGCGTTTTCAAAATGATGCCATGATTTTTCAAGTTGGTTATCAGGATGTTGTCTGGGGAGAATCTTTTGGCTTTAATTATGCTGATTTTATTAATCCCAAAGATAATAGAATCACATTCTATTCTTCCCAAGAAGATGTGCGCATTCCTCTATTACTTCTCAATACCAAAATATTTTTTACAAATGGCTCACTTCAACTTCTCTACTCTCCAGAGCCACGTTTTTCAAAAACACTCCCTGTCGATTTATTTATCGGTGATCTTCTTTCTCAGCAAAATATGATTGTCAATAAAGAGAAAACTCCAAAAATTCTCGATGAACATGAATATGGTTTTAAATTCTCATATAGCTTAATCGGAATTGATTTAAGTCTTTTTTACTACAATTACCTCGACAGAAATCCCTATTATGAAATCTCTAAAGCGAGTTTGAGTTCAATTACTTTGGATGAAAAGCATGCACGAGTCACAAGTACAGGTCTTTCTTTTGCTAAAACATTTGCTGATTTTGTTTTGCGCTCAGATATCGTCTTGGGTAATAAGAAGCGGTTTAATTCTTTAAGTGGCACTTCATTTTCTAACTATGAATCTAACTCTCGAGACATTTTAGTCAGCTTAGATACTCCCAGCTTCAACAAATTTACAGGAATGATCATTGCTGCCAATAAAACGATATCTCAAAAAGTAACTGTTTCATTTCAAAATGAATCAGAAACTCAAGTCATTGGTAGAATCACAAAAAGTTTAGAGAATGAAGCTTCTATTGATTTTTCTTATACTCACGATTTTAAAAGGAATGGCAAAGCTATTCAATCTTTGATCAATTTACCAGTGAACAATAATACCATTTTAAAAATTGGGGCCGAAATGTACATAGGTGATGATCAAAGTTCTTATGGAAAAGTAAAAAAAATAAATAATATATTCTTTAGTATTAAAAACTTCTTCAAATTATAAAGAGAAATCTATGACTAAAAAAAGCATTCTGAAATTTGTAAACGTCTCAAAAGAATTTAATTCTAGTGGCGTTTCTTTTACTGGACTCCAAAATATCAACCTTGAAGTGTTTCAGGGTGAATTGATAGGATTATCTGGTAAGTCTGGGAGTGGAAAAACGACACTTCTCAATATTGCAGGACTCATTGATCCACCATCAGGGGGCGAACTTCTGGTAAAAGGAATCAACATAAATTCATTGCATGATAATGAATTATCAAGGGTGCGAGCTCAAGAAATTGGTTTTATCTTTCAAACATTTAATCTATTGCCACTTTTAAATGCTCTTGAAAATGTTGAATACCCTCTTTCTTTACTGCATCTCCCAGAAAAACAATGTAGAGAAATTGCTCAAGAGGCCTTAAGAAAAGTAGGCCTTGAAAATTTCGGTCATCACAGACCTTCTCAACTTTCCGGTGGGCAAAGACAAAGAGTCGCCATTGCCAGGGCCATCGTTAAAAATCCTTCTCTCATTTTAGCTGATGAGCCTACGGCGAATCTCGATACTAAAACCTCTGATGAAATATTAGAAATTCTTATCAACCTACAAAAAGAATTAAATGTCACCATCATGCTTTGTTCACATGACCCAGATCTCATTGCACTCACTAAAAGACAAATCAAGTTACAAGATGGACATATTATTTAAATTAATTTGAAGGAATATATATATGATGCGCTTAAGAATAGCTTTTAGAAATGTCACTCGCCATAAACTTCGCTCTATTTTATCGATAAGTATGATAGCCGGTGCTGTGACCTCTATGATTATTTTTCGTGGTTTTTCACAACACTCACTCGATTCACTAAAAAGGATTGCTGCCGAAAATCAATTCGGTCATATGCAAGTTGGTAAACAAAAATATTGGTCACCTGGTGCCGAAAGCCGAAAAGAGCGTATGTTTAATTTGTCTCAATTAGAAAAACTTAAAATTAAAAATCCTTCAATCGAAAACATTTCAGGGCGATTGAGTTTTTTTGGTCTTATTTCCAACGGTGATCTCTCGATTGGAGGAAAAATTATTGGTGTTGATACAATCAATGAGCCAAAATTTGCAAAATCTATGGCGATCAAAGCAGGTCATATTTTTAAATCCAACAATTCTCAAGAGGCAATGATAGGCAATCTGCTCGCTAAGCAAATGAACATTAAGATTGGTGAGACCATCACAGTTCTCACGAACACAATCGATGGTGTTATGAATGCAATGGATCTGGAAGTCAGTGGTGTTTTTTCAGCTGGAATTGATGAAATTGATTCTCAGGTTATTTATATTCCCTTAGTCACCGCTCAAACTATTTTAGACACTCCTGACGTTGACACCGGGGTCTTGCGTTTTAGTAAGCTTGAAGAAGCTGAACAAATGGCTTCAACTATATCAAATGATTTAAAGTCCCTCGATTCATCAATGATGAATAAAACTTGGCGCGAACTGGCCGTGCTTTATAGACAGGTTGAAAAATTTTATGGAGTTCAAAATAGAATCATAGAAGCTATTTTATTTGCTTTAATGTTCTTGGGCATACTTAACACTGTTTCCATGACAGTCGTTGAAAGAACCGGTGAAATTGGAACTCTACGATCCATGGGAGAATCCAGAGCTGACATTGTAAAACAATTTCTACTGGAAAGTTTGCTCGTTTCAATTGTTGGTTTAATTGCGGGAGTTGGTATTTCACTATTTTTAATTCAACTCATTCATGCTGCGAACATTGTCACAGAAATGCCCGGGGCATCTACTCCCTTTCAAATTAAGATTATTTTCTTAGCTTCTGCGGTCACTTATTCATCACTACTCGCTGTTGTAACAGCTATGTTTGCAACACTTTTACCTGCGATCAGAGCTTCAAAAATGGATATCGTAGATGCGCTTAGAAAAAATATTTAAAATCTCTTTTAAACTCTCTATTGATCGTTTAAATGCTCAAAGAGTCCAGGCTGTACGTTGAGTTTAGAATGGAAGTTTTTTAAAATAAGTTCAACTCGGTTGAGCTCTAAATCTCCAATCAAGTCAGTGTACTTCTTTTCAATATCACCAATGCACTCAAAGAGATTGAGTTTGAATTTCAAACCAAATTCAGTCAAAAAAATATTCTGCTCACGTTTGTCATGAGAGTTAAGTTTGCGCTCTATGTAACCACGACTTTCTAGCTCATTTAAATGAGAAGTCATTGTCTGTTTTTTTAAGCCACAGCCTGATCCAATATCTTTAATAGAAGGGCCTTCGTGTTCACAAATAAAAAGAAGAACTTCTAAAAATGAAGGTCTTAAATCCGTAAAGCCTCTTCCTTGCAATGAAATAAGTAACTCTGCTGAATAGGTGCGGTAAATTTTCTTAACGAGGCTGCCGATACTCGAAACTTTCTTCATGAAATGTCCGTGGTTAATAGTTAATAGTCCCTTACTGAGACTAATTAAGTGTCCCATGAAGAAAAGAAAACCGTCAAGTCTCATTAAGGTACTAATTTGAAATGTCAGACTTTAGAATAAATTTCTAGCATTGCTAATAGATGTTACAACCCCGCAACATATACCAAATGTCAGTAAACTTGATCCCCCATAGGACATGAGGGGCAGAGGAATACCTACAATGGGCATGAGGCCCGAAACCATACTCATATTAATGATGGTATGCCAAAAAAAGATACCGAGAACTCCGACGACAACAATGGAATCAAACATTTTATTAACGCTTGAAGCTAGCCAGAGCAGCCGATAAAAGAGGGCCAGGTAAAGGGCGATGAGGAACATAGCCCCGACAAAACCGTGCTCTTCATTGAAAATAGCAAAAATAAAATCTGTGTGATTTTCTGGAAGGTAGTTAAGGGCCCCTTGAGAAGATTGCCTGAAGCCTTTTCCAAAAAATTGACCCGAGCCTATCGCGATTTTTGATTGGATGGCATTATATCCAGATCCTTTTGCATCAAACTCTGGATCTAAAAAAGTGATGATCCTTTTCTTTTGATATTCGCGCAATCCAAAATTATAAACAACTGTTCCGGCCACAAGTCCCATGACCCCAATAATGATAATGGTTTTCCATTTTAGTTTTCTATAAAAAGTAATGATGAAAAAAATCATCAAAGTCAGCATTCCTGTTCCCAAGTCTGGCTGAATAATAACCATGATGGCCGGAATAAAAGTAATCAGAAATGGAATGATTAATTGCCTGAAGCCCGTTTCTTGTTCAGGAGAAGCTTTCGAGTACCAACGTGCTAAGACAAGGACAATGGACATTTTAACAATTTCTGAAGGCTGAAATTTAAATCCACCAATCCCAATCCAGCGCTGTCCTCCAAGGGCAGAGTGTCCAACAACTAAAACGGTTACCAGCAGGAGTAAGCAGATAATATAAGATGGATAGGCCAATCGATAATAATTTTTTGGTTGAATAAAACTAACAGCGATACCTATAATCCAAGCAATACAAAACCACATAATTTGAGTTTTATAAATTCCTTGCTCTGGGCCCACACCATGTGAATGCGTAGCTGAGTATAAATTTAATATGCCTATCATGAATATGGCCGTGCAAATTCCAAAAAAAGAATAGTCGTATCTCTTTAATTCTTCCCTAAAGTTAAACATCATTCCCCATTTGCAGCGGCAGCTGCTGATTCAGTGAGTGGAGCAATTGGCGCTCGCTTTCCATTTTTATCAAGAAAGTAATTTTGAACTAAAACACCTTGCTCATTATAATATTCTTTTGGATTAGCCTCTGGAATCATCGGAACCGGATTTGTTCTAGTGTCTTCGAGTGCTTCCGCATAAGTCATTTTTTCTTGAGCAATAATTTTTTCTTGATACTTAGGGTAATATTTATTCATATAAGCTGCGACAATTTGCTTAGCCACTGGTCCAGCAGCACTACTTCCGTGGCAACCATGCTCGACGACTACTGCTACAGCAATCTTAGGATTAATCGAAGGAGCATAGGCCGTAAAAAGTCCGTGGTGACGAAAACGATATTCTTGATTTTCACATTTATTAAAAATTTTATCAGCAGAAAAACTAATAACCTGAGCTGTCCCTGTCTTACCGGACATCTGCAACCCAACTCCTTTTTGAGAATTAGCTGTACCACCTGGAACGTTAACAACATCATAAAGAGCGCGCTTAACAAGATCCATAGTCTTTTTTGAAATTTTAAATTCATTAATAAGCTCAGGCTCAAAACGCTTTATAACCTTTCCAGTATTAGAGAAAACTTCCTTAATAACATGTGGGCGATAAAGTTTTCCTTCATTGGCAAGGGTTGAATAAAACATTGCTAGCTGCAGTGGAGTGACGTTGATAAAGGATTGGCCAATAACACATGAAAGAGTCTCACCTTTTTGCCATTCAATACCTGTTCTTTTCTTTTTCCATTCTTTGTTTGGAATAAGACCGCTGGTTTCTCTCGGAAGAATAATTCCAGATCTTTGCCCCATACCAAACATAGTGGCATATTTATAAATCACGTCGATATCTATTCTATTTCCGATCATGTAATAAAAAACGTCACAAGAAGCTTGAAGAGCTTTTACAACATCGACTACCCCATGCCCTTCTTTTTTCCAGCAGTGAAAAACCCTGCCTCCCATTCTATATCCACCATTGCAAACAATTTTTGTATTTTCATTGATCAAGCCCTCTTCTAAGGCAGCAATGTGAGTGAGTGTTTTAAAAGTTGAACCAGGAGAATAATGCTCTTGAATGGTGCGGTCTCTGAGGGGACGTTTTTCATCTGTAACCAAGCTTCCCCAATAATTTGACGACAAGCCTGTAGAAAAATTTCCAGGATCATAAGCAGGTCTTGATACCATGGCGAGGACTTCACCATTTTCAACATCAATGGCTACAGCCGCACCATCTCTTCCATCGAGAGCATGATAGGCAGCTAACTGAACATCGCGGTCAATAGTTAAACGAACATTTTTTCCTGGATCAGCTAACTTATTTTCTATCCCTGAATAAAGATCATCGGAGCTCACGTGGCGTCTCGCTCGTCCTCGAGCATCAACTTCCATGAATTGATATCCATCTTGACCTCTAATTTCTAGGTCAAACTGCTGTTCTATGCCGGCAAAACCGATAAAATCGCCTTGCTTATAATCGTACTTATCTCTTTCTCTGTAGCGAGGAAGTTTTTCTTGGGAGATTTCAGAAATGTAACCCAAGAGATGAGCACCAGCATCTTTATCCGTATACTCACGGCTAATAAATGTTTCAACTGCAACACCAGGAAGTTGAGAGGCTTCAGTTTCTATTATCGCCACTTCACGCCGTGATATATTCTTTTTCACAACGACGGGAATATATTTTGCTTGGCCTTGAAAACGTTTAAGTGTTTTATTGATCGCATCTGGAGTCATTTCAAGAATATTTGAGAGAAAGTTAATCGTATCTTCAGAATTTTCAAGATACTGAGGAGTCACGATGGCATCAAAGCGAGGAACATTGTGAGTGAGAAGAACATTATTACGGCTAAAAATCATTCCTCTAGGAGCACGAACAATATCTTTACGTAGCCTATTTTCTAGAGAGTAATTAAAAAATTGTTTTCCTCGGTAAATTTGCAAGTACCAAAGTCTGGCCGTTAAAACGGCAAACGCCAAAACAATAATATTAAAAATTACATCGGCTCTTTCTTGATGGGATTTTACCAGGTCGTCTTCACCGAACATTAGATTTTATCCCCCAACATTCCTCTGTCATCTACATTCCAAATGCGGTTTAAGATAGCAAAAAAGATCGGAGACAATAGGGCGATAATTATACTTTGAGGTAAAAATCTCCAACCTTTCTCAAAAATATAATTGAGACTTCCCATTTGGATATAAATCAAAATAGATTGAACAAAAAACCAGAGCAGTTGAAAGACTTGAGTAATTAAAATCGTCATAGTCCAAGACGAGAAATGAATCATTTCTCTGACGTAAGATACGACAATACAAATAACAATTCCCGTCACAGTTCCCATCTCCCATCCTTCAACAGAAAAGAAGCCATGGCAGTATTGAACAATTAAAATAATGATCGCAAGGTAAGGTGTTTCAAGTCTTAAACCTAAAAAGAGCACCAACAGAATGTTAAAAGGAATGCGGTAATTTATAA
>JAYSPR010000199.1:0-29145 GCA_043721975.1 Bacteriovoracaceae bacterium
TGAAGAAGCACCACACTCGGGACTTGGAATGATGAGCCCGATAGAGTATAAAAAAGCAAATTAAACTAGGTGTCTAGTGATTTGGGGGCCAAAGCAGATCTCAAATTACTTTTCCTTTGCTGTCACCCAGCTATAGCTCCAGAAATTCAGTTGTGTTTAATCTTGAAGAACATTTGCGGCTTAGGAAACAAGGAAATTGCAAAATCACTCTTTATTAAAGAGGAGACTGTTGCTCAAAGGTTTGTGCGGGCTAAGCGTTATATTAAGGAAGAAAAACTCAAGTTCGAAATCCCTGATGAGAAAAGTATCAATAGTAGAGTTCCTATTGTGCTCCTTGCAATTTATGTTTTATTTAATGAAGGATACTCACGTTCTGAAGGTGCAAGACTTACAAGTGATGAGTTCTGCAAAGAAGCCATCTATCTAGTTGAGCAACTTGAAAAATATCTGTCAGGAAGATCTTCCGAAGTATTTGCTCTTCATGCACTTTTTTGTTTTCAGTTTTCAAGACTTCACACAAGGTATGATTCTAGCACGGGGGTCTTGCTAGATTTGAAGAATCAAAATAGAGATCACTGGGACAAAAGTATGATTTTGGCCGGTGTAAAGTTATTAAAGCTAGCAATGAATACCAAAGAATTATCATCTTTTCACATTGAAGCCGGGATAGCTTATTGTCATGTCAGTTCAAAAAGTTGGGAGGAGACTAACTGGAACGAGATAGTGCATTTATATGAAATTTTAGATAATAATTTTCCATCTCCAGTTGTGAAGCTTAATAAGGCTGCTGCATTGTTGTTTAAAAATTCAGTTCGAGAGGCTCAGGCCCTAGTGGAAAGTCTACGAGAGCATTATAAAGAACATCCCTACAGTCTCTTTCATGCACTCGATGCAGAAATCTCTTTAAAAGAATGCAAAAATCAAGAAGCAATCGAAAAGCTGGAGCTAGCTTCAAAACTCACTCATAATCAATCCGAGAAAAACTACTATCTCTCTAAAATTAACAGAATCAAAACATCTTTTCAGCTCGATTCATAGATTAGGCTTCACATATCACGGTTTATCATAAGAAGTTTGATGCCATTGAAATATTATGTAAACTAATACTTAATACACAAACCTTAATCAAAAATTCTTTGTGTTTCAACTTTGAAAAAATCTAATGATTATTGCAGGAACCTGCACCAGTAAAAAACCCCTCATGGTAAGAGGGGTTTCAAGGCATTAAAAATCTCTAAACGGTCTAGCAAACCGGGCTTTTAGGGATAATTAATTCTATCACATTAAAGAGCATTATCAAGCCGAGAGCTTCTACGCCATTGAAGGCGACTTTAGGAGGCAAGGATGCTCAAGGCATTAAAAATGCTAGAGATTGTAATCTTGATTTTAAAACTACTAGCAATAGTTTTAGAGTTGTTAAAGATCAGTCTTTAAGGTTTTTAGGGAGGAGAAATCCTCCCTTTTTTTGCCCTTTCTTCTAAGTTAGGGTATTAGGCTCACATGAAAAAATTAATCGTTCTTTTAGCTCTAAGCTTTTTCCATTCAAGTGCAATATATGCCGAATCAACTCTGGTCGTAGATCAGGATTACCTTCCAACCCTGCTTAAAGAACTTGATAAGAGTGAAACAAGTGTTGATGTATTGGCATTTTCTTTTGCGATTGATGATGGCCAAGGAAATATTCAATCAACAAACGCCGCATTTCAGGTAGCCGAGAAATTAGTTAATTTAAAAAAAGAAAAGGGCCATTCAATTGCAATTCGTCTTTATATTGAAGGCGAAAGAAGTACCTTTGATAGAAATAAAATTACGAGTGACTATTTAGAGAAAGCGGGCATTCAGGTGAAATTTGGTTCAACTCATGCAAAGGGTTTTTCAATTGATCATAAGACAATTCTTTTTGGGTCAACTAACTTAACGACGCAGTCAATGATGAGAAACAATGAGACAAATATTCTCTCTGATGATTCATTAATCGTTAAGGGATTCGATTTCTTTTTTGATAACTTATATAAAGGCGGCTCCATCGGATCAGTGGCCCTCGAAAAGCCAATGTTAGCAGATGGAGTTTATAAAGCATTTATCCTGAACGCGATCAAAACTGCGACAAAATCTTTAGAGTTCTCGATCTATTATTTCAACGATGCTGATATTGAAAACGAATTAATTAAAGCTTCAAAAAGAGGCGTCGTGATCACGGGATATTTCAACAGTAAAATCATCCCTGGATCAAACCTGGTTGAAAAGAATCGTGAAGCGGTTGAGAGAATGAAAAAAAATGGCATCACTGAGTTATACTTCGCCTCGGATAAGGCCTTCACGCATTCAAAGTATATTATTTGTGACAAAGAAAAAATCATTCTAGGAACAGGGAACTGGAATTACTCAGACGTAAATAGTTACCGTCAGCTTTATGTTGAATTGAATGATGCCCAATTAGCAGTTTCCTTAGCTAGTCATTTAAGTGATCAAATTAAGTCTGAATCCTCTCTTTTTCAGTAATAATTTTAGACTTTCGTATAAAGTTATTTCCAAACGTATGCACCATCCCATTTTTATCTAAAATTCTTTGGTTGCAAATAATTTTGAAACGATGGTAGAATTTAAAAACTGGTGATTTTTGGAAACCGACTTTGCAGGCAAGTCTCTTTAATCCACCAGAAAAATCTCATATTCATAAGTATTTTTCTGATTAGCTATCACAGCAAGTCTTAGAAATTAAATTTTCTTTTTTAAAAAGATTTTTTATTTCAACAACGAAATTTAAAATAAAAAAGTGATTATAAAAAAACCAAATTAACCTCCTAGGGCTTTTTATTTCCAAAATTTCCAACTATTCTTATCTAAACTTTATTCGGAAATACCTTTGCAATACTCAATCGAAGCAAAAAACATAACAAAAACTTTCGGTGGAAAAAATAATTTTACCGCCGTCAACGACCTTTCTTTCTCTCTTGTTCCAGGAGAATCTGTTGCCTTTTTGGGCCCTAACGGAGCTGGTAAAAGTACCACGATTAAAGTTCTTTGCGGAATTTTAAATCCTTCAGTTGGTGAAGCCTACATCAATGGACATAAAGCCGGAAGTCTTGAAGCCAATAAGCAGCTAGGTCTAGTTTTCGGAACCAGAAGCCAGCTTTATATGCACATGACTGTCTACCAATGCTTAGATCTTATAGGAGAAATTTATTATCTAAAAGGTGATGCTAAAAAGAAAAGAATAAATGAACTCGCAGAACTTTTTGATATTGGAAATCTTCTCGATAAAAGAGTGCGCACTCTTTCACTGGGTCAACGTATGCGCTGTGAAGTTATCGCCGCTCTTATTCATAAGCCAAAAGTTCTGCTTGCAGATGAACCTACAATTGGACTTGATATTATCGCTAAAAATAGTTTAAGAGAGCTCATTCTTAGGTGGCAAAAAGAAGAAAAAAGCACATTACTTTTAACGAGTCATGATCTTTCAGATGTTGAAGTGCTTTGTGATCGATGTGTTTTAATTGATCAAGGAATGAAAAAATTTGATGGCCCTCTTGCTTCATTAAAAGGTGACTTGAAGGATCTTAGAAGAGTGCAAATCACTGTGTCTGATTTATCAACACTTCCATATGAAAATTCAAAGTTATTGATGGAAACGAACAAAGAAGAATTCATTCATCGTTATGAGTTTAATACAAGAGTAATTGCCATGTCAGAAGCTCTGGCGACTCTTTCAAATTATTATGGTGATAAATTACAAGACATCAATATATCTGAAGTAAGTCTTGAAGAAGTTTTGGCCAATCAATATCAATCGAAGGCCAAGAGATGATAGCTATTCAGGAATCCATTATTTTTCATTTTAGACATGCTTGGTTTAATGTAAAAGAACAGTTTACTGATATTCCTGCAGCACTAGCTGCTAATGCTCTTGTCCCTTTTTTTGTTTGGATGTTATCTAGGCTTTGGTTGAGATTTAATTCTCATCAACAAAATTTCACATTGCAAGAAATTGCCCTCTATATCGGTATTACAGAACTTCTTTTTATGACATTTGTTAGGCTTCCTTCACTTAATAGAGCTTCGGGAGATTTTTCTATTGCTCTAGCAAGGCCTAGAGCATGGCCGATGTTAAGCTTTTCTGGTCTTTATGGACGGTCATTTGGAAGTAGAATCTTCATGTTGATCATGCTCCTTTTACTCTTTCCATTATTTGGAGCTAGCGTTAATTCAATTGTTAATTCTACAACCAGACTACTTCTTTTGCTACCATGGTTAGGGATTCTTCAAGCTCTCTTCGCTCTCTTTTTTTCAACGGCACAAATTCTTTGGCATCAAACAAATTATTTCCTGCTGCCTTTTGGAAAAATATTTTTAGTCTTAGGTGGTGTATGGGGACCTGTGGCTGATTTTTCTGAGCCTTGGAAAAGTTTAATTTTAAAACTTCCCCCTTCAGATTTATTTTTTCAACCAGCTTATTTTTGCGTGAAAGGAAATTTTTATCAGACAAGTTTTGAAGAGTGGTTTTTGAGAACTTTTATTCTAGGCGCGACACTCACGATGGTAAATACTATTTTTTTTAGAATAGCGAAAAAACGTCACCAGGCATTTGGGGGATAAGGATGGACTCAATTCGATTACTTATTCTTGCTCTCAAATATAATTTTAGCGCTCAAAAATCTAATCCAATGAATCTCATCGCAGGAACGCTGGGGATGATTATTAATAATGTTATAGTCATCTGGGGATTATGGGCCATGCTTTTTGATGGCAAACCCGATGGAAAACAATTAACGATCTACTTTCTCTGTCTTAACTCAATCGTTACTATCTCATGGGGTTCAATTTTATTTTTTCTTGGAGGTCTTAGAAACCTAGCTCTTCACGTAGAAGAAGGAACACTAGAGCCAATGCTTTCAACACCTAGGCATCCAATTTTTCTTGTGGCTATTTCTGAAAGCAGTACACCAGCATTAGGAGATATTATTCAGGGCTCTATTAATTTACTCGTTGTTTTTTATCTCGCAGGCGCAATGATTGCACTCAGAAGTTTTTTCTTTATCTTTATTTCAGCAATCGGATTCATGGGATTATTTATTCTCGCCGGGTCTATTCCTTTTTTCATCAAAAGAGGGAATAACTTTGCCCAACTTTTTATAGAATGTAATTTAAGCTTTTCATTTTATCCCTCTGGAAAAATATTCAGTGATTATGGGAAAGTTTTACTTTACTTAATTCCTGCTGCGTTCACAGGTGTACTTCCCATGAATGCTGTCGAATCTGCAAGCTGGATGCAAGCATTGATAGCGACTGTTGGCGCAATATGCTTTTTTTCAATTTCTGTAATTATCTTTATGAAGGGTTTGAAAAATTATCAAAGTTCTAGCTATGTGACAGCGAGAATGTAATCGTTATTTTTATCTTTTCTCTAACTTCAACAACGAAATGTTTATGAAAATTACTTAGCCTCAAGGGTTCTAATTTTCTCTTTAATAATTTCTCTCATCTCCGGATCATTTAAAAGATCTACAACAATTTGCTTTCGAGCATCAGCAATGAGTTTAATCATCTCAGACTTTAATCTTTTCTCCTTTTGGGCCATGACCTGCGTTTCCTTTGAAACTTCTTTCACCAAACTTTCAAAAGTGCCTTCATCAACATAATTCATTTCTTGAGCACATTCATTTCTCTGTTCATCCCAACTAATACACTGAGTGTATGCGAAAGAATTGAAAGAAAAGGTAAGTGTTAATAGCATCAATAAAACTTTCATAAATGTGCCTATAAGAACTGCGTGTTTGTTTATATTCTGATTCGTCTAAAATTTTGTTTAACTTAAGGTCAATGATCTCATCCTGAACTAATTTTTTAAGTTTCAAAAGTAAGCTTGTCTTTGGCATGTCATAAGACATTTTTTTCTTAATATAGTCTGCAACTGGGACTGGGTATAAATTCACCTTGTCGGCAGTGGAGACCTTAACAAACATTCCGTTTCCGAATGTTTTAATCATTTTAGGATCATTGATGATTTCACCTGTATACAATGAACTTGCTCCTTCTCCAATCCATACAAATTTAAATGCCCCCCCTAGCTTCTCATTTAAGTAATCTGGATCGTTAGGAGCTACAAGATTTGCAGTAAAAAAATAATCATAACTCATACCTTTTTAAATAATATGATTGAACAGGTTACTAAAAAACCATGGATTCTCAATGGCAATACACAAGACATTTTTTGCATCAGTCGCACAATTTATATTCTTTGCACTTTCTGCACTCGTCTCATTATACTTTTCAAAGAAAAAATCCAGACTAGATAATCCTGACCATATATGATGCTGATAAAGGTTTGCTTCAATTAAAAACAAAGCATTTTTAAGTAGTTTTTCAGATGTCTTATTATTTATTATATTTTGATTTAACTTTTCAAAATCAACAAGGGTCCAACCTGCGCGTAATCCTTCAGTAAGATCATACCAGTGATGATTGTTTAGTAATTCTACAATGTAATAACTAAGCATGTCAGGATCAATAATGCTTTTAAAATTAAACTTCGACCTCGAAACATCCTCAGAATTCTCGCTTACCAGTGCATCATAAATATGTGAATAACTATTGATTAATGTACTTTCGTTCAAATTATTCTTTCTATAGCTAAGATTCATAGTAAAAGTCATATTCTCTTCATTATAATCTGGATTAGAAAAAAATGTTCTAAGTTGGAACAAGCATTGTGATAAGTCCTGCCCTCTTCCCTCTACACTTAATGCATCCTTAATTTTTGAATAAGAAGTCGGTACACTAAATTCTTTTGAAATATAATTGCATGAACTCAGGTCATCTTTTCTAATATTGCCAAGCTGAATTGCTCTTGAAACAAAAATTTCCTCATTAATCTTTTTTAAAACTTTCATTTATCTCTGCTCTTAAAAGATTAATATTTTCATTTATATTTTTTAATGCATCCAATTTTTTTCTGGTTTTCTAAGATCATGTCCAATCGTGGATCTGCTTGTTTTTTCTTGGGAAATAATGTCGAAAGAGAGGCTATGCCGTTAATATATCCAACAGGACTCCCAGACATAAAAGAAACGGCTGAACTAAGCAATGTAGATGATAGATCAAATGCTCTAGCTCCATCTTTTCCTAAAAAGTCTAGATTTGTCCCAATGGTCTTAAAAGCGCTAATAACTTGGATCGTATTTTCGGCCTGAACTTTAAATTCTAGAGATGATTTTAATTTATTTTTTTCCGTTGTCGAAAGTGGAATTAAGTGGTCTGAGTTCTTTAAATACTCTAACTGCATAGAGGCTGGCAATGAGCCAAAAGTCATTTGGGTCAAGAAATCCAGCTTAACTAAAGAAGCACCAATTCCTGTATTGTTTTGAGTAATACTTCCATTTATTATCTTAAGTAATTCTTTTTGCTCAGTTAAAAATTTCAGCAATAAAAAATAAAAGAGATTGAAATAATAAGCAAAATGCGCAAACTAAAAAGCACCATCCTCATTCATACTATCTTCGAGCACGGGAGAAGCGAGGTCCCAGAATTCTACAATTTTTCCGTCGAAAAAGCGGCAAATGTGTACACAGATAAATCCTAAGTGATCTAGATTTATCTTAACGAGTGAGTGGGTGATCACATAATCACCATCCTCAAAAATTTGCTTAACTGTAATAGTCATTGAAGTAAACTGATTGTGAGCACCAGTCATGCCTTCGATCAAGGATTCGCGCCCAGCCTTAGTGTGTTGGTTATGATGCTTAAATTCCCCAGAGACATAATTATCAAAAGCTTCCTTTACCTTCTGTTCTGTCAGTAGCTTGAAAAAACCACGAACCTTATCTTTATTATTCAAAATTACCTCCCTTTTTTAACTCAAGCTTTCGCTAATTTCTCAATAATAAACTTCGCAATAACTTCGTAAGCCTTCAGCTCATTGTCTGTTTTCATAAACCCATGGCCTTCGTCTTCAAAAACTAAATATTCGACATCTCTTCCCATCTCTTTTAATTTTTTTACAATTTGATCAGACTCAATCTTTACAACTCTGGGATCTTTTGCGCCTTGAACGACTAACAAAGGACAATCAATGTTTTCTAAGTAATTTATGGGAGATTGTTTTTCAAGCATTTCTTTATCAGTAATCGGATTACCAACGTGTGCATCCATAAAAGGTTTCCAATCGTCAGGAACACTTTTTACAAATGTAATCAAATCGCTCGGACCAAAAATATCAACACCTACCTTGAACACATTTCTTATTTGAGTGAGTGACCTTAAGGTCATATATCCTCCGTAAGATCCTCCCATGATACAAATTTTTTCATCATCAATGAGCTTCGATTTTTTGAGCCATTCAATTCCATTGACCATGTCAGGTAAATCCATTGTTCCCCATTTTCGATTTATTGAATTTGCAAAATCTTTTCCAAATCCAGTTGATCCATGATGATTAGGGGCCCAGACTGCAAATCCTTGGTTCACCATATATTGCATAATGGGTCTGAACTGCGATCTTTCTTGAGCTTGAGGGCCTCCATGAGGCCAAATGATCACTGGAAATTTTTTATTTTTTGGTGCTTTAGGAAGAAACAACCAGCTTTGGATATCTTTGCCTTGAGATTTAAAACTAACAGATTTTGGCTTACATAGAGCACTCTCAGGAACAACAGAAGTCCATGTGTCAGTTAATCGAGTGTATTTTTTATTTTTTAAATTGTAGCGATAGAAGTTTTTTGGCTCAGTCGCTGACATAAATCCAATGATCAAATCTTTATCTTTTTTTGAATAAAGTAAATTTGAAATTACACCATCCGTTTTAAACTTACATGGAAGTTTTTTCATTGAAGGAAACTGGCAGTGCTCTAAAACACTTTTCCCACCAACATTCTTGGCAATAAAAATTTGTTTTTGATCTGGAGTTAGACACAGACTTTCAATATCCCAGGAATCTTTTTGTAAATAATCTAATTTCTTAGTTTTTAAATTAAATATTCCCAAGGACGTAAACTGCCTTTGGTAAGTTGATATGACTAAAAGTCTATCCGAAGTTAGAAGTTCAATCGGAATAATCATTGCATCTGGCTCAGAAAAAAGATTGGTCACTTTTTTTGTTTTTAAATGAATGCTTTTTAACACACAAGCCGTATTTGATTTTGTCTGAATAAAAAAATGTTGTCCTTTATATGACTTTGTTTTTATCCAATTTGAACCAATTGTTTCATCGACTAAAAATTTTTCAACCTTTTTTGTCTTTAAATCATACTGGAAAAGTCCTGTGGAATTCAATAACTCACGATTAGAATCAAAAAAAATCTTTTTCTTGTCACTACCAATAAAGCTTGTAAAGTCCCTTCCTTTATCTTTTGGAATCGATTCAATTGTCCCATTTTTTAAATCGTGTATTTCGATAAATCCTTGCTCATCTCCATGATAATCTTTAACGATTGATATCAGCTCATCAGTAATGAAGTGAATTGAATCTTGGAATACAAAAGGAGATTTTTCTTTGTCAGTAGTCAGAGGTTTAGGGAATAATAGTTGTGAAGCCTCTTTTTCAACTTTTCCAATCCAGACTTGTGGAGCACCTGTGACATTACTGATATATGCCAGCTTCTTACCGCTAGGGCTTAAAGAAGCCGGAGGAAAAATCGTTATTCGATTCATGTAATCTCTTATAGAAAAATTCGTCATAAAATTCCTTCACTCTTAAAATTTTTTATTCCAATAATTATATTTAAAGCACACAAAGTAGATATTTTAATTGATTAAATAAAAAAATCAAACTTTTTGACAGAATAACTAGGTACAATCGGCTGTTTTCATTCCCTAAAATAGAAAATGTCATTAGTATGAGAGAGTGAGAATCCTTTTTTTATTATTAATATTATCTTCGAAGCTCTATGCAACTGAAATACATATTGTCGGTGATGATAACTATTTGCCAATTATTGGATTAATTGAAGGAAAGCCAAGTGGGATACTTGTTGATCGATTGAATAAAATTTCTGTAATTACGGGACTCAAATTTAACATCACACTCTACCCTTGGGCACGGGCCATGAATATGGCCCAAAAAAATGACGTTGCTATTGTTGGTATTTCCAAAAATGCTGATCGTGAAAAAAACTTCGATTATAGCAGTCCTCTTTATCTTGATTCCATTTTGATTGTTGTGAAAAAAGGAAAAGAATTTAAATATAATCGTCTCGAAGACCTTAAAGGTAAATCAATTGGCGCGCAGCTGGGTGCGAGTCTGGGTAATGAATTTGATATATTTAGTGCTCAAAATAAATTAAATATTGAACGAGATAGTTCTAGAGAAAGCAGATTACTTAAAATTTTATATCAACGAATTGATTTAGCTTTAATTGGAAATGGAATTGAAGGCTTCAATCAAATTCTAGAGTCAAATCCAAACTTGAAAAAAAGCCGTGACCAATTTTCAATTTTAGAAAAAACTCTCAACGATGATAAACTCTACTTAGCTTTTGATAAAAAACTTTTTAAAACTGCTGAATTAAAAAAATTAAATGAGGCAATCAAGAAATTAGGCTTCGACAAGTAACTTACTGACAATTACCAATATTACTTACAGTGAACTCACTAATTTTATAAGTCGCATCTTGCCCTAAATTACTTATTGTAAAACATGTTCCTACTTGCTTTTCTTTAGGCCCACATTTCCATTGAAGAACATTCTTCTTTTCTAGTAATTTAAGCTGAGTTTGCGTAAGGGGAATATCTCTTAAAGATCCAGCTGCATTAAGTTCTGTGATATATAATTCATTCTTATTTGATGCACACAGATCGACTTGCTGCAAAGATCCACCAGCAATAAAACATTGAAAAATTGATTTATCTTGACCACAGATACCATTGGCGTGAGCAGCAAATGAAAAAACAGTAGAGACCAAAGCAATTGTTGCGATTAATGCTACTTTCATTTAGTAATTTCCTTCGTGATAACTGATTATTAATCATTCATTATCACTTTAAAAACTAAGTGAAAACTACTGTATAATACTTACAATATAAATTTTAGGGAATAATTAAAACTGCTTGCTCCACTCATCCAAGTACTTAAGAGCTTCTTGTTCCGTAATTCCATAGCTCTCGGGTTTTCCAGTTCTAATAAATTCAATTGGGCCTTCTTTTAAAAGAAGACTGATTCTCGTATTAAAAAAGGCAAATGCCTTATCTTTAGTTGATGCGCCCTCAAGTTCCTTAATAACGGTTTTAGCAATAATGGCCTCTTCACTGCTCGAGGCATTTTTATATTTTTGCAAAAATTTCCGAGCTAATTTTTGATAAGTATCTAACTGCTCAGCACAACTTTTTGTTTTACTACATTCAATTTCTGCCACTGCAGCTGCCCGTCCTTCGATATGGGCATCTCCGGCAACCTCACGTACAAATTTTGTTTCAATTTCTTTTGGCAATAGACCTCTCGCTTCTAATTCTTTTCTTGTCGTCTCAAGTCTCACATCAGTTAATTCAGTTAACTTTTTTTGCATATTTTCAAAAATAGCTTTGGCTCCAGGATTTGAATCCAGAAAATCTTCCATATGCATCTCAACGACCATTGAATTAGCTCTATCAGCAGGCGATAATTTTCCATACTCTTTCATGAGGATATCAATAATCATCTTATCATCTGCATTTACAAGTTGCTTCATACTGGCCAATACTTCTTCTGGTGTAGAATGAAAACTTCCTGCTCTGGTTGAAACTTTTACTGGAACTCCTCCGACTACACGAATCTCTCCAGCTGCGACAATTGTAACGTCGCCACCTTTTTCACTTAATTTATTAAATAATCCTCTATGAGTTCCAAGAAATTGATCACCTTCTTTTGTACCGGCACTCAGATCTGGAGTTCGATGAGATAAAACCATATTTCCTTTATCGTCGATGATGTAAACATAGACACCGTCTCTTTTGAATAGAGTCGACGGATCTTGCATTTTCCCTGACGGTAAGATGGTTCCGGCCGTGCGCAAATCATGTGGATCAAAAGCTTTTTTAGGAGTTTTGAATTTTAGTAATGAACCAAAACCTGACGCCGTTGTCTCTCCTCCTGTCTTGGGTGTTTTTACTCTGGAAAGATATTTTGAAACTGCAGCTGGAACAAATGGAAGAGCATTCAAGGAAGCCATCATTGCCCCTGTAACACAAGCTTGATAATTTGCGACAACGACAGATTCTGGCTTAGCTAGTGAGACAGGGCAAACATTCAATGAAGTCGATTTTTTTTCTTCAGTTGATGATTCAATCTTATTAAGTTCTTTTGAACAAGTTGAAATGGCCTCTTCAGCACCTGTCGCTAAAAAAGCGGCATCTGCTAATAGCATGGCCTTGTGTCCAGCGAGTGCTAACTTCACTCCTTGACCTCCGGCTCTCACTAAAAGACTTGTTCCCCCAGTAAAAATAGTGAGTCCAACATTAATTGAAAAATCAGCAGCAAAGGAATTGAACTCTCCTTTCAATCCTCTTACATTATCTAAGCATTGATTAGTGCCATAAATTTCTGAAGCTGCAATATTTTTTATGCGAATACTTGGTGAATTTTTTCCATCTTTATCAAAAAAGTTAACATCTTCTCTGGCAGGTAATCTGCTAAAGTTTTCATCAAAATCTTTACAATAACGATCCTCACCATGAGCAATACAATTATTCATATCGACATTTTCATTTAATTTCTTTGAAAGGTTCTCACGATTCTCCAAAAGCTGGGTCTTGATTACTTCTTGTAATTTTTCCTTTGAAGGAATTCTTCCTCCCGATGTTTCATTCGCTATAAATGGCCCTAAACTTTTACCTTTTAGTAGAGGATACAGGCTTTCAAGAGATTTCATTTTATTTGTTAAATCTTTTAAAATTTCTTGATTTGCAGGCTTTCGAAGAGTTCGAGTTTTACTAAAACTATCACTTAAATTTTTATAACTGGCCTTTAATGCAATCAGAGGTTCAATTGCACTTTCAAATAAAGTAGCGGTGTAAAGACCAAGCTCACTCTTTGGCTTACAATTCTGACTATTGATATCCTGGCATATCTTTACATCATGTGGCAGTGAAAACTGCTCACAAGGTATTCCTGTTGTAATAGGCTCTCCAACAATTGAATTTAAATTTTTAATTTCTTCGGTTAACAAAGCAGTGCTTTTTTTTATGCGATTTAAATAGTCATATCCTAAAGTGACAATGAACTTACTTTGAGCTTTCACATCACTATCTTTTCTATTATATTTTTTAGGAAGACAGCTCTCTACTTTTGATAAAAAAAAATCATTTCTTAGTCCCAATGAAGTTTGAGTATTTTCAGATAATTTTTTTTCTAATTCATTAATTGAAATTTCTTTGCTATTTGGAATATACTTTTTGCATGTATCCCAAGCTGAGTCACTAATCATTCTAAAAAAAACTCCTGTACTTCGATCACCTTCAAACAAATTAAAAAGATGTGAGCAACTTTTTTGCTCATAGAGTAAAGCCTCACACGTTCTAGGCGTAGACATTTTATTAACATTTCCTAAAACAGTTTGATAAAATAGAATGTCTGCATGAGATTCAGCTTTTCCATTTATTGGCAGTGCCAACAAGATAAAAAAAATGAAATTGAAATACCAAACGTGACTGGTTTTCATGCTTACTTATCGACAAAAGACTTGATATTATTAAGACTTCACCTCGAAGACCAAGGTTAAAACTTATCGCGTTTTCAATGAGTTAAAAGCCGTAACTAGCTTAGATTTCATTTTTTTCACAAGCTCCGTATCTTTTTAGACTTCTCATTCGTCTTTCAGACATAATTGAAAATAAGGAGAATATATGGAGACCTTAGACCCAAAACTATGCCAAGAAAAACGGATACAAAAAAATAATTTCCTTCAAGAAATTACTATTCACAGAAACGATCTTTTCAAATACTGCAGAAGGCTTACAAATAATCCTTGGGATGCTGAAGATTTAGTGCAAGAAACACTAATCCAAGCTTACGGCAAACTTGCTGATAAACATGCTGGCGTGAAAAATGTGAGGTCCTATCTTTTTAAGATGGCCACTAATCAATGGATTGACTGGACTAGAAGGTCAAGAGTTCAGTTTAACTCTGACTTAGTTCCAGATGAACCTTACTTGATGGGAAATTATTATGAAGTTAAGGAAGCCATTAATTCCATGGCCTATTTTTTAGCTCCCAAAGAAAGAGTTGCCTTTGTTTTAAGTGAAGCTTTTGATAGTAAAAATGAAGAAATTGCAGAAATATTAGGAACGACTGAAGGTGCTGTTAAATCAGCACTTAGTCGCAGTCGAAGTAAGCTTCAATCTCTTTCAAAAGATAAACACTTTGGAGATGAAACACCAAAAATGTCTAGTGAGCAAGAGATGATTGTAAACTTGGCCGTTGAGGCTTTCAACAAAAGAGACTTGGAAGGTTTTAGTAAACTCTTCATCTCAAATGCCATTGGAAGTGCAACTGGATGCTTCTTTGAAACAAGTCTGGATGAAATCAAAAAAGGCAGCTTATTTTACACTATCAATAATCCGGACGGTACACCACAAGCAGCAGGAATGAGAGCTGAAACTGTGACTTTAAACGGTGATACTTTATTTATTATTTATCTTGATGAAGTCATTGATGATATTTGGAAATTTACAACACTTGATGGTAAAATAGAGCGATTTGATTGTTACTATTGTTGTCCTGAAGTCTTGGCTGAAATTGCGACACTTATGAAAGCAAAGGTTAATAATCATGGATATTATTTTGAGCAATCATTAACTTAAAAGAAAAATTCAAAATAGCTCGGAATTTATTTTCGGGCTATTTTTAATCATCGTAGTACTCGTAGCCCAAATTTGGGTCTTCCATCATTTTGACAAAGGCTCTAGCAAAAGCCAGTCTTGCTTTCTTTCCAATATTACTTTTCTTTTCATGATCAATGACCAAATCAGTATGACCTATGCTTTCAAGTTTTGCTAAACGTTTACCTAGGCCTCGAATATATTGAGACTGGTAAGGAACAGTGCCGTCTTGATCTCCTTTACTTTTATTAATCCACGTTCCAAGCTTGGTCCACTCTGAGCTTTCACCATTAAAAAATCCTGAAGTAATGTAATAAGTTTTTCCAGAAAGTTTTGCTCGATCGGAGTCATTAAGTTTTGAAATTTTTGAGCCTACATCTATTTTGGTCTGCTCCTCGTCCATGGAACGAGCGCCATCCATTTTCAAAGTGCAAACCATATTGCAGCGACAGTAATCAGTCAGTGTTCCATTGATATATTTCATTATTGGATCAAATTGTTCCAACATATCTTTTAAAAAAGATGCAGTAGGTGTTCCCTTTAAAGGAGACTGAATTGTGACAACTTTTGCAATAGAATCATCACGAATCAATTCGGGCTGATCAAGCATCATCTTCATTAAGATTAAACCGCCACGACTATGCCCAACTAATAATATTTTTTTTCCTTTTCCTCTGACTTCTTGAAGTTTTTTATTCACTATTTTAACATTTTCATCTGCACTGAGATTTGAATCAGAATGAACAACATGGATTTTAGAAAGATCCATTTTATAATCCTTACTTAAACTTTCCACTATGTCTCTAAAGTATTCAGCACGAAAAAACTCATTGCCAAATCCTGAGACTAGAACAATTTCATCAAATGTCTTAATAGGCTTCATGATCCCTTTAAAATCTTTCTCATTCGCATACTGAGTGCGAAAATTGGCAATCCTTCTAATATCACCATTGGTAAATCTTTCACTATCAGCCGAGCTCAGTAAGTGAAATACCAGATAGTCATCTTTGACTTTCTTGACTTGTGGAGAATTCATTTTCATCTCCTGTTGCAGCAAATCTCTCACATGATCATAAAATGTTCTTTTATCCTTACAATAAAATCTTTCATGTAGGGCTTTTATTTTTGTATTTGTTTGATTTAAGCTTGAGGCTATTTCTTTTGTTTCACTTCCATCTAGAGGGAGAAAGATTTTAGGATTCATCGGACAAGGCTGAAATTTATCCGCCCATGAAAGTTGAGTGTAAAAAATGAAGAGCAGGTAAATTATTTTTTTTAAGTGCATTGCTATTTCCCATTACAAAAAAAATTATTTTTGTAAAAACTTACAAAGGCCATCGCTCGTTTTATGTTTTTTTATTAAACCTTTCATAATTTGGCTCTCGCTTAATTGCACTAACTCTTGATCCAATTCTTTCACATGGCAAGCATTTGAAAAATTCTTCAAAACACACCACTGCTGCGCTAAAACGTATTTATCAAAATCATCCAGGTTTTCTATTTTAGTATTTCCCACAACTTCAAAGTTTACAATTTTGCCTACATTGAGTGCAAACTGACTCAAATCTTTTGTAAAATCTAGTGGACAGTCTAGACCACAAATTGAAAAACTTAGCTTTTCTAGACGATCAAACAGTTTCCCCTCTTCAGATTCTTTTTCTATTCCGCCTAAATTCAAGCTTGATAAAATATTTTGAAAGCTATAAACGCTTATCGCTTTTAGTAGTTTAATTTTTGTTTTATTACTATTAACACTGATGTTTTTTTTATTAATATCTGAAATTTTAATAAAGTATCTCTCATTGTTTTCTTTTGGGGAGTGAAGTTCAATATATCCCGTAGAGAAATAAGGAGTTGAACCAACATCATCTTCTGTGCCATTCTTTTTAATTAATTTTGCTAGCATAGCTAGCTCTTGATCATTTTGAGCTGTTCTTTTTTTTTCATTCACAGAAAGGAGAAAATCAACTAGCTTGACAGGATTTTTTTCTGAGAATATTTTAACGAATTCTAAACTCGTTTTTTTATTGGCCAATGTTTTTGGAATCCGAAAACTTTCAACAAATTCTTTTGAAAAAATATAACCACTAAGGGCGACTTCTCCTTTCAAGCTCGACTTTTCCTTTAAGAATTTTAATTCTTCCATCTGACTTGAATCCATTCCATAGTAAGGAGCGGAAGAATCTCCTATAGAAAGGATGATTTGAGGAAAAGACGTGAGTGGATGATTTTCAACATCTATTTTATCAATTTCATTTGCTGAAATTTTAAAGACGAAAAAAAAAGTAAAAATAATAATTTAAGCAATTTCATCACCTGGTCTACTACTACAAAACTATTACTTTTCGTCTTTAAATAGAGTTTCTTTAAAGTAATTACTGGACCAATTTAATCAACTAGATTTCACTTTTAAAATCTTCGATAAATTGCTTCATGACTAATACACGGCGCTCACCTTCAATTCGCCCAGCTTTGGTTTGTAATGAATCAGGTAACTTGAAGAGCTTGGTAAAAAAATGATCTAAAGTATAAAGTCCGTCATCTGATACTCGATTTAAACAAGTAGGATCTGAAAAATTATAAAATGGTCTTTTCAACATTCCTGCCACAGCAAAACATCTTGCTATTCCAATGGCACCCAAAGCATCAAGCCTATCTGCATCTTGCACAATTTGAGCTTCAAGGGTCTGAGGTTTTATTTTTGCACTAAAACTATGGGATTCGATAGCATGGGCTATGTCCTTGAAAAAAACTTTGGGATAATTTATTTCAGAGAGAAAAAGCAGAGCCGCTTCGCTAGAAAGCCGTGAGGCCAAAGAGCGTCTTACATCATTCTTAGGAATAATAATCAAATCATGTAGCCATGCTGCTGGTAAGACCACATTTATGTTTCCATTCTCACTAGTACATAATTTTTTTGCAATCTTCACCACTCGTTTAAAGTGAAGCAAATCATGAGCAGGATCATCACCTGTTGATGTTTCAATAATCTTTTTTTCAAAGTACTCTTCCCAATGATCCATCTTTATAATCTTCCTTGTTTCCTTGCTTGCTTCCGTTTCTTTTTTATGAATTTGACTCAGTTATAAAATCACCCTATCCTAGAAGTCTATGAAGTATTTTTTTATTTTTTCCATAATTTTAAATTTTGGCGGTGCTGCTTCTATCGCAGCTGGAAAAAGCAAAAAAATACCGGCACCAAATCCTGTTACTAAAGCAGCTGAAGTGAGTAAAACTCCCGCTGTCGCAGAAACAACAGAAGCGGTTGCCCCCATAAAGTCCATTCCTACCCATACTTTAAACGATCTCGATCTCAATTGTCTAAATAGAGGCAATAGCGAGTGTCGATCAAAAGAGGGTGCGAAATGCGAGCTTTTAAATCTACATGGAACTGAAATATTGCGTATGCAACTTGATCTCGACTCTACACCAAACACCTTTATCGCTGAAAATAAATATAAAAAATGTGAATCTTATTGGGTTACTGAACAATGTAGAATTTTAGGTGCTGATATTTGTGATTCAGAACAAAAAGTTAAACTATTCGGTCCTGCACCTATACCTGAGCCGTCTTTTTTTGATTCACTCCTTTAATAAATCCCACTTACTAATCATTTGAAATAAATACCCTGCACCATAAAGAATAAATCCAGTGAGAATAAGTGAAAAAATTCGAACAGTCGATGGGGCTTGACTGGCATCGTAAAGCAGGGCCTTAAGACATGTGACTGCTAGGACAATTAAAGATGATTTTGCAACGACAACATTTTTTTTCACATATCCAAAAATCAAAATGGCCACAGAATAACATCCCCATCCCGTTGAAACGGCCAGGGAGCCATAGTCAAAAGCTAAGCGATAAATTGAAAGTATACACAGAAGGTGGATGAGGCCTAAAAAGAGTCCTTCGCGATTTTTGAAGGATTTTCCACCTTTAAAGTAATAAAAAAATCCAAGACCGATTGTCACAAATGATGTCATGACATTTGATGTATCTCGTTCAACAATTAAATTAAAAGAAAGTCTAAAAAATTCAATAGCAGCAATAATCGAAAAAAGTAGTTTGAAATGAAATGAACTTTTTTTAAAATCTTCTCGATTTTCACTAATATACATTCCTAAAATAATGAGAGGTAAAAGCCATGGTTTTCCAGCGGCAGGAACTAATTCCATATAACCCGAATGAAAAAGGACGATAGATAAAAACCATTGAATCATTTTTTGACTTTCTAAATTGGCAATTGAAGCCTTGGCCCTCCAGTAAAGAAGAAAAATAAATCCTGCGAATCCCAGAGAAATCCAAGGAGCAATTAATGGATTGTACTTAAAAAGAAAATAGTAAATTGTTCCGTAAAAAAAGAGAAGAATAGGAAGATAAGCAATCGCTTCATTTTTTGAAAGAGGTTCTTTATTTTTTAAAGAATAAAAATAAACACTCCCAGTATAAATAATAAACTGCATACTTTGCACGAGGATAATATAAAGTAAGAGATCTTGTTCGGTTGTGCTCGTATGTAAAAAAGCGTAAACACCAAGACCCATATAAGACGCTAGCAGAGTAAGAGTCCTACTCTTTAAATAAATAGAGGCTTGAGAAAAAGCAAAAGACCAAATGAGAAAGAAACTACTTAGAAAAATAAAATCATAATCTTGCCCAAGCAAAATAGGTGAAATATAAGTACCGATAATTGAAATGACAGTGAACTTTTCGCTCTCAAAAAAGCGGACAAAAAACAAACATAAGAAAGCAACCACTCCTGCTAAAACTTGGGCCATTAAAGGGCTTGCAAGGTGAAAATAATAAAAACTACTATATGAAGCCAAAAATAAAATTATAATCCCTGCAGCAGAAGCGTAACTGCGATACGATTTTTCTATCGACTCAAAAAAATACCCAAAGGAGCTTAAGCCTAATCCAAAAAGTGCTAGTAGACCCCATTGTCTCACCGGTGTGAGCCAGCCTGAATCAATGGCCAATTTGACTATAAAAATACCTGCGAGCCCAAAACAAATAACAGCCAGTATAGGAAGAATTTTTAAAGGTGCTACCGATGGTTTTTCAGCGCTAACTATTTCTGTTGGTGCAGTTGGTAGCAAAGCGGCAGTATGAGTTGTGTTGGTTTTCTTCGCCGAAGAATTAATTCCTAATATTTTACTCACATAGTCAATTTTTTGCTCAAGTTCTAGAATACGATCTTCTAGTAATTTCAAAGGTTCATTCATTTTTAGCCACCAAATTAAATTTTATTTAATTCTACTTGATTATGTATTCTTGTCAAAAGCCGGAGATTATTCTTTAATAATCACAGAATTTTGACACAAGAATCTAAAGGAAATTTTATGATCTATAAATCAGCCTGCTTCACTCTTTTATGCCTCGTGACGACTCCTGCTTTTAGCGCTGAGTATATTGATTTACCTGTAGCTACTTTTGAAGCCCAGGCAAGTAACATTTATGAAAGAATTGAGACCATTATAAAAAATCCTGAGCCTATTTTATATCGCTTTAAGCCTGCTGGCCTCAAAGTTAAAGACAAGCTTATTTCTCATGATCAAATTGAATTCATGGCCACAAAAGTTGTTCTCGGCATTTCAAAAACTGTTCTCTTTAAAGGAACACTTGATATTAAATCAACCTCTGCACGCTGCTTTCTTACTCATTTAGATTTTATGGGCTCAGGCGATCTCATTATTGATAACATTCAAAGCCTAGAGATGAATATTTGTACTAAAGAAAAAGCCGAAAATCATCTGGTCGCGACAATTAAATCGAGACTTGAAAAAGGCAGCTACTACGGCGGTGTTATCGGTGGGATAGCCAAATCAATTATTACTGATCAAGTTGATCCAATAATTACTGCGATTAAAGAAGAAATTGAAAAGTAGTTATTTCTTTTTAACGACAAACCAAGTTCCTAAAAGAATTAAAAATGTACCTGCAATCATTGCAAAACTAATTTGCTCTTTCAATATGAGATATCCCCATATCATGCCAAAGATTGGCATTAAAAAAGTCACAGTGAGGGCCTTTGTCGGTCCTACATCAGCTATCAGTTGATAATAAAGAACGTAAGCAAGCGCACTACAAAGCAGTGACAAGCCTAAAATATTTAAAATAATAAGTACGCTTATTTCTGAGGGAAAACCTTGAGACACAGAAAAAGGAATCAAAACAATTCCTGCCAATAACTGACTGCAGGCTGCAAAATTGAGCGGTCTCACATGGCCCGTAAATTTTTTTAAGTAAATTCCTGCTAAAGCATAACAAGAAGCTGCTCCCAAACAAGCAGTGACAGATAAAAAAAATGAATGATCAAAAGTCTTCCTTCCTCCTATATTCACAACGCAAACGACCCCTAAAGTAGATAAGAATAGACCCGTCATTTTAGTGAGATTCATTTTTTCACTTTCTTGATTTTGAAGCCATATCCATGAAAAAAATGCTCCAAAAATAGGAGCAGTAGAGTTAAGTATCACTTCATAAGAAGCTGGCAAGTGAAGTGCTGCATAAGAAAAAAGAACAAAAGGTAGTGCTGAATTAATACATCCTACAATAAGATAATGTTTCCAGTTTTCCTTCCACCTTAAATCGATTTTTTTTAAGTAAGTAAATAAAATGGTAAGGACGACACCGGCAATGAGAACTCGTAGATTTGTCGTTAGGATAGGACCCAGTACGGGAGAGAGAACTCTCATAAAAATAAAGGAAGATCCCCAAATCGCTGCTAGCAAAAAAAGTTTGAAAATATTTAGGAAATTCATAGAGTGATATTTCTAAATTAATTATCACGCTTATCTGAATTTATATAATCTTTCCATTCTTTTTGAATTTTAAGTTCACTCTTTTCCAATTCGACAAAAAGTTTTTTTCTAGAAGCCTCTAGAGTAGCACGCTCTTGATCACTTAAATTTCCATCTTTAGTCAGGTCGACAACTTTATTAATAAATTCATAATAGACATTACACTCTTCACCGACAGCATCACAGTTGATGGCTCTCGTAGCCTCAACCCCATCGGCCATTTTATTCATGATTTTAATATCAGGTTCACTCATCAACTTATTGACGACTTCGGTAATTTGAAATGTTTGTTCTGAATATTTTCCTATAGTGATCACTGGTTTTTCGACTCCTTTTGAGCACGAAAAAAGTATAAAAGCTGAGATTAAAAATGATAAAAGTTTCATAAGCTCCCCAAACGAAAAAATCTCTTCAAAGAATCCATTCTCTGAAGAGATTTTAAAACTTTTATGCCTAAAATGTCATTTTAAAAATTAACTGCACCTTCAAGCGTACAAGCTGGTTTTGAATTAATACCAGAGTTGTTACAGGCCATATAAGCACTTAAGCCTGGATCTTTTCTTAAAAGAGTCCCAATTCTGAAGTCTCCTGATGGGTGAATTCCTTCATCTCCCGTTCCACACAATTTTGACCAGCTATTAGTTAAAAGAGTGTCCGTATCAGAAAAAGAATAATTTTGTGTTCTGGCATGAATTCCTAAGACTTTTATCCCCCATGCATCAGCTACTAACTCACCTGCGTGGCTTTCTGTAACTTTTTTATTACAAGCTGCTGGATCTTTTTCATTCGTCTTACAAAATTTAACGTCATCTTTCGTTTTATTAAATTTATCAGAATAATTATCTGCCAAACACGACAAGAAAGGTTGGTAGTAAGCATTCCCGACTTTGCTATTATCAATATGGTGACCCATTTCATGAGAAATTGCATGAAGAATACTATCAAATCTCTCTCTTAAATCCGGAGTCTGTGACATTGAAATTAAAAACCCAGGACACACTAGAACATATTTATCATTTCCAAGGGTCGTAGCAAAAGCGTTATCAACTAGTCCATCTGAGCCACAAGCATTATTTAAAAGTTGCATAAGAACATTATCTTCTAAACCTGTTCTTTCAAGAAAGTCTGCAAAGTTACCAATAATGATTGAATCGATTGTTGATTTAAAATTAACTTTGGCAGTATCATCAAATTTACTTTCGTCGATAGCTTGCTTCATATATGATTTTAAAATCGTAACATTCTCTTTGCTCGTTACAACTTCTTCGATACCTACGACTTTAGTTTTAGCCACTTTCATAATTTCTTGATTTTTTATTTTAAATTCTTGAATCGCTCTCTTAATAAAACGAATAGCTGGAATTTTCTTTTTCATTTCAGCCACTCGTGCATCTATTGATGGCTTAGCTGCTTTATTTATTTCAGCTTTAATTTGATTCACATAGACTTCTCTTTGCTTTCTAGCGGTTACTGTATCTGTACACACTCTTTTAAGTGGATCTAAGCAAACGCTGCTTGTCTCTTCAGAAAAAGCATTGTAACTCATTGTAGCAGATAGCGCGCAGGCTAATAATAGTTTTTTGGACTTCATAATCTCTCCATTTCCTAATTGTGTGTGTGGACTAAATGATTGTGCCTGTCTCAAAAAAATCTTCAATTTAAAAGCCAAAAGTGAGTAAAAATGATACAACTGTCCAAATTTTAGACACCCCTATTTCTCTATGTGAGCAAGAATTATGATAAATAACGATTACTTAAGAAGCATCCGCTACCTATTAAATGTAGGTGATGCAAAAATGATTGAGCTGGCCAAGCTTTCAGGTATTACGGTTCCAATGGATCTTATGAAGGCCTACCTAAGAAACGAAGAAGATGAAGGTTTTGTTCTTTGTAATGATGAAACTATGGCACATTTTTTAGATGGACTCGTTTATTTAAAAAGAGGCAAGGATGAATCGAGAACGCCAACTCCTTTTGAATTCCCCACCACTAACAATGTGGTTCTTAAAAAATTAAAAGTGGCCTATCAATTAAAAGAAGATGATCTTCATGAAATATTAGGATTGGCTGGTTTTAAAATTGGTCGCTCAGAGATGAGTGCATTTTTAAGAAAAAATGGTCATCCTAATTATCGTGAATGTGGAGATCAGGTTTTAAGAAATTTTTTTAAAGGATTAACTTTAAAATATCGGCTCGAGTAAGATTAGGTTAAAATGGAATCTTCTAAAAAATCATTTTATCAATTAACTCGCTTGGAATTAACTGAGGAATTCATCAGAAATGATATTAATCCTAAAGCGGCCTCTCTTGTTTTTGGTCATCATTACAAGGAGAAGAATTCTTCTCCTTGCAAGCATCACAACCTTTCTAAAAAAGCCCAAAGTTATCTCGAGGAAAACTACTCTTTAGATCTACCATCGATCCATACAGTTCACCAATCAGAAGACCGAACTGTAAAATTTCTCGTTGAGTTTAAAGATTCAAAAAAAGTTGAGGCTGTTTTAATCCCTTTCATGAATAAATACACACTCTGTTTATCCACTCAAGTGGGATGTGCCATGAACTGTTCATTTTGTTTTACAGGAACGCAAGGTCTCACGAGACACTTAGAAACTTCTGAAATTATTGCGCAGTATCTTCTTGCTTGGAATTGGCTCAATGAAAATCGCCCCCATGAAAAGAAGTCTAGACCACTCAAAAATATCGTATTCATGGGTCAAGGTGAACCTCTCCATAATTTTGACTCTGTAAAAAAGAGCTGTGAAATATTATTAGATCAGCACGGAGCGAGTCTTGGAGCACAAAAAATCACAGTCTCAACAGCAGGCTATTTACCAGGTCTTAAACGCTGGAATGAAGAAATGCCAGGAGTAAACTTGGCCCTTTCTCTCCATTCTGTAGTGGATGAAAAAAGAAATAAACTCATTCCCATTAACCAAAAATTTTCCTTAAAAGAAGTTATGGATTATATAAAAACCATTCCTCTTGCAAGAAAACAGTACATAATTTTTGAGTATCTCTTAATAAAGGATTTCAATGATTCAGTGGAAGATGCCATCCTCTGCGCTGAATACCTAAAGGAAGTGCAAGCGATTGTTAATATTATTCCTTTTAATCCTTTTCCTGGTGCTATTTATGAAAAGCCAAGTACTGAAGCTGTCATAAATTTTCAAAAGAAAATCGAAGAATATAAAATTCCTGCACTCATAAGAACAACTATGGGAGAAGATATCCTGGCCGCATGTGGGCAACTTAATACTAAAATAAATTCTTAGTCTTAACTAATTTTTTCACTCTTAGAAGCACGATTAAATAAAGTAATAGACTCAAAATAATAATGACAGGAAGGACAGTTGAAAATTTAAATAGTGTCTCTGAGCTAAAGGCAATATTCATTATAAGCGCCGTCAGACCAGAGCCAAATACCAACGAGAGTACTAAGCATAAAGTAATGAGTAAGCTAAACTCTCTCGAGTAGATCGACTTTATAACTTGAGACTTAAGTCCTAGCATATAAAATAATCCCATTTCTCTTCTTCTTAAATTTAAATGATTAAAACTTACTGCAACCAAAACAACTAAAGCAACAAATAGAGAAAGAAATGAAATAAATTTAATCGCCGTGGCCATTAAATCAAAGATCGTTGTTATCTTTTTAACTAACTCTGAAACCTCAATAAGAGACACACTCGGAAAGACTTGTGCCATTTTTGAAAAGACTGCTCTTTTTTCTTCAAAGTTTTTTACCTTTATAGATGATAGATATGTTTTAGGAGCTTCTTCTAAAACTCCTGGTTGAAAAAGAATAAAAAAGTTTGGCTCGAAGCTGGCCCATTTTACGGCCCTGAAGCTTGTTACAATTCCCGTCACTTCAATTCCACTTATATCAAAAGTAAGCTTGTCTCCTAATTTTGCCCCAAGCCTTCCTGCATAGGATTTCTCAAGGGAAATTTCACACAAACCTTTGTTAGGGTCACAAGGTTCACCATTAAACTTACCTTCCTCAATTGTTTCTGACCAAGAGAGTTCTGATCTATAACTAAGATTGACTCCTCTATTTCTCATTCTTTCTGAATTCTCATCTTCTCTCGTTTGAAAAGATGATTGAGACTCTCCTGGCTCTTCTCTTTTTTGAACAGCGGTTTCATTAATTTTTAATAGACGCCCTCTGATCATGGGAGAAAAAGTTGTACGATGCCATTTTTCTTTTGCAACTAAGCTTTCAAACTTTGAAGCTTGAGTGTCTTGTAAGTCAAACAAAAAAAGATCTGGTCTTCGATCGCCATAGGTCTGTGTGAATTCTTGCCTTAGAGAGCCTTCTAATTGGAAAATGAAGGTCGTCAAAGTCATCCCAATAAGTAAACACACAAAAATAGTAAATGAAGATGTAAAATAACGACTCAATGTTCTAACGGCTTGCTTGTTAATGAAGTTAAGTTTTGATGAAAAGCCGTCTAATGCATTTGTAAACAATTTAAAAATAATCGCTGCCAAGATAACTATTAAGGCCAAGGCTGCAATAAAGCTCAAACCAATTTTAAATGAATTTGATAAAAATATAGCGAGAACGAGTACATAAATAATGAGGGGAAAAAAATAATAAAATTTTATCCTCTTTAATTCTGCTGGTAAATCTTGAAAAATTGTTGCTACAGGGGTTTGAAGTGCTCCCCAAAAAAGTGGGCCCAAAGCGAGTAAGCTTCCTCCAAGAGAAAGAGTCAAAATTCTCAAGATAGATAATCCACTTAAACTAAAAATTAGCTCCTCACCTACAAGTTGACTAAAATAACTTTTTACTAAAGGAAGGAAGATAACAACAAGACTAGTTGAAATAAAAACTGAAATCAAAGTTAGAACAATTAAGTGAAAAAAATTGCACTTAAAAAGAGCACTTGTTTTCATTCCTAAGGCTTTATAAATTGAGAATGTTTTTAATTTTTTTGAAAGAAAATACTGAGTGAAATAATAAAGTCCGACTAAGCTTAAGAGATAAGTTAAAAGCGTAATCAAACTTAAGTAATCAGTTAAAAGATTAAGAGACCTGGCGATTTGTTCGCTAGATTCTTCAGCCCCAGTAATCTTTACGGCTTTATCAGTTATGAGGCTTCTTAATTCTTTTTGAATATCTTTTACTTTAGACGTGGAGGGCAATTTTATAGAGTAGCTGTAAGTTGCTGTTGACCCGAATTTGACCAGGTCAGTGAGAGCAAGAAAGTTATAAGAGAGAAAAATTTTTGGAGCTAGGTTAAAACCTCTAAATGAAGAAAATTGGTCTTCAAGAATTATCCCCCCGATTTTAAAATAAACTTCGCCAACTTTTATTTCATCACCAACTTTGGCTCCAAGTTCCCATGAGAGATCACGACTCATCCATAAAACTGGAACCGAATGAAGTTCGCTCCAAGCTCCCGGCCCCTTTTTTCCTGACTCTTCAAGGACAACACCACCATAAAAAGGAAATTCTGGTGTTACAAAGTTTAAATCGGCAAGCTTTGAAACATTCGTTTCTTTATTAGCATTAGCACTTTTTTTTGTTACTAAAGAATAGGTTTCAGTCCATTTGGCATATGTAAATTTTCTTTGTGCTAAATATGTTTCTATTTTTTCAATTTCTTTTGTATCGAGGGCGCGTCTAGTCGAGATCGCCAAATCAGAAGCAATAAAGTTCTTAGCATTCTTTTCAACTTTTTCTTCAACTCCAATTTTAAAAGATTCAACTAAAAGGAGTCCAATAATTCCCAGTGAAGCACAGAGTATAAAAAACCAATTAAAAGATTTGTCTGATTTAAAATCTCTCCAGAAAAATTTTAAGAAAGACATTGACCACCCACAAGCCTAACAATTCTGTCTGCTCTCGAGGCCAGCTCTTCATCGTGTGTGACTAAAATCATCGTTGTTTTCTTTTCACGAACAATTTTAAAAAGAATATCAATAACACTTTTACCTGTTTCTGCATCCAGGTTTCCTGTTGGCTCATCTGCCAGTAGAAGTGGCGGCCCAAACGCTAGGGCCCTAGCAATGGCCACTCGTTGTTGTTCACCACCCGAAAGCATAGAGGGATAATGATTCGAGCGATCTTTAAGTCCGACCATCTCTAACCAATCCATAGCTGTCTTAGTGTCATTTGAACCATTGATCTCAAAAGATAATAAAACATTCTCTAAAGCAGTTAGGTGTGGGATTAAATGAAATTGCTGAAAAACGATTCCCAGTTTCTGAGCTCGATAATCACAAAGTTTTTCTTCTGATAATTTTGAAATATCGATATCCTCAATTGATATTTTCCCTGCATCAGGCCTATCAAGTCCTGCAAGCAGTGAAAGCATAGTCGTTTTTCCACTTCCAGATTTTCCTAAAAGTGCGATTGTTTCACCACTTTTAATATCCAAGTTTATATTTTTTAGAACCTGAATCGTATTTTTTCCTTGAATAAAATGCTTATCAACATTTTTGACTTCGATTTTCATAAATTTTTTTCCACAAAATCTGTCACTGTCTTGGCAACGATTTCGTGTCCTTTGGCATTGGGGTGAATTCCATCTGGAAGATTATATTCTGATTTTCCAGCGACTTCTTTTAGGACAAAGGGTAAAAAAGGAATTTTTTCACCTTTGGCAATTGTGCTGTACATTTTTTCAAAATCATCAACATACTTTTTACCGTAGTTGGGTGGCATTAAAAGTCCTAACAAAAGCACCTTCACTTTTTTTTCTTTAGCGAGTTTTATAATTTCAATAAGATTTTTTTGAGTTTCATCTAACTTCAGTCCGCGAAGCCCGTCATTGGCTCCCAACTCCAAAACTAAAATATCAATTTTCTTTTTTAGATGCCATTTTAAACGAGTGACTCCACTGGCCGATGTCGATCCACTAACTCCACCATTGGTAATGGCAACATCATGCTTTTTATTTTTGAGATTTCTCTCGACGAGTCTGGGAAAAGAATATTCTTCATCTAAACCTTGGCCTTCAGAAAGGGAGTCACCTAAAAAAAGTATTTGAGTTTGAGCTTGAACACTTCCCACACTCATAAGTCCGATAAAACATGAAAAGAAAAGTGCAAGGACTTTAGAGGAGTTTTTGTTTAAAAAATTCGATGGCGTCATGATAATCTCCAAAATCTTTAACAATTGTTTGTGCAAATATTTTTGATGGCTCTACGAATTGGTTATGCATAGGTTTGACTTGTAAATCAAATTGCTTTTTAACTCCTTCTGGAGTCCGACCTCTTTCGGCTACGTCGCGGTCAAGCCTTCTTTTAAATCTCAATTCTTCAGGTGTATCAAAAAAGACTGCTTCATCAAGCTGAGCGCGAACAACTGCCGAATCTAAAATAAGTATCCCATCAATTAAAATAATTTCTTTAGGTGAAAAATTTAAAGTCTCACTTTTTCTCGTGTGACTTGCAAACTCATAAAGAGGAACTTGAATAGTCTTTCCTTTTTTTAAAAGTGATAGTCCTAAGGCCAGTAATTCAAAATCTAAACTTTCGGGATGGTCAAAGTTAACGGCTCCACCATCTCCGTCAAAACGCTGAGACTGATCATGATAGTAGTTATCT
>JAYSPR010000200.1:0-2847 GCA_043721975.1 Bacteriovoracaceae bacterium
AAAAAGAAATTGGCCGTAGGAGTTTTTTGATTGCCATTAGAGGTGGGAAATAATTTTCCAGCAAAACCAAATCCTCTCAATTGATCACTCGTCGTTTCACTCAAAGCTGCTGAAGCGCGAGCAATGATTAAGGCGCGAGAATCTTTTTTAAATAGTCCACTGTAAGGATTGTTTTGAGTAATGAGCCATTCCCCTTTGAGGCAAACTCCATTGGGGTGGGCCAGTTTTTTAAACTCAGGAAGAATATCTTTTTTTGTATTTAAAGTTCTTAGAGCGCTTCTTTCAATAAGACTTACAAATCCATCAAATAAATCAGAGAAAGTCACCGTTTGCGAGGGGAGTTTTGAGTAAATATTTTTTGAAACAACTTTCCAAACTGTTGATGCAGAAGAATAGATTTCTGTTTCTTCACCATTTTCTTTAGCGCTAAGTTTTATACTGCTAACACTGATTAACAGGGTCATTGTTAAAAGAAGTTTCATGAAGCCTCACAATTAATATAATTAAGTGGGCCAAATTTAGCTTAAGGTTTCTATAAAGTCTTAAAAAAATAAGAACTGTGATAATTCTATGAAAAAATTATCACAGTCCCTATGGAAATTGATTACTTATGTTTACTTTAAAACAGCTAAAGCAGCTTGATAGTTAGGTTCATTGACGATGTCAGAGACTAATTCAGTGTAAAGAACTTTATTATCTGGTGATAAAACAACAACCGCGCGAGCAAGAAGACCCGAAAGTGGAGTGTCTGTGAGCTCTAGGCCCCACTCTCTTCCAAAGCTACTTTTGAAAGCCGAAAGAGTTTCAACATTATTTATTCCTTCAGCTCCACAAAACCTGGCCATCGCAAATGGTAGGTCTAGGGCCACATTTAAAACAACTGTATTTGTCAGTGTAGCTGCTTCTTTGTTAAATGTGCGAACAGAAGTTGCACAAACACCTGTATCTATACTTGGAAAAATACTAATAACTTTATTTTTTCCTTTATAGTTATCAGTAGAAACTTCAGTGAGGTCATTTTTTACTAATTTTGAAAACGAAACTACTGAACCAACTTTTGGAAGTTCTCCAATTGTATTTGCCGGTCCACCTCTAAATGCTGTCATTGCCATAGTAACTCCTTGGATATTTTTTATTATTTTGTCATTTATTTACTCTAAATAAAAGTTAAACATTAACTAAACATCAATGACTTGATACAAAAAACGGCGACAATGCTAAGTGTTAGCTTAAAGGCGACACTAAGAACAGTTTCTAAACTCATATTTCATTTCTCGCTCAAGCTCTTTTTTGAAGCGAAGTCACTATCGACTAGTGTGAGTGAAAATAAAGCGAAATATTATTTTTTTTTAAGCAGTCAAAAGTTATGAATACTTAGCTTTTTATGATTTATAAACTTTGATAATATTTATTGTGATAAAAAGTAAAGTGCTTCTCTAGGAGATTAAAATAAGTGGATTTAATAAAGCCTAAACGTGTGAAACTTTCAAAAAGAATGAATCTTTTTTTAGATTATTCTATTGATTCACTTCCATTCTGGGATTTATGCTGTGATCACGGATTAGTTGGACTTGGTTCATTAGTTTTTAGAAAAAATTCTTCTCACGTTTATTTTGTCGATCAAGTTCCCCATATTATGACTTTACTGCAAAAAAAAATTAATCAACTTTATATTAAACCGGAAACTCCTCATACTCTTTATTGCGTGCCAGCTGAAGAGTTAGATGTGGAC
Source organism: Bacteriovoracaceae bacterium (assembly GCA_043721975.1). GTDB lineage: Bacteria > Bdellovibrionota > Bacteriovoracia > Bacteriovoracales > Bacteriovoracaceae > Bacteriovorax. The sequence goes on from JAYSPR010000200.1 coordinate 1,733, forward strand.
GTAGAGGGTGTTGTCCTAATTGCTGGAGTCGGTGGCATGACGATTAAAACCATCATTAGCACTCTTTTAAAAAAAGATCGTCTCAAGGCCAAGAGACTTATTTTATCTCCCCACACAGACATTAAAGTTTTAGAAGAATATTGTGCCCAAGAATTATTTAAACAGTGTTATGATTTAAAAATTATTGAATCTGTTATTGTGGGAAAAAAAGAAAAACCACTTTATATTTTTGAGAGCCATGGAGAGTGATATGAATTCTGCGTTATTTTTTCCTTGTTTTGCCCTTTTACTGCTCACGGCTTTTGTCCTTCTCTATATGTTTATGACGAGAGTGAATGCCTTAAAAAATAAAATTGTGAAAATGAGTTATTTTAAAACTTATAGCTCTTCGGTCGCTAATCTTCCAGATCATATGCTTCAGGCTTCAAGAAATTTTACCAACCTCTTTGAAGTTCCCACTTTATTTTATATGGTTTGTCTTTTTATTACCGTGCTTAATCAGGTTGACACTCTATTGCTGGTCTTTGCATGGCTTTATGTTTTTTTTAGAATTTGTCACACATGCATTCACTTAACGTCCAATAATGTCCGAATTCGCATGACGTTTTATGGATTAAGCTGGCTCGTGCTTGTAATGATGAGTTTTAGACTTGCTTTAAAACTTATGTTTTTAAATTTTTTCTAGTAGCTACTAAAATTAAACATAGCCCTGTAATGAGTGCAGCTGCGAAGTAGGGTGCACCAGGAATATGGCCATTTCCTTCGTGAGTGAAATGTGCAAATAAATTTGTATAAATTAATGGACCTAATATGGCAGTGAGGCTCGTTAAAGAAACAAGTGTACCTTGAAGTTCTCCCTGAGCTCCACCTTCAGCACCATTTTTGGTGATAATCGATTGAAGAGAAGGCATGGTTATTCCAGTAAAAAGTAAAAGTGAAGTAATGGCATATATCATCCAAGCTTCTGTCGCGAGTCCATATAAAACGAAAGCGATTATTAGCGCAACTGATCCATAGATAACAGACTTATACTCACCAATCTTTGATGTTATTAAACGTGTTGATAGTCCTTGCCCCATTCCAAAAGCAAGTCCTACTACAGTGAGAGAAAGACC
>JAYSPR010000201.1:0-15389 GCA_043721975.1 Bacteriovoracaceae bacterium
GCCAGGTCCGGAAGGAAGCAACGGCAGCTGTTACTGTTTTGTGCTGTTTTCCTAACTACTTCTCACCAATTCAATTTACTATCTCTTCAAAATTGACTACCTTTATTATTGGAAAAATCTTATTTTGCCTCTCAATTTGAAGGAACCTGATGTCCTATTTAGTCTTAGCTCGTAAATGGCGTCCTAAAAAATTTCAAGAAGTCATCGGGCAATCTCACGTCACGAAGTCTCTTCAAAATGCTATTTTGAAAAATAAAATCGGCCATGCTTATATGATGGTTGGTACAAGGGGTGTTGGAAAAACTTCACTTGCTCGAATTTTTGCCAAAGCTATTCGTTGTGAAAATATTACACCAGATATAAATGCTTGTGGTGTGTGTAAGGCCTGCTTGGATTTTGATACAGAAACATCAATGAACGTAATTGAAATTGATGGGGCTTCAAATAACAGCGTAGATAATATTCGTGAGCTTATTGGGAATGTACACTACCTGCCGACTTCGGGAAAATACAAAGTTTATATAATCGATGAAGTGCATATGCTTTCGACTAATGCCTTTAATGCACTTTTAAAAACACTAGAGGAACCGCCGGCTCATGTTGTTTTTATTTTTGCGACCACCGAAGGACAAAAGCTTTTAGGGACTGTTCTTTCTCGTTGCCAGCGCTATGATTTTCGAAATGTCTCTGTAGAAAATTTAGTTAACCATATAAAAGAAATTTCTGAAGTTGAGAAAATCAAATTTGAACAAGCCGAATTGATTTCTCAGCTTGCTCATTTAGGAAAAGGATCTGTTCGGGACACCTTGTCTCTTTTAGATCAAGTTCTCACTTTCTCTGAAGATAACTACGTTACAGAATCCACCCTCACAACTTCTCTTGGTGTCGCGGGACCAAAGGCGATACACTCAATTTTGAATTCTGTTTTAAACGGAAACACGGAAGAGCTAAGTCAACTCTACTTGCGATTACTAAATGAAAATGTTCCGGCCAAAAATATTGCAAGCTCACTTCTTGATGAAGTCTATGGCATGGTAAAAGTCTCGTCAAAGGAGTACACCCAAGCAGAAATAATCTGGATCTTTGAAACGATTGCCAGAGAGACCCCTTGGATTTTTTCTTCTATTGCTTCAGAAAAAGCTTTTGAAGTGTTGCTTTATAAAGTCGCCCTAAGAAAAAGTTTTTTTAATAAAAAGATAATGAATGGCAAGGCTATAGAAAATAAAAATAATTCAACTGAGCCTGAAGCCGATGAAGCTTTAGCCACTAAACCGACAGTTTCAGAAACTTTAGGTCAGTTAATGAAAGAGTTGAGTTTAGAGAACTCAGATTTAGAAAAGGTTGCTAAATCTCAAGAAGCACAACTAAAAGTTGAGCCACCCAAAGCACCAGTTGCAAATGGGCCTAAGGACTTGTCGTGGGAAGGATTTTTAAATGATCTAGGAAGTCGCTCACCTGCCTCGGCATCAAATCTCGAGCAAGGAAATTTACTGAGCCCACTAAGACTGGAACAAGATAGACTAAATCTCGAATTAGGATTTGGTTTTTCAGGACAAGTGTTTTTAGATTATCTTACCGAGCCAGAAGTTTTTCAAAAGCTATTAAATAATTTGAGTGAATATTATTCTATAGAAAAAACCAATATTCAAGTTTCACTAAGGCAAGTGTCCTCAGCGGAGGATTTTGTTTCTCAAGCAGATATTAGAGAACAAAAAGCCCAAATCACCTTGCAGGATAGAGTTGATGAATTTAAAAGTAATCCACTTCTAAAAGAAGCAGAAAAAATTTTTAACTCAAAAGTAGATAAAGTCATTTTAGATCAAAAAAAGTAATGAGAAAATAATAAGGAGCAAGTGATGAAAGGTATGCAAAATTTAATGAAGCAAGCACAACAGATGCAACAAAAAATGGCCACGCTTCAAAAAGAACTAGAAGCAAGAGAGATTGAAACTTCTTCTGGTGGTGGAATGATTAAAATTAAAATTACAGGTAAGCAACAAATTGTCTCGATTGCCATTAACAAAGAATGTGTTGATCCGACGGATGTTGCGAGCCTGGAAGAACTTGTCAAAACAGCAGTCAATCAAGCGATCAAAGAATCTCAAGATATGGTTTCTGGGGCAATGTCAAAAATTACAGGCGGAATTAATATCCCGGGAATGTTTTAAATCATATGGAATTACCAGAAAAGCTTCTTAAGGTTGTTAAGCAATTTTCACGACTCCCTGGAGTAGGTGAAAAAACAGCACTTCGCCAATCACTTATTATGACAAAGTGGAACAAAGAAGATTTGATTCATTTTGCAGAAGCAATAAAAGGATTAGCAGAAATCAATCATTGCCAAAAGTGTGGAATGTATTGTGACAATGTTCTTTGCAGAATTTGTTCAGACACCCATAGAAATAGCGCAACAACTCTTTGCGTGGTTGAGTCGGTCACAGATTGTTTAGCAATAGAACGAAGTGGTCATTTTCGAGGTAAGTTTCATATTCTCTTTGGAGTTTTAAATCCACTCTTGGGCATTGGTCCAGATGAATTGAAATTGGATTATCTTATTTCAAGGGTGGAACAGGAAAATATTGAAGAGTTAATTTTAGCAGTCAATCCATCCGTTGAGGGAGATGCAACTTGCTCGTACCTGAAGCAAGCACTGCCTCAGAATATTAAAGTCGATAGAATTGGCTTTGGTATTCCGATGGGTGGAAGTTTGGAATTTGTAGATTCACTTACTATAACGAAAGCTCTGGAAAACCGTAGGCATTTATGAAAACACATTCCAGTAAAATTCCAAATTACGTCAAAGCCTTTTTTGAATCTTGTGAAATCGACGAGAGAATTAATCGTTTTTCTTTTTTTATGATTCGCTCTGATGGTGTTGTGCTTTACCACAATAACAGCATGACGAGCTCACTTTCGAAGTCTTCTGTTGGTGCACTCTTGAGTGGGGTATGGCAGGCATCTAAAGCGCTTTCAGAGTTCATTCCAAAAAACTCAAAAGAAGATGGATATCGATTAAGTTTTGATACCTCATCGCAGGGAATTTATATTGTTCCCATTGCAACGGATTTAGAGGAATTATACCTGGGTCTTATTTATCATGATGAAACCAATCCCGGTCTCATTAAGAATCAAATGAGAGAAATGGCCATTCGTTTTTCTGAATTTTTAAACCAAGAACTTAAAGAATATAAACAAACATTAGAAATAAAAAACAGCGTATTTGATAAAAATGATTTCTTGTTTGCAGATATTTCAGATGCAGAGATGGATCGTTTATTTGCTTTCATAAAAAATTAAGGTGAACAATGTCATTTGTAAATTATGTAAATAAAGAAGTTAATTGCAAAATCGTTTATTACGGACCAGGCCTTGGCGGGAAAACGACTAACATTCAATACGTCTACCAAAAAACAAGTGGAGACAGTAAGGGAAATATCATTTCTTTAAACACAGAAAATGAAAGAACTCTCTTTTTTGATTTTCTTCCTCTTGATTTGGGAGAAATACGCGGCTTTAAAACTAGGTTTCATTTGTACACTGTTCCGGGTCAGGTCTTTTATGAAGCTTCTCGTAAGCTTATCTTACGTGGCGTAGATGGGGTTATTTTTGTTGCTGATTCACAAGTTGAACGAATGGAAGCTAATCTCGAATCACTTAGATCTCTTGAGAAAAATTTAACAGAACAAGGTTATGATATTTCTAAAATTCCTCTTGTTATGCAGTGGAATAAAAGAGATCTTCCAAATGCTACGAGCGTAAATGATTTACATAAATCTCTTAATAAGTGGGCCGTGCCAGAGTATGAAGCCGTTGCCATGAAAGGTACTGGAGTCTTTGATACTTTAAAAATGATTTCTAAATTAGTGCTAATGAATTTGAAGGGTGGACTTGAATAATAATCCTATAGCATCTTTTTATAATTTAGATAAATGAGGTGAGCTTTCATAAGCGCTTCTTGATCGTAAAAACTAGACCTACTTCCAACTAAATGATGTCCATCAAGTACACCTAAATTAGTTCCATTAAAATAATAAGGAAATTGAGCATTTTCTACATCGACAATACCGTCGTTTTGTTTGCGACTTCTGAAGATTGCTTTTGTTAGCATCATCCACACGTGACTATTGTGCCAGTCAGATTGAAATGCAACAGCAGTATAAAAAGGCTTACTCGGAAGATGGCCATGGTTTCTTTTAAACCAACTTTCTCTAAAGTTTTTTGAAAGTGATTTTTGAAGCTCGCTGGCGATTAAATCGATTTCTTTACCGAGAAATCTTTTAGTGACAGTCTCTGGAACTTTTCCCATCGTATTGATGAGTTTTAAAAGTTTATTATTAATATGTTCGCTGCCCATTAAGGGAGTGGCGATAAAAGAAATACCAACAATATTTTGTGAGAGTTTTTCACCCTTAGACCTCAAAAAATGAAGTGTATCGACACCTCCTTTTGAGAAACAAAAAAACCAAAGTCTTTCTTCGGGGCTTTCGCTAATATATTGTTCAATTTGCTTTTTTAGTGCGAGTGAATTTTCTTTGGCACCTTTTTTACCATCAACATAGGGAGCAATATGTTTAATGTTGTGTTGGTCTAAAAGTGATTCTGCACCTCTTTTGAAAGCGGGAGTTGAAAAAATTTCGTTAAAAACACCAGACACCAATACGATGGTGACATTTGTTTTTGGAACTTTCAGTGACGTTCGGTATGTATGGTTGAGGTGGGCATGAGTTATTTCATAATAAATCGTCTTAAAAATTTCCTGCTCCGTTGCATCGACACTTCTTTTATTTGTTACACAGGCCAAGATTTCTTGGGCCTTTTCACTGTTCATGTTGATATTTTCCATGGAGCTAATATCAAAATATGACTTAAGTAAGCCAAACGATGAACGGCTTAACCAAATACTCGAACTCGTCAGTGAGCGAAGCATCTTCATGATGTCTTTTTTATCTTTCAAAAGTAGTAATTGCTTTATGTTGAACAAAAACTCTTCCGAACTCGTAGCACGAGCGTAGTTCAAGACATCCTTGCTCTTTTTAATTCGAGAGCGATAGTCTGAAAAAGATTTTGAAAGTGTCGCAATTGCTTGCATATTTTACCGTTTCCCACTGCTTAAGATCAGTGTAATATCATCTCACATATAATTTTTGATAGTCAATTTTAAGGGGTTAAAAGTGAGTGGTATAAAAATTGGAGTTATTGGTGGAAGCGGCGTATATAAAATTGAAGGCATTGAACTTATTAAAGAACATAAGGTCAATACTCCTTTTGGAGCTCCAAGTTCAGAAATCATTGAAGCTAAATTAAATGGTACACATTTTTACTTTATACCTAGGCATGGAAAAGGTCACACACTCACACCTTCTGAGGTTAATTATCGTGCAAATATTTTTGCATTAAAAGAACTCGGTGTTGAATATGTAATTTCAGTTTCAGCTGTCGGATCATTAAAAGAAGAATTTCCACCAACAACATTTGTTTTGGTTGATCAGTTTATTGACTGGACAAAAGGCTTGAGAGAAAGAACCTTTTTTAATAATGGATTTGTAGGCCATGTTTCTGTGGCAAACCCAGTAGAAAAAGAATTGCAAATGATGATGGCTGATGTTTGTAAAGAAGAAGGCATAAAACACGGTATCGGTGGATCGTATGTATGTATTGAAGGCCCACAGTTTTCTTCGAAAGCAGAATCAAATATCTATCGCAGTTTCGGTGCAAGTGTAATTGGTATGACAAACGTACCAGAATCTTATCTAGCGAAAGAAGCTGGAATGGCCTATGCAACTATCGCGATGGTGACAGACTATGACTGTTGGAAAGAAGAGCATTGTACTCTTGAAGAGATAATGAAAGTCATGGCGACAAATAATAAGCAAGCTCACGCAGTTTTGAAAAAACTACTTCCAAGATTAGCGGCTAATCCTTTCAAGTTTAATAAGGAAAATACTTTTGCAGTCTTATCAAAGCCAGAGAAGCTCTCAAGTGAGCAGTCACATATTCTTGAAGTGCTTGTACGATAATGAACTATACATCTCATTATTCAGTTCTTAAAAAAGAATGCTTAGACTTTTTAACTGAAAATGCACCTGCTGGTGAAATTTCCTATTTTGCAGATTTAACATTCGGTGGTGGTGGCCACTCCTTTGAATTTTTGTATAGAGATCCAAACTTTCATGTTAGGTCAACTGATCAAGATCCTGATGCTTTAAAGAATGGATACGAGAGAATAAAAAAAGAAGATTTGTCTTCAAGAATTAAGCTTCTCAATACAAATTTTGAGGATTTTCCAGATAAAATTAAATCTGATTCTCCTGAAGTTTTTAATGGACCTGGATTTCGTGGAATCTTGATGGATCTAGGTGTTTCTTCACACCACTTTGACGAAGCGAAGCGAGGCTTCTCCTTTCGTTTTGATGCTCCCTTGGATATGAGGATGAATAATCACTCCGATGATTTTTTAACAGCTGAAGAAATTGTAAACTCCTATAGTGAAATAGAATTAAGAAGAATCTTTGAAGATTATGGTGAAGAGAAAAATGCTAAAAAAATAGCATCCAAAATTTGTGAAGAAAGACAAAAGATTCGAATTAAAACGACCAAAGAATTAGAAAATATTATTTTTCATTGTTATCCAAAAGAGCATCGATATGGAAAAACCAATCCCTCTACTCGGGTATTTCAAGCATTAAGACTTGAAGTAAATCGTGAACTTGAAGTCTTAACCAAGACGATTGCTCAACTAATTCCACTTCTTTGTGTTGGTGGAAGGCTTGCAATAATTAGTTTTCATTCGCTAGAGGATCGTATCGTTAAAAATGGATTCAAAGATTTGGCCATGAGTGATGAAGTGCCAACTTTAATTCTAACAAAAAAACCAATTCTGCCGTCAGAAGAAGAAATTTTAAACAATTCTCGCTCAAGAAGTGCTAAACTGAGAGTAATTGAAAGAGTTGAAACGAAAAAAGTAAAAAATAAATATAAGCAATGATTTTTGGCATTTTAATCAAGGAGTGATTATGGCCTCTTCAAAAAAATCTTCTGACAAGCTTCAGATTGGAAGCAAAATAAAAGAAATTATCTTTAGCTTAAGAGGGTTCCCACTCTTTTTGTCTTTTACGACCCTGGCCATTTTACTTGTTCTTTTTAGAATGAAGAATGTCGAGATGGATTATTCAATTTCTAAAACTAACAGAGAGATTGAAAAAGTCGTTCTCGACAATAAAGAATTGAAAGCAAAAAAAGCAAGAATGTTGTCTGCAGATAAGTTGAGAAAGCTTGCTTCTCTTCATAATTTAGATCAACCGAAGCAAGATCAAATTATTGTGATCCCTTAGAGATAGTATGAATAGAGTTGAAAAAAATAGAATTATCTTTGTCTTTACTTGTTTTTGTTTGTTTTTTTTCCTTGTTTTGGGAAAAGCATTCAAGGTTCAATTAATAGATGCAGGTGATTTAATCGTAAGGGCAAATTCACAATTTCTTCGCCAGGTCACTGTTTATCCTAAGCGAGGAAATATTTATGATAGAAATGGGCATGCCCTGGCACTTAATGTTCAAACCTATTCTATTTTCACAATACCTAAATCAACCAATGGCAAAAATGATGTTTATAGGGATCTTGCCAGAATTATCCCGGAACTTTCTTACAATGAAATGCTTTCAAATATAAAAAAAAGAAAAAGATTCACTTGGATTGGACGAAAGCTAAGGTTAACAAAAACTCAAGTTGAAAAAGTTAAAGAACTAAAAGGTGTTTTTATCGAGGCAGCACCAGAAAGAACTTATCCGAACCACGAACTGCTTTCTCAAGTTGTCGGTTTTGTCGGATTAGATAATGCGGGACTTTCCGGACTTGAATATATGTATGATAAAGAGCTTAAAGGAAATCCTGTGACTCTGAAGTACACCATCGATAATAAAGGCCGTCCGATTAAATTTGAAAGTCATCAAGATGTTACTGCCCAGGCCAAAGATATTTATTTAACTATAGATAAAGATATACAGGGAATGGCCGAAAAATATTTGCGAGAAGCTGTTATTAAACATAATGCGGATAAAGGTGGTATCGGTGTTATGGATGCGACAACGGGAGAAATTCTTGCGATCGCGAATTATCCTGCCTTTGATCCAAACAATGTTAAAGACTCAGCTCCAGACTCTAGAAAGTTAAGTTTCGCCATTGATCCTTTTGAGCCAGGTTCAACTTTTAAAGTTTTTACAGCAGTATCAGCGCTAGAGCATAATGTTGCAAAAATTGATTCAACTTACTATGCAGAACAAGGAAGAATGAAAGTGGCTAATCATTGGATTAGTGAAGCCGAAGCTCATGAAAAATTTGAATGGATTTCAGTGGCAGATATAATTAAGTTTTCTTCAAATGTTGGAACAACGAAATTGGCCTTTGATTTAACATTTCCTAAATTTAAAGAAACATTGAAAGACTTGAATTTTGGCAATAAAACTGGAATTGAAGTTCCAGGTGAATCGAGAGGAATTTTTACAGAAGCTGACAATGTCACTCCCCTCTCTTTAAGCAATATGAGTTTCGGTCAAGGGATCGCTACAACGGGAATTCAAATGTTAGCGGCTTATGCTTCGATTGCTAACGGGGGCGAATATCTTAGGCCAACACTTATTAAAAGAGATCATCAGCTTGAAACTGTTTCAGAATTGGAACCTGAAAATGAAAATCAACTCACGAAAAGAAAAAGAGTTTTTTCAGAAAAAACAGCCAATGACATAACGGGTGCTTTAGTTGGAGCTGTAGAAAAAGGGACCGGGACAAACGCTAAGATTAGCCACTTTCAAATTGCTGGCAAAACGGCAACAGCTCAAAGAGTTGATAGAAATGGTGGGTACAAAGGTTATGTTTCAGGATTTATCGGCTTTCCTGTCAATGTCGATAAAAGATTTGTCATTGCAGTTTATATAGATAATCCCAAACAAGGTGGTTATTACGGCGGTGTTGTCGCCGCACCAGTTTTTAAAAATTTAGCAGAGTATATGCTCTATAAAAATAAAGATATAAGTAAAATTGCAGAGCATGAAGAAGACAATGATTATGATCTAAAAAAAGTGAAAAGTAATATTGATATCGTCCAAGTTAAAGATGCATCTACAAGATCTATCATTCCGGGAATTGTTCCAAATTTTATCGGTCTCGACAAAGTCACGATTTCAAATATTGCTGCAAAGTTTAGTTTAAATATTGTTCATAGAGGGATGGGAGTTGTTAATGAACAGTTTCCACCAGCAGGAACACCAATTACTGAAACAACTGTTGTGAAGTTAGAATATTCACCACCAACCTACGAATAGATAATGTTAATAAAAGATGTCATTGTATTAATTAATAATGAAATTAAATCGAGAAATAATTTTACCAACATAGATGGTGAAATTAGCAACATTACAACGAATCTTCAAAAAACAAAAAAGACAGATTTGGTTTTTTATAAAGTTCAAAACAATCCGAAGTCGATTGAATCTTTTCAAGCTAGATTGAAAGAGAGTGACGCGGGTTTAGTTATTGTGAGTAGTGGAGCAGAAGCTATTATAAAAAATGATAATTGTCTTTTTATAGATAGTGATAAATTTTTACAAGTTCAGAAAGTTTTACTTGATAAAGTTTTTCCTAACAAGAATTCACTTAAAATTGTTGGCATCACTGGCACAAACGGAAAAACAACGACGGTTAATTTGGCGATGCAGATTTCTGCAAGTCTCGGCCATCCTTCGATTTCAGTTGGAACGATTGGGATTCATAATTCTAGTGGAGAGTTGGTAGCAGATTTAGAATCAACGACACCGTCATATGTGGAATTTAGAAAAATTATTCATTCCTATCAAGATAAATATGAAGCTTGCTTTGTTGAAGTCAGTTCACATGCACTAGATCAAAATAGAATTTTTGACATAGGCTTAGAAGGAGCGATTTGGACAAGCTTTTCACAAGATCATCTTGATTATCACAAGTCCATGGATGAGTACTTTCAAGCCAAACTTCTTATTGAAAAAAAATATTTAAAATCACCTAAGGCTTTAATTGTGCCTTCAGGTGAAGAAAAGCTTTATTCAATGATTCTAGAAAAAAGTCCAAATGCTAGAATTAAAAAAGCCAAAACACTGAAAGAGCTAAACATTGAAAATCTTCCGCTATTTTATCACTCTCGCTACAATCAAAGTAATGTTGAATGTGCCCTTCAAGTAAATGCGGATCTTTGGGGGACTGAAAAAGTTTTTAAATTTGATCTAACGAAAATTAAAACACCAATGGGAAGATTTTCAGTTATCGAACTTCCTTTAAACTCGATGGCCATTATTGATTATGCGCATACACCAGATGCTCTCACCAATATTGGAGAAGCAATAAAAAATGCCTTCCCTAATCATAGCCTGACTGTTGTTTTTGGATGTGGTGGGAATCGTGACAAAACCAAGCGGCCACTGATGGCTAAAGCGGTAGAAAATTTTGCACAAAAAATTATTGTAACATCAGATAATCCTCGTGATGAAGCACCAGAAGATATTATTATAGATATCATTAATGGTTTCACTAAAAGTTATGAAGCCGTGGTGGATAGAAAGAAAGCTATTTTGTACGCTCTTGAATCATTGGGAAACAATGAAATCATACTCATTGCGGGTAAAGGGCATGAAGAATATCAAGAGATCAAAGGTATAAAGCATTCATTCAGTGATTTTTCAATTGTTAAAGATTTTAATCAACATTAATTAGGCAGAGATATGGTTTCATCGAAATTAATATTAAAATGTAAATCGGTTCAGTTCATTTCAGACACTAATCGATTAAAAAATAAAGAATTTGAGTTAAAAATTAATACAGATTCACGTTCATTTAAGCCGAATGAAACATTTGTCGCTTTGGTTGGCGATAACTTTGATGGATTTCGCTATTTAGAAAATGTTTTAGAATTAAAGGCTAATACAGTTGTTTTCACGACTTCTCCGGAAAGAGAAAATTTAGCTGCCATGCTTGCTCTGTATTATCCCAAAATTCTTTTTATAGGTGTTACAGATGCACTTATATTTTTACAAGAATTGGCGAAATTTCATCTTGTCTCTTGGAAAAAACAAAATACTAATAAAAAAATCATTGGAATCACCGGTTCAAATGGAAAAACGACCCACAAGGAAATGGTAGCCTATTTATTAAACTCGATCTTACCTAATAAGGTTTTAGCAACACAAGGCAATCTCAATAATCATATTGGAGTTCCGTTAACAATCTTTAGGCTTACTAAAAAGCATGAAGTCGCAATAATTGAAATGGGAATGAACCATTCTGGCGAAATTCAAGCTTTATGTGACATCGCCTTACCTGAGCATGGCATGATCACTAATATCGGAGCGGCACATATAGAATTTTTAAAATCTATGGAAAATATCTACATTGAGAAATCGACTCTTTATAGAGCTGTTTTAAAAAATCAGAAAGGGAAAGGTATTTTTGTCGTTAATCATGATGATCCATACCTCGCTAGGCTTGAAAAAAGTAAGGGACTCACAACATTTGGTGAAAAAAGTGGAGACGTAAAAGTCTTAATAGACGAACAAAATATTTCATTCACATTCAACAAGCAAAACGTGTGGATAACTAACAAAAATATTTTAGAACATCATAATTTAAAAAATCTAGCCGGCACAGCGCTGTTTTGTATGAACTTATATCCTAAGTTTACAAAAAAAATCATCGATGCTGCTTGCAATTATGAACAACCTTCAATGAATAGATCAGAGTGGATAGAAAATATTTTTCTAGATGCTTATAATGCGAACCCGAGCTCGATGAGAGTTTCACTAGATTCTTTTGTCAGTGTGATGAAAACAAAAAAGGTAAACTTAGATAATTGCTATTTTGTTCTAGGTGACATGAATGAATTGGGAGATTTTTCCAGAGAAATGCACCGTGAAATCGCCCAGCATGCCAAAGAAATTGGAATAAAAAATATATCATTCATTGGTAGATTTAAAGAATTTTATTGTGAAGGTTTTGTAAACCCCACAAGTAGTTACCTTACAAAAAATGAATTCACAGATGAATGGAAAAAAATAAGGCGCGAGTATGAGTATATATTTGTTAAGGCAAGTCGCTCTTTACAACTAGAAACCCTGATGACTATACTTTAATATTAGTGAAAATAATTTCAAAGGACCATGCGGATGCTTTATCATTTGCTTTACCCACAACACCACCTCTTTAATATCTTCAAGTACATTACCTTTAGAACAGTTGTTGCTTTTTTACTCGCAACAATCATTTCTATTATTTGGGGAAAATATTTTATCAGTTTTATGAAACGTAAACAATTTGGTCAAATCATTAGAGAAGATGGGCCAGAGTCGCATTTCAAAAAACGTGGAACACCTACCATGGGCGGTGTGTTTATGTTGGGAAGTCTTTTTGCCACGACACTTATTTGTGGAAATTTTTTTTCCACACCACTTTTAATTACATTGGGGGTCACGTTTTCCTACTTCCTTTTAGGTTTTTATGACGACTATCTGAAAGTTTTAAAAAAAGATACGAAGGGTGTATCGGCTAAAGGAAAACTCGCTTGGCAATTTGGTACAGCAGGCTTGGCCATGTATCTCATGGTGAGTCAAAATGTTATTAGCACCGATGTTTACTTTCCTTTCTTTAAGTCGCCGTTAATTGATATTGGATATTGGTACATTCTCTTTGGATCAATTGTCATTGTTGGATTTAGTAACGCAGTTAATCTCACCGACGGTCTTGACGGTCTTGCCATCGGCCCCATTATGATTAGTGCTGCAACAATGGGACTTTTAACTTACGTCACTGGTCATAAAGAAATTTCGCAATATCTCTACATTCCCTACTTCGAAGGCATGGGTGAATTGACCGTCTTAACTGCGTCTATTATTGGTGCAGGAATCGGCTTTTTGTGGTATAACTCGTACCCAGCTCAGATTTTTATGGGTGATGTTGGTTCTCTCTCATTGGGAGGCACACTCGGAACAATTGCAGTGCTTGCGAAGTCGGAATTTCTTTTTGTCGTTATCGGCGGAATTTTTGTCATCGAAGCTTTGTCAGTTATTATCCAAGTCGTCTCTTTTAAAACACGCGGAGTACGCGTTTTTAAAATGGCACCAATCCATCATCACTTTGAAAAACTCGGTTGGCCAGAAACCAAAGTAACAGTACGTTTCTGGATTATCAGCGTGTGCTTAGCTATTTTAGCACTCTCAACACTTAAAACCAGATAGTGTTGTTTTTGACGAGGAAGTATTTAGATGGAAATGGAAAGATTTAAAGGTAAGAGAATTCTTATCGTTGGTATTGGTAAGACAGGTTTTTCACTCATTAATTTTTTCACAAAGCTTGAGTGCGATATCAGAGTCACTGACATAAAGCCGATCTTTGATTTAAATAAATCAGTTAAAAAAATTAAAAAAATTGAACCAGCTCTTGAGATGACTTTTGGCGAGCATAAAGACGAAGATTTTTTAGAAGCAGACGTTATTGTTTACTCGGCAGCAGTGAATCCTCACCTACCACAATTAGAACTTGCTCGTAAAAACGGCAAAGAAGTTTATAGTGACTTTGCTCTTGCTTATAAACTTTGTAAAAAACCTATCATTGCAGTTTGTGGGTCATACGGACGAACAACCATTGCAGCGATGATCGGATTCACACTTAAAGTTGATGGAAAAAATGTTTTTGTTGGTGGGACAAGCGAAATGCCGCTTATTGAATACTGCCTACTTCCGAATATGAATGAAATTGATTATGTGGTTGCCGAAGTTTCAGCAATCCAAATGAAATCACTTCAGGACTTTCACCCAAAAATGGTAGTCTTTCCTAACATTGGTGAAAACTTTTCTAAAACAAATTTCTCTTCAGTTAGTGAATACATTGAAACAAAGCTTTCAATTATTAAAAAGCTCTCACCTGAAGATGTCCTGATTGCTAACTACGATACTCTCGCCAACAATGCGATGGTGAGAAATGCGAATTGCCAATTGTACTGGTACTCAAGAAGATCATTCGTTTCTCTTGGGGTGATGAATGAAATTCAAGGAACACATTTTCACGATAGAAGAATTCACTCGAACATCAATTATCATTCAGAATTTAAAGTTTCTAAGATGAGAATTGTTGGACAGGTTAATCGCGAAAACTTAATGGCAGCAGTGACAGCTTGTAAGGCCCTCGATGTAAGTGATGTTGCTATCCAAACATGTATTGAAAAATTCCCAGGGATTCCAAACAGAATGGAATTCATTATGGAAAAAAATGGTGTCTGTTTTTATAACGACTCAAAAGCTGAAACAATGCCTGAAATGCTTTTAAGTTTAAAATCATTCAAAGAATCTGTTATTTTAATTGCTGGTGGAAAAGATAATGAAGATCTAAACTTCGATCCATTCGCTAAAGAAATGATCAGTAACGCTCGCGTTTTAGTTCTCGTTGGTGAATGTAAAGAAAGATTAAATAGAGCTCTCGGAGATCACAATCAAACTTATATCGTTGGATCGTTTGAAGAATCTGTTTTATTTGCTTACCAAAAATCAAGAACAGGTGACGTCATTCTTCTTTCTCCAGGAAATCCGGCTTCAGACTTCTTTAGAGATTATGAAGAACGTGGAAACTACTACAAGAAGCTAGTTTACCAACTTTAGTTAGGTGCCAGCAGAACTCTTAATTCACCTCGTATTTATTTATTAGACTAAAAGACTATAGTTTTACAAAGTTTAGAATTTTCTTTAAGAAAATCCAGACTTTGTTACTATAGTAGTATGAATGAAGAACTCGCAGACGTAGATAGATTAGTAAAATCATTTCTTTCAACTTTGGCAATTATTATTACCATTGGCCTCATTATGGTTTGGTCATCAAGCTATATTCTCGCCAATGAGAATTTCGGTACTCCTTATCACTATATTATTCGACAGCTCATCTATTTATTTCTAGCAATAACTGTTGCTTTCGCTGTGTCGAAAACGAAATTTAGTTTTTGGCTTAAATATGGTTATCTAATAAATATTGTAGCTTCAGCAGTCGTAGCACTTACTATTGTTAGTAGTCTTGGTGCTTCCGCTAAAGGAGCAAGCCGCTGGCTTACTATTGGTGGATTTAGTTTACAGCCAGGTGAAGTTGTAAAATTCACAGTCATACTTTCAGCTCTTACCTTCTTTGAGAACTGGAACAAGATGGACAACAAAGAACGTATGAAGCATGGTGGAACTTTATTTTTACCACTGGCACTACTCATTAAACAACCAGACTTCGGAACATTTTTTATATGCTTTGTCGTGATTGCCTTTGTTTGTTTCATGAGTTCTTTTCCACGTAAGTATTTTTATTATTCCCTCATGGGCGGAGGAGTTGCTGGCGTGTTTATTTT
>JAYSPR010000202.1:0-39293 GCA_043721975.1 Bacteriovoracaceae bacterium
GCACCAGTACTTCCTGCCACTACTTTATTAGCAGCAACCCATTGAGCTGAAGTCTTATAAGCCGACCACTGGTGGCACTGAAAACATTTATCCTGCATAACTCTATAGCTCGCAAGTAAACGAGCTCCATCAGGCGTTGAAGAGTCAATACCAGCAATAGGAGCATACCTGCCCTTATCGTTGAAATTGCTGTTATAATCTTGCCCACAAGAGGCAACAAGTAAAAGCATTGTGAATAGATAAAAAAGATTTCTACTTTTCATAATTAAACATCAATAATGGCCACAATTTCTACGTCATCATCAACACCAATTTCCATATATTTTGCTGGTGGCAATTTAAATGCAGATGCCTTAACTTTAAATGTGGCTTCAAGCTTTTTAGGACCTGAATTTTTATAAGTAAAAGTTACTGGTTGTTTTATTTCATTTACAGTTAAAAAACCTGTTCCTTTTCCGTTTTCAGCTGATACTTGAGTCAGAGTGATCTTAGGATATTTTTCTGAATTTAAATGCTTATGAAAATGTTCATCTCTTAAAGTAATCCCTGTTGTAAGCTCTTCAACCTTTACCCAAAGATTCTCAGCCGTCATTTTATTGCCTTCTTTTTTAACTTCGCCTTTAAGCTTAGCTGACTTGGCTTCAAAACCACCAGCCGGCCATAGAGTAATTTTGACTGCAACTTCGTGAGCAAAACTTGCATTCATCATAATCAGAGAAAAAACTGATACAATCGTTAATTTCATATTACACTCCTAAAAATCGTAAATAGCACCTATGGACCAGAGACTTCCCGGATTAGGAAAAACTTTTCCTAATCGAGTACGTAAGGAAATATTCTTTACTTTAATTTTTGATTGAAGGAAATATCCTACTTCGATAGCTGAAGCTCGCTCGAAAGTATAAATTCGCTCATCTGGATTCGTCCAATCACCCGTTCTGTATTTCACGGGAACTTGAACACCAATTATCACGTTTTCTGAAAATGACTTCGTATAAAAACCAGGACCGACAAATAAACTTTTTACTGGAACCGATGCTTGCTGATAGCTAATTCCTGTGGTCTCTGCACTTACCGTCGCTGAGGCCATCGCAAGGCAACCTTCAAAGTCGAATTCATATTGTGAATTTTCCCACTTTTTTCCACCACCAATACAAGTTCCCATTGAAGTTCCAAGAATATTATATTTGGCTCCGTTACTTTGTCTCACTAGCATAATTCGATCTTGCCAACTCATGAGGTCTAAAGAAACGAACCAAGATGGCTTATAAACAAGGCTAATATCAACTGAAATTTTTTCTTCAAGTGTGTCTTCTAAATTTTTTAAATCACTTTCATCACATCGAACTTTTCGGCACAGACCAATGAAGCCTTCAGCACTTGTTTTATATTTTTTACGATCTGCTGGGGGGGTGTATTCATGAGTTTTACTAAAAAGCTGAGTATTTAAAAGAGCGAGTTTGTAGTAATAAAATGGCAGCTTCGTTCTTTCATAATCAGCAGATTCAATATTCCTAGCATTTGTGGCCAAGATTTTATCGTGAGCTTGCTTATTAAGCGTAATAATAATTTTTCTATAAGTCTCAATTGCATCTTTATATTTTTCTCTTCTCTCGTAACTAATGGCTAAACGCTCTAGGGCCATCCAACTTCTCGAAAGCAAGTTTTCTTTATCATCGTAGAGATCTTCAACTTTTTCTAATTGATTTTTGTCTAAATAAAGCTGCATAAGCTTGATGCTGTCAAAAGTAGCATCTTGGGCCCAAAGATTTGAAGCCATTACCGATAAGATTAATGTTACTAATGCACTCTTCATTTTATAACCACAAGTGAATCTGTCCCATAAGATCCCAACGATCCTTAGTACTGATTTCCTGATTAAAATTTCTTGTATTGTTTAAGTCAATTCTCAACTCAATTCTCGACATTGGAAAATATTGTAAACTCGGTCCAAATCTTACTCGGTAGCTATTGTCGAGAGCGTTTTTGTAATATTCAATTGAGTTAAGAATATAAAGTCCTCTCTTCGCTCTAATATGGTTTTGAAACATTCCATAATACTCTTGTTTTGTACTCGCAATCTGTTTTGCTTTTTTATCAACTTTTCCCACTTCAAAGAGAATACTATTTCCATGATCAAGTCCCGATCTTAAGTGCATGGCCATTGCAGAGACTTGAAGAAGTGTATTGGCTTGAGATAAGTAAGAAAGACCGAAACGATTCTTTTCAAACAAAGTCATCTCAAAAGTTCCAGCAGCTCCCTTCATCCGAATATCTTGATCTTGGGCTAAATTTCCAACAAAAACATTGGCGCCAGCTTCGAAGGCCTGAGTGTTATAATGAAGAGTCACACCATGAGATTGGTCATCCATCGTTAGCTGCGGAGTCATACGAGAATAAGCTACGTGCTCAACAAGCCTAATCCCAAAAGGCTTATCCATTAAACCGGCATAAAATCCTAAATTTTGTGTGGGTCTAAAACCTATGTAATGCTCTCTCGTTCTAAATGTATCGATCTTGTCACCAGCCGGTGTATTTTGTAGCGAACGAGGAACAGGAGCGTAACCAAAACTTACACTTGTAATAAATTTATCATTGTTTCCAAATTTCGCGATCAAGTTGAGATCGGCCTGCATATGGATATATTCAGATGTTTCATTTTTCTCACCGAAGTTGCGCTTAAGAAGTAATCCCCTATAAGCAGCAGACGGTCTAAAATTATTGCTTACTGGAGATTTGAAAAAAAATCCTGACTCTTGAGAGATTAAATCTTCTGGCTTATTATCATCATAGAAACCTCTTGATCCGATGGCCGTTGCCGAGACTCCTCGACCATAATCATTGATGGGGCCATTGCCAAATGGATTATAATGACATGTGATACAAGAATTATATCCATGTCCAATAAAATTGGGATAAGCAAAAGCATCCGATGAAAAGAATAAAGAAAATCCAACAGGAATTAGTAAAGAAAGCAAAAATAATGAAGACAATTTTTTCAGCATGAAGATTAAGTCACTCTAAATATTAATATTGGATAATTCTAATCTATAAAAATCAAATTAAAAGAAAAATTTTAGCCAAATTATCAGAGTCAAATACTCAACTTAAAAAACTTACATGATCTCGAGCACTGCTGGATTGCGATTTATAATGAGGACTTTTAGTGCGCCTAAATATCTTTCAAATGAATCAATGTTGTTATACTGAGAAAGTTCTTTGACAGCTTTGTGAGCAAATTCTCCAACTTCTTTCATTCCCATCAGCTCGTCAGCGGGAACAGATTCCCAGAGCGCTTCTGCCGTAGCCCTTTCTTCAGTATTAGCCGGATTCATGAGGAGACGTTTAAATTTCTTAAATTCCATTTTCTCACCATCAGCTTTATATTTTGCATGAAGTTTTCTCGCCACTTTTTCTTCAAGGTCGCGATATTCTCCCATTATTTTTGCTGACTCTTTGCCTGTTTTACTATTGGCAAGTTCGGCAACTGACTTTTTAAATAGTGAGAACACATCATAAGTCGTCTCTGATTGAACATAACGTTTTGTCAGTCCAAGAGCTCTTCGTGCTTGCGATTTATAACTTTCATGAACGAGTCTAGCTCTCGCTAAAACTAGGCGTCTCAGAGTCTGCCCTTGAGACATCGAGCTTAAAATAGGAATCTTTGCACCTTTAATAAAATTAAATTCTGGCATCCCTTGCACGAAAATAAAATAAGGAATTTCTCGTTTCTTCAATGGAATATCGATGAAAATATCGGTGATATCATCTATGTTTTTAAAAACGAAGTCCTCTAATTGTCCAGGCTTTGTTCCAAGTTGGGTGAGTTCTTTTTCAATCCGCAGAATTTTTGAAGCATTCTCTGCCAATTTATCATTTCGCATTTTTAAATACCAATCTTTCATACCGCCAAAAATAGGATACCTATTATCAATCCGATCGACAGCATTGACTTCTTTCATCACCCTAACAGCTTCATTTAAACGCTCTCCAGAATATCCTTCAATAAGTCTCAACATCTCACGAGGATTATCAGAAAAGTAATTTGAAATAATTGTCGCGGTTTTGCGATCAACTTTTTCAGGGCCATATTTAACTGTAATGCTCCCAAATTCCCCTTTTATTGACCTTGCCATGGCCAGTTTTGCTCTTTGAACCGGCGCAAGTGTCTCGCTCACTCTGGCCAGCATGGTATCCATATCTATTTGACCGCTAACATAGAGCTTTTTAATTTTACCTATTTTCGTTTTGATACCGTCGAGTGTTTTACTATCTAATCCTAAATTTTTCACAACACTGGTTAGGTCCAATAAATATTCAGCAGCTCGAACTTCTTCTTGAGCAATAGCAGATTTAGCAGCAGCTTTAAAAGCCGTTGCTCCAGTTTGTCTCATTATCGATTTCGCAGAAACGTATGCGAGTTTAGGTCCCAAAGACAATGAACGTGTTGCAACACCTATCAAGGGAAAGATACTTATGACTTCAAAAGCGGCCATGGCATAGGATCTCGAGACTTCCTCCGAGCTTCCCGTTTTTGAAAATCCTAGCTCTTCCATAATTTGAATTTGCTTTCCTGAAATATTAGCTTGAGCCGTTCTTTCAAGTTCATTTGAAGCAACATTCATTTGAATTCCGATTGAAGAAAGTCCGGCAACTGCCATGACTCCTCCTAATGGAGCACAAATTCCTCCGGTAAAAGTGGTGCATGCTCCCCCGATAACAACTGCTGTAATACCAGCGACTGCTGAGCCTATCCCCCACCACATGTCTCGCCATTCACTGGCCGTCATTTCATTGATCTTACTCATGACCTCGCTCGGTACACCTGGAAGTCCAGCTAGCTTGTTAAGATCATTTTGAGATTTGGTTGTAGAATAAAAAATATTTTTAAATTGAACTTCATCGTTCACATCCATTTTACAAAACTTATCTAGCTCCACCATTATTTGCAATTTTCTTGTGAGCGCAGCTTGCTTTAACAAATCTTTATAGATGGGTTTCTTATAACTATTATCTAGGGAGAGAAAAGACATTTTCAGCTTAAAATCTTGATCCATACCATTCACTTTTGAAAATTCTTCAAAAAGTATTTTTTGTTTTTCTGGATCTCTTAATTCATAAAGCTTTAAAAAGAACTGAGATAATTTAGCTTCAGTTGATTGGGTAACTTTTTTAATTTCAGTAGTAGCCGTATTACTGATAGGGTACCCTGTGCTCAAAGCCGCTCCTTCAGTTAAAATAGTTTTATCATTGATATCTTCTAATATCTGATAATTAGTCTTATTTTTTGTTTTGACTGTAAAAAGCTGAGCGTTTCTTTGTTGAATATCATCTAAAATCGTTTTCCAGATTTCATCCTTTTCTTTTCGGTCCAATATCGTTCCAATAAAATTGTAAGTAAGAGGTTTATCAAGTCCCAAGACTTTTCCTGCTTCTTCAATTTTATTATAGATTAAACTGCTATTAGTAATCTTACACATAACCTCTTCATTTGCTTTTGAATAGAATATTTTTGTATCATATTTGGGAATGATACCTTCTTGCTCATACTCCAATTGATCAAGGGCAATCATGTAACTAAGTTTAAGTCTTGCCCATGGATTACCAGCTGCCATTTGATCTTTTAAAAAGTTGAGTTCAAATGGTTTTGCTTCTGGAAGAATATTTAAGTAGTCGCGGAAACTAGACCAAAGATAGCCCAAAAAAGGATAGAGTTCCTTAAAACGCTGAGTTTCTAAACGTTTCGTTGGGACATATTTATCACCACCTCTAAACTCTGACAGCAGATTTGATACGTTGACGAGGGGGTTTCCTGAAAAACATATTTTTTTAAGTTCTTCATTTCTTCGACCATTAAGATTACATGCGTTCACGATCAATTGATAAATTTTTGAAGACGTTGGTTGATCTTCATATTTATGAATCGTTTCCGATAAATATTTTAAGCTCCAAGATCTCCAGACCGGTGAGGAGTAAAGCGATGGAAACTCTAAACTCACAGTTTTTCCAACAAATTTTTTCTTCAACTTTTCTGTTATGAGATCACTGTAATCAGTGAAACCATTTTTTTGCATCAATTCAAGCAAGTAAGGTGAAAGATTTTGTTTTCCTGCATAAATGCGAGAGATTTCACCATTGGCTAATTTAATTTCTTGAATTTGGTTTTCTTCAAAACTTCCCAAGAACTTTTTAAAAGTTTCTAATCCGGGATAATTGATTGTTCGCCCTTTAAGCTTGCCTTTAAAAACCCTTTGAGCTTCTTCACTTTTTGAACTCAGAACAGAGTCAAAATGTGAAACATCATCAAACTGTGGCTCCAGTGCCTGAGCTCCTTTGGATTCTGAGCTTCTAAGAGCATTTCTATAATTCTCAAAAGGTGCAAGCCCACTGTAACCATTTTTAGTAGGATCGCTATTCACATTTTCGTAGTAATAATTATAGTAAGAATCATCACCTTCTTTAAAAGTAAGTCCACTACCTAAAAGAATTTTTTCCAAAAATTGCTCTGACTCGCCATCATCAAAATTATATTTAAAACTAGATGGCAAATTACCATTAAAATGATTCTGACAAGAATTTGGAATTCGAACCGCCTCATCTCCTCCCGCCAGAGCTTCGTAAAGAGAAGCTTGAGAGAGCATCATATGTAGAGTCATCCACTTCAGTGCCAAAGTATAATTTTTAGCCGTCGGTGCTTTTAATAAAGTAATAACATCTCTACGAATAATTTCTGCAGGGTTAAACTGCAACTGAAGCAATTGATCAGCAGTTCTGTATACACTCATGTAAAAAGGACTCGCTCCAGGATTAGGTCCTTGGGTGATTAATCCTCTTTCATCCGGCTTTAATTTATTTAAAAATTCCGGGGTCACATAAGGCTGCAAAGTTATATAAAAAATCTTTCCATCATCTTCTTTGGGTAAGTATGACCGCATGGCCACAATCACATCTCTTACTGGCAATAATACATTTTCAACATAACTTGCTAAGAGCTCTGCTCTCGGCCCCGTTTCGTACTGCTCATCAATGACAGGAACATTCACTTCTCTTAAAAAGCCTTGGGCTTCTTTATATAAAGCGATAAATGTTGGATCAACTTTGTCTTGAAAAATGGTGACACGTTTTTTGTCTTTTTCTTCAGCAATTGTTCGCTTAATGATTTTGTCAAAATATCCTTCTTTTTTTATTTTTGGACACGCTTTTTGATCAAATTCTTCGCGGTCAAATACAAAATTATCCTCCGAGCATGAGTTGTGTTTTACTGAGGCCATTAATTTTTTAAAGTCTTCGTCCAATTGTTCTTTCGAGCAAGTTGCATCCTGCTCAGATCCAATTAAGCGTTCTTTATATTTTTGCATTCTGGTCTGAAGCTCTTCGAAGCTAGCAACAGAGGAAGGACGACGCCCCCATCCATTAAAACTCAATGAACACGACTGCACTAATAGGCAGATAACAAGAGTGATTGTCTTAAACCACATAGTAATTGACTCCAAATTGACTAGCAGAGGTCAATACCTTATCGGAATAATCGGGAAAGGCTTTAGCTAATTAAAATTCAATGACTTAATTCTATCTTATTTAAAAGATGAGTGCCTAAGTCAGGAGAAAATATTTAAAAATCAAGCGAAGTTTAGGACTAAAATTTCAAGACAGTGATATAATTTTAAAATCAATTAACTTTTCTGCGAGATATGCAATGAATGATAAGACCTCTACTAATATAAAAATTCCTCTGCCAGCGAATTCTTCAGATCCAGATAAAACATCAACATCTATCAGGATTAACTTAAAGGCACTTCAAGCAGGAAAATCTGTAGAGTCTTTTCCAAATGAGCAAACATTTTTGATTCTAGAAGATATGGACCACCTGAGAAGCCAGATGATTTCTGATCTAAAATCTATTGGAGTCGAAGGAAAAATCTTTGAAGCTCCTTGCGTACAAGACGCTTTAAAGCTGGCAGCTGCAGAAAAAATTCAGTTTTTTATCAGTGACTGGAATTTACCCGATGGAACTGGGCTCGATTTTTTAAAGAAAGTTAGATCGAGCGAAAAATATAAATCAACCCCATTCATTATTTGTACGACCAATGATGAGATTCAATACTTCCTTGATGCCGTAGCTAATGGAGCGAATGATTTTATTGTTAAGCCATGGACTGTTGAAGAGTTAAAAAAGAAAGTAACATTGACTTGGAATGGTTATTTAAAAAAACGTGGCTTAGCTAAATAACTAAGCCCACGAATTTATCTGTTGTCTTAAATTAATTACGTAAATCTTTTCTTAGTATTTTCCCAACATTCGTTTTAGGAAGCTCTTTTCTAAACTCAACCAGTTTTGGAACCTTATAATTTGTTAGCTCTTTTCTGCAGAAGGAAATAATTTCATCAGCTGTCAGGCTTTCATCTTTTTTAACAATAAAAAGCTTAATAGCCTCCGTTGTTTTTTCATCGGGAACACCGATAGCTGCCACTTCAAAAACTTTCGGATGCAAGGCCACAACGTCTTCAATTTCATTCGGGTAAACATTAAATCCAGAAACTAAGATCATGTCTTTTTTTCTATCGACGATTTTAACAAATCCATCACTGTTTAAAATCCCCACATCACCCGTTTTAAAAAAGCCATCTTTGCTCATAACCTTGGCCGTCTCATCATCTCTCTGCCAATAACCAGGCATAACCTGAGGTCCCTTAATGCAAATTTCCCCGACCTCTCCAACGGCAAGTGTGTTTTCATCATCATCTTTAATAACCACGACTGTCGACGAGATAGGAAGTCCAATAAATCCATTATAATCTTTTATATTAAGAGGATTTACACAAGCAGCTGGTGACGTTTCAGTGAGGCCGTAAGCCTCTATAAGGGCTTTTCCAGTTACTTTTTTCCATCTTTCAGCCACCGCTTTTTGTACCGCCATTCCTCCACCTAATGAAATCTTAAGATGTGAAAAATCGAGATCCTTAAAGCGTTCATTATTTAAGAGGCCATTAAAGAGCGTATTAACCCCTGGAAGAACAGTAAATTTCCACTTGCTTAATTCTTTGATGAAAGCTGGCATATCTCGAGGATTAGTAATAAGAACATTGGTCCCGCCCACTGATAAGAAAATCATCGATACTGTTAACGAAAAAATATGATAAAGCGGTAAAGGTGAAATGATCACTTCATTGCCAATGGTAATAGAAGGAGAAAGCCATGCTCTTGCCTGGCACATATTTGCAATAATATTTCGATGAGTGAGAATGGCTCCTTTCGCAACTCCTGTCGTTCCACCTGTGTATTGCAAAAATGCATGGTCAGTTAATTTCATTTCTGGTTTTTTAAAAGTTTTAGCATTGGCCTTAGAAACTTCAACAACAAAACTTTTGGACGTTGGTATTTTCCAAACCGGCACCATTTTTTTAACTTTTTTAATAACAAAATTCACCAAGAGCGATTTAGGAAATCCAAGCATGTCACCAATACTTGTCACTAAAACGTGCTTCACATCTGTCTTATCCAAAATGGCTTCTAAGGTATGGCAGGCATTTTCAAAAATAATAATGGTTTTAGCTCCTGAATCTTTAAGTTGATGCTGCAGTTCGCGGGCCGTGTAGAGCGGATTCACGTTCACCGCAACAAAACCACCACGCAAAATACCAAAAAGAGCAACCGGATATTGAAGAATGTTGGGCATCATAATGGCGACACGGTCACCTTTTTGTAGTTTTAAATCATTTTGAAGATAACTAGCAAATTTCTGACTCAATTCATCAACTTCATGATAATTAAGCCCTTTTCCCATACAATTATAGGCCTGGGTTAATGAAAATTTACTAAAACTTTCTTCTACTAAATCTCCAATTGAGCGATACTTTTCAATCTGATCTTCTATAAATTCTGGTACACCTGATTGGTAATTTTTAAGCCAAATTTTATCCATAACAACCCTCTTGATAATTTGTTCTTAAAAAGTCTAATAGATTTAGCATGATGGCGCAAAGTGCTGTGAGCAATTTTCTTTAATTTTCTATTTGCCCTCTCATTGAGATGTGTTATACCTGAGATCTAATAGTTACTTTGGTCAGGTGATTAACTACTTTTGACCTTTTTTTTGGAGTTTTTTTATGGCTGCTAAGTTGTACGTTGGAAATCTTCCTTACTCTGCTACTGAAGATGGATTAAAGACACATTTCTCATCTGCTGGATCAGTTGCATCAGTGAAAATTATCATTGACCGTGAAACTGGAAGAAGTAAAGGTTTCGGATTCGTTGAAATGGATTCAGACGATGGAGCTCAAGCTGCTGTATCTCAACTTGATGGTCAAGAATTCGAAGGTCGTTCACTAAGAGTTTCTGAAGCTAAACCACAACCAGAGAGAGAATCTCGCGGCGGTGGCGGTGGTGGATTCGGCGGCGGTGGTGGATCTAGAGGCGGATTCGGCGGCGGCGGTGGAAACCGTGACGGTGGCGGAAGAGGCGGATTTGGCGGCGGCGGTGGAAACCGTGGCGGCGGAAGAAGAGATTAATTCTTTTTAAAGCTATCCAATTATATAAAGCGGCTCCTTTTTGGAGCCGTTTTTTTGTGTGTCACCCATGAAACTAAATAAGCCTCTCGAAAAAGACACTGACTATACAATCAACGATAATGGCGATCTCGTTTTTACGGCCCATTACCATTTTAAGCGTGGCTATTGTTGCCAGAGCGCTTGCCTCAACTGCCCCTATGGATTCACTCAAAAAACTGATCCACTCATACCGGCCGAATTTAACGATGCCTGGGATAGTGATTTTGAAGCCGATGATCTCGAAGAAGAAAAATAGGCATTAAATAGACACCAGTACTCAAAAGCAATTTTTGAGTTACACTTACATTATGAAATACGACTATCTTGTCATTGGAGCTGGAGCTTCGGGTTTAACCTTTGCTGCGCTCATGGAAAAAAAAGGACACAGTGTTTTGGTTTTAGAAGCTCATTCTATTCCAGGAGGCTCTTCATCTTATTTTATTAGAGATGGCTTCACCTTCGATGCTGGTGCCACAACTTTATCTGGCCTGCTTCCAGGTAGACCCCTCGATAAACTCATCAATGAACTTAATCTCGATCTAAATCTCGTTCAAGTTAATCCAGGCATTGTTAGTATGATCAATGGACAGACCATCAATCACTACAAAGAAAACTCAGAATGGATTTCTGAACTCACTAGAGTCTTTCCGAATATTAATCATAAAGCTCTTTGGGGACGGTTAAAAAAACTTGAAATTGCTGGATGGGCCTTTTCTCTTTTATTTAAAAATTTTCCACTTCGAAATTTTAAATCCTGCCTGGCTTTACTTAGACCTGAATTATTTAAGGCTCTCCTCATTTTGCCTAATTTATTTAAAAGCGTTGAGAGTGAATTAAAAAAATATAAAATTACAGATGAAAATTATCTCTCACTCATCAATGAAAGACTTTTTATCACTGCTCAAAATAAAGCCGAAGACACTCCTTTACTCATTGGAGCCATGGGGCTTTGTTATCCTGAAGACACCGCTTATGCGATGGGGGGAATGAAAGCATTTAGTGAATCATTAGAAAAAAAATGTACCAATATTAAATATAAACAATTAGTCAAAAAAATTCGTCCTCATAAAAAGGGAGTCGACGGCTTTACAATTGAAACGGGCAAAGAATCTTTTCAAGCAAAAAATGTCGTCTCTACTATTCCTTACTGGAACCATCCAGATATGTTTGAGGCAGATACTGCCCAAGAATTTTTTCACACCAACGAAGTCACGAATCCTGATCATTGCTGGTCTGCTTTTATGATTTATTTGACTATACCTCTTGATCAAAAAAGAATCGGTCAATATTTTCAAATCCACACGAAAGAAATTCCTCATTGCCAGGCCCATTCATTTTTTGTTTCTTTGTCTCATCCAGATGATGAAACAAGATCTATTCATGGCAGACAGACGGTCACGATTTCTACACACACTCACACAAAAGAATGGCTGAGCCTCGGCCGAGAAGACTATCTTAAGCAAAAAGAAAAAGTGAAACTCTTTATTCTGAAAGAATTTCAATCACAATTTAAATTAAATGTTAATGATTTTCAAAATGTTATCACAGGGACACCTAAAACTTTTTATAATTATACAAAAAGATACAGAGGTCTAGTCGGTGGAATTCCACACTCTTTGAGAAGAAGCCCTATCGACCTTATAAAGGCCAGGTCTCCTTATAAAAATTTTTATATGATCGGAGACACTCAGTATCCTGGGCAAGGTATTGCTGCCGTTGTTATGGGTGCTCAAAACTTAGTGGATCATCTCTCTAAGTAGGTGCTTAAAGCTTTAGCTGATCGAAGAGCGCCAAGAAGACTACTTCCACCAAAAGCATCACCAATAAGATAAAAATTTTGTTGAACTTCGGCATACAGAGAGCCTGCTTGGGAAAGCGCTTGGCAGTAACGCCATTTCTTTAACTCTGCTCCCTCAATTTCATAGTGAGGATATTTCTCTTGAAATATTTTTGTAATATGTTGAAGAACCAATGAGTCGTCTGTTTCAGAAAAATATTTTTCAGAAAATTGTGGAGACATTGTCACAGTTAAAGCTG
Source organism: Bacteriovoracaceae bacterium (assembly GCA_043721975.1). GTDB lineage: Bacteria > Bdellovibrionota > Bacteriovoracia > Bacteriovoracales > Bacteriovoracaceae > Bacteriovorax. The sequence continues at coordinate 12,586 of JAYSPR010000202.1, forward strand.
CTTTTTGACTAACACCTTTCTTTTTTTGATCTGTGATTGAAAAGAAATCACCTGAAGTAAATTCAAGATAGCCAAATTCATTTAACGAGATTTCTTTTTTTAGTGTTAATAAACCAATAAGAGCCTTGGTATATGAAATATTTTTAAACTCCGAATTATATTGAATATTTGAACGATCTAATAAGAGAAGTGCTTGAGTTAAGGGAGCAGTGAGAACTAGGTTTTGGCACTCCCAAATTTCTCCTTCATCACTTGTTAGTCTAAAGCCGTCGTTAATCTTCTCTATGGTTTGGATTTGCTTTTCAAGTTGGACTTCACAGTGAGCGGACATAACTTTTGCCAAAGAAGTCATTCCCTCATTTCCACACCAATGATGACCTAGAGTCGATCGAAACCACTCGTGGGTAACTTCCTGTTGTAGCCAATATTCATGAAAGTTTTGTGAATCTTCTTTTAAGCGATAAAACTGGGCACCATGATCAAAGCGAGTGCCAAGAGTTCTTCTCGTGGCCATGCGTCCACCTACACCTCGAGATTTTTCAAGTATAAGTACCTGGCCTAATTTTTTTTCAGTTATGGATTTTGCTAGGGCTAGGCCTGAAAGTCCTGCACCAATAATAATAAAGTCTCTCATTGTTAAATTGGCTCGAAAAATGTCACTTTTCCAGTCGTCAGTGAGTGGTAGGCAGGGATAATTTTAATTTTACCAGATTTAATTCCTGGACTAATAATCGGGCCTACCGATTGAAGTTGTTGAGCCACTTTTCTTGCGTTGGCGATAATAGAATAATAGAGGTGATCATTTGGATTTCCACCATACACTGGTCTTAATTCTTCTATGATAGGTATTAGCTGCCAAGAAATTCCTTTTATATTAGGATGCTTATCTGGATTCATGCAGGCCCGAAACGCACCACAATTTTCATGTCCCATAACAACGACTAGAGACACACCTAAAACTTCAATGGCCATTTCAATGCTACCAATAACTGCATCTGATAAAACAGTTCCAGCAATTCGGCAGGTGAATAAATCTCCAATACCTACATCGAAAACGAGCTCTGGAACAACACGTGAATCAGCACAACTTAAAATGGCTGCAAAAGGAAACTGTTGTAAATATTGAGAGAACATAACTTCTCTTCCACGTTCAGGATGAGAAGTATTTCCTTCATAAAAAGCGCGATTTCCATCAACTAGTAATTTAAATGCATCTTGCCAATTGTCTGCTTTTCTCATCGTTTATCCTCAAAGTTACATTAATTTTAGAAGCTAGTTCGCGTTAAATCTAAGCTAAGTCCTTTCTTTAGGAATAGTTCAAAGTTTAGGATATATTAGCAATTAATGAATGAACATCAAACCCCATTATCAATACATTTAAAAGAAAAACACTTGTGGAAAGATCTTTTTTTTCTTTTTGCACTTTGGTCGTATGTCATTTTTGTAGAAAGTAACTCTCAATTTTTTCTCATAAAGCTCATGGCACTTGTAGCGAGTCTGGAATTTCTAAGCTTTCTGTCATTTCATTTGTTTGGTAAAGAAAAAAGCTTACTGCTTCAAGGATTTCTGGGTGGTTTGATTTCAAGTACAACAGTTTTTATACAATTAAATTTTGATGAAAAATTTTCGCAAACTGATAACTTCACCATAGCTCGATCTATGCTACTTGCAATATGCGCTATGATTATTGAATGCATGATTATATTGATCGCTTACCTGACCCATATTCCTTCAAATTTTATTCTGCCATTTACTATCTATTTAATTATTATTTTGGGATCAATTTTCTTTTTAAAAATAAAATCTAAAAATAATTCCAAACCTATTGAAGAGAAAATTCATTCGCTTGCTATAGATGATCCTATCAATTGGATAAATGTATTTAAATTTGCTAGTTACGTCGCACTTTTGAAGTATCTTTTCTCACTGTCACAAGAGTTCCCATTAATTCCCAAAAAGCTTGGAGTTTTTCTAGCTTCACTCTTCGAGGCCCATGCTGTACTTGCAGTGTCTCTTTTAGAACGAGCAACAAATGCTAAAGAGAGTGAATTATTTATCATTCTCATTTTGATTTTAGCTGGTAGCACTTTAAGTAAACTTTATTTCGTCCTAAAAGGTTCTGTGCTCAAGACAAAAAGATTAGTCATTCTTCCGATGTTCATCGCTCTACTCTTTTCAATTCTCACGTTTTACTTCGTAGTAAATTGATCATTCCTTATTCACTAAGACTTGAAACGAGTTCCCGTTTCTTTTTTAGAGGAAATTTTTTGATGGCAATCTCTCTTTTAAGTGCATCTGACATTGTCTCAAATTCTTCAAGATAGATTATTGAGTAGGGAGAATCAGTTCTAAAATACTTCGCTCCCTTTTTCCTATCACATAAATGTTCTACAAACCTGCGTTCTGGATCAGTAGAAATTCCTGTATACAATTTTTCTTTTTTTGTCAGAATAATATAAACAAACCAATTCATCTTGCTTCTAAATCGATATATGAAAATGTCGTGACATCAAACAAGCCACGATCTGTTAATTTAAGTTTAGGAATAACTGGTAAGGCCAAGAATGCCATTTGTATAAAAGGTTCTTCGAGTGTAATTCCACAACTTTTATAGGCCACCTTTAATTTTTTAATATCTTGAAAAATTTCTATACCAGTTTTAAGACTTAATAATCCAGCTAAAGGCAATTCAAGTAATCCAGTGACTTTTTGATCTTGACTTACACAAAGTCCACCACCTGAATCTATGAGGGCATTGATGGCCACGACCATATCCTCAATTGATTTTCCTATCACCATTAAATTATGTGAGTCATGGGCCACTGAAGCGGCGATCGCACCAGACTTTAATCCAGCACCTTTCACTAAACCTAGTGCGGGTTTTAATTCAGCTCCATAACGTTCAATGTTCGCCATATAACAAACATCGTCTTCAACAAATTTTTTACCATCATAATCAAGCACGAGATGATTCGTAATAATTTCATCTTTAACTATTTCTATGACATTGTATTTTCCAGACTTAAGATTGTAATTCAAATCACTAAGGCTGATGGGTTTTCTTTTAATCGTATTTTCTAATGGTGGATTTGATAACTTTAGATTAGCTTCAATTTTTTTATCTAGAGCTAAGTCTTTTATATTCACTCCAGCAATCATGACATCTTGAATTGTTACATTATTAAGATCACTTAAAAAAACAATATCCGCTTGTTTGCCCGGAGCAATTAATCCTAATTTTTTTAATCCAAAGTGTTTTGCTGCTGAATAAGAAGACAGTCGATAAGCTACATGAGGCGCTACATTTAATTCATTAATCATTTTTTTGATCATGTAATTGATGTGACCTTCTTCCAATATTTCGTAAGGATTTCTGTCATCAGTACAAAGAAGGCATTGAGTTGAGTTAAATTCCGTCACAAGCGGGGCAAATGTTTTGATATTTTTTGCCACAGATCCTTCGCGAATGATTAAGGCCATACCTTTTTGCAACTTTTCTCGTCCCTCATCTTGTGTCACTGTTTCATGGCAATTTTGAATTCCTGAAGCGATATAAGCATTTAAAGCTTTGCCTCTAAGAAGTGGAGAATGACCATCGAGATTTAAATCGGAATAAGCTTCTAGTTTGTCGAGCACCGCTTCATTGCCATTAACAACGCCTGGAAAATTCATCATTTCAGCCAGACCTAAAACGTTGGGATGCATTTTATATTGAAGCATTTCTGATAATTTAAATTCACCACCATTGCTTTCAAATCCTGGTAAGGCTGGTACACATGAAGAAGTCTGCACAAAAAGATTTTGGTGCATTAGCTCTGAACATCGCAAAAACCAAGCATAACCTCTATCGCCCATTACATTGGTAATTTCATGAGGGTCACATATCGCTGTAGTTGTTCCCAGAGGAAGGGTCATGCGCTCAAATTCAAAAGGATTCATCATGGAAGATTCGATATGAAGATGCCCATCGATAAATCCTGGTACAGCGACTGCACCTTTTGCGTCTATAATTTGTTTCGCTTTTGGAGCTTTATCATCACAGTATTCAAGGCCAATTCCAGCAATTGTTTTACCTGATAAGACAATCGCCGATTCGAAAACCTGGCCATTGATAAGATCAAGTATTTTGACATTTTTAATGAGAACATCTGGAGATAGATCTCCACGGGCAACGGCTAAAACGTTTTGCAATTCATTGCGAGTTATTGTTTGTGTGCGCTTCTGAGCTAGTGACATAATAATATCCTTACTTACATTTATTTCGTTTTAATGAGAACAGATAGGAAATCATCAAAAAGATTTCTAGCGGCTTGTCCTTGCTCATAACTTCCATTGAACATAAAAACAAAAACGAGAGCTGATTCATTAGGCCTTCCTACAAAACCGGCCAGTCCTACAACTCCGTCTAAGTAACCTGTTTTAGCCCGGACAGATTTAATATCTTCATTTTTGAGTCGATTTTTCATCGTTCCATCAACTCCCGCAATTGGTAAGCCAGATAAAAATTCAGGGAAGATAAGAAAATCATTTTTAATTGAAGTTAAAATCAATGACAGCTGCTTAGCTGTAAATCGGTTGTCACGAGTCAGACCAGAAACATTTTCTAATACGTAGTCACTTCTTTTTATTCCAATTTTTTCTAAATACTTTTTAAGTGACTCAATTCCATCTTTCATATTGGCACTCTTATTACTGCCAGCTGCAACTAAATCCTCGGCTGCAAGATTTTTAACAAGCATTTCAGCTACAAAATTATTTGAAAATTTAAGCATGTCGCTGGTCATTTCGTTGAGGTTCTTAGATTGAACTGAGGCCATTAAGTTTGAGTCTTTCTCGCACAATCCTTCTTTGATCACCCCATTCACTTTCACCCCTCTTTGCAAGAGAAATTCTTTAAGATGAGAGCCGGCCCAAAGCGATGGGTTTGTTATACTTTTATAAACAACCATTTCTGTAGCATCAAAAGAAATATTTCCAGTAACAATAATTTTATCCTTGGACTGAATAGTCACACGTGACACCTCAATTCCTTTAATTCCACTTTTTGAAACTGTTTTGGTTTTATTTTCTAGTGTTAAATAATCATTAGCTGGATCAAGAAAAACTTGAGCAGGCCCACCTACTTTGCCAGGACGCACGTAAACATTTACGGAGTTCCAATTAAAAGACACCGCAGATATCGGAGCATCGAAAGCGCGGTCAACTCGTTTTGAGTCCCTTCCCGAATCAAAATTTTCTGAATCAAATCTGGATCCATCAATAACCAAATCTCCCTCAATCGTGCTTGCCCCTGTACGAATAAATTCATTCACGAGATACCACATCTTTTCCGACACAAAAGAAGGGTCTCCTCCTCCTTTTAAGCACAGTGATCCTCGAAGTTTATTTCCAGAAATTTCTGATTTAGACCAAAGTCCTGTGGTAAATTTTTTATTGAGAGGAATCATGGTTAAAATCGCCCCGCCAGTCACAATCTTTGTCAAAGAAGCCGGCACCATGAGGCTTTCCGCGTTAATATCAACAATACTTTTTCCTTCATCGTCTACTAAAAGACCTAGGCCTGACTCAGTGAAATGATGCTTCTTGATAAGATTTTTAAACTCTAGTTCAAGCTGAGTATTGGTCGCTGCCATTACAGTATTGGTCAAAGTTATAGCCAATATTAAAAAACTAAAATATTTCATATAAAACTCTTGGTTAGTCTCTCTCATTTTGGTAACTATTTTACAGCGAGAATTCAGCTAACCACAAGGACATAATGTGAACTCTTCTTTTAAACAAATGCTTTTACTTATCTTTTTCATAAGCTTAAATGCCAACGCTCTCAGTGATAGAGCTCAGTCTAAGGAAAACTTAAGGCTTATTGGCTATCAAAATTTTGCCACTGGTGAAAAATTTGGTGAGACGGAGCTTGGTGGTTTATCAGGAATTGTTTATGATAAAATTCAAAAAAAGCTTTTGGCCATTAGTGATGATAGAGGCTACGTAAATGATGCTCGCTTTTACGAATTTAATCTTATTTTAAATGAAAAAATATTTTCCGTTGCCCCCATATCTGTCACGACATTAAAGTCAAAGGAAGGATTAGTCTTTAAAAAAGGTTATCCTGACTTTGAAGGAATTACTCTTTTAGGTGATAATATTTTAGTAAGCTCTGAAGGTGGAATCGATAGAAAAATCCCTACCAATCCAGAACTTTTTGTCTTTAATAGAAAAGGTGAATTTGTTGAGCAGTACCCAGTTCCTGAAAAATTTCTTCCACCAATTAAAGCAAACCAAGACAAGCCGAAAGGTGCTCGTGACAATCAAGTTTTTGAAGCTCTTTCAACAAGTCTAGATGGAAAAATTGTCATGATGGGAACTGAAGAAGCTCTTTTTCAAGACGGACCAATTAGTAACGTTAACTATAGCTCTCCAGTAAGAATTATTGTCTATAAAGAAAAAAAAGTCGCGAGTGAATTAGCTTATAAACTAGAAAAAGTAGAGGCCCTGAAGGCCATTGATTTATCACCAGGAGTTACTGGCTTAACGGACTTAGCTGTCATTGATGAAAGAAATTTTTATTCACTAGAAAGAACTTATCTTCCTTTTTTAAATAAAAATGTTATTCGGATTTTTAAGTGTAAGGTGACCGATCAAACAACTAATATCTCTTCGATGGATAGTCTCAAAGACATGAACTATGTTTCAGTTGAAAAAGAACTAGTAGCAGACCTAGACGATTATTTGACTGCAATGACTCCACCAACACTTGATAATATTGAAGGACTAGCTTTTGGGCCAATCCTTTCAAATGGCAATCAAACTCTACTGGTCGTAAGCGATAATAACTTTGGTAAAAATCAAAGGACATTGTTTATGGCCTTTGAAATCAAAAATCAAAAAAAATAACTAGGCCCTAATTACAAGAACCACCACAACTAGAAATTGTTGTTTCTGTACATGTTCCAGTATAGGTTTCTTTAAGACCATTAAGACTCGCTTCAATTTCCACGTTATATAAGTCAACATGGTGATCTCTCGGTCCGATATTTCCACCTAGCGAAAGGATACGTGACTGAACATTGACTTCAGTTTTAAGAGACGTTTTTAAATCTTCTCCCAAAAAAGCTTGAACACCATCAAGTAAATCAATATTCGGATCTAGGGTCTCAAATAATAAATTATCTAATGAGGCTTTTTCTCTAGATATATTCAACTTTGAAATTTCGTTTGTTTGACTATCTAAATGGTAGGCTACACATTCGAAATTATAACTTCCAGCAACAGCAACTTGAAGTGAAGTTAAACATACAAAACCTAATATTAATTTTTTCATATATTTCCTAATTTAAAGAAACTGTTATTTAATTCTTTTTACTTCAACTTCAAAATCAGATGTAAATTTTGTTTCAACAATAATTTCTTCTCTATCACTAGTGTCACCACAAATAAGTTGAAACTGAGTATCGTTTAATTTCTTTAATGACTGCAACCATGAGACAGCACTTGTGCAGTCATCATTAGTTGCAATCCAGTTAAAGACAGCCGACATTTGTAAATTTTTTTGAGACACGCAGCCATCAGTTCGGCAAGGTGATTCCGATCCAAACGACATCGAAGAAAGTGAACTAATTAGTAAAAGACTAAAAATGATCTTTTTCATTTGTGGGCCCTTGTTATTTTTTGGGCAATCTAGCACTTTGAAAAATAATCTCAAGACTTATTCTTTAAATTGAAAAATGTATAGGGTGACTACTCTAACTTGTCCCCTTCTTCGCTTTCTCCATCCGGGTTAAAGGGTGTCCACTTTTTCTTTAAAAAAATATGTTGATAGTAGGCATCTGTAAGTGAGTCTAATTTAAGCTTAGGATCACTCATACATTTTTTATAGGCCTGCTCGTCTGGTTTTCTTAATATTAAAGCATTTTTGCCAATACAAATTCTAAAACTCCACTCTAATCTTGTATAAAATAAGGCCTGTTCAGCACTCATCGCATCCGTTACTGGGAATGCTTGAGCTCCCATAGGATTGCGATGGGCCATTCTAAAAGTCGTCCTGTCATAAAACTTCATATCATCTTCAAACGAAAAACCAGTATTAATCCCAGCTTTTTGTGGCTCAGGGACAAGGCTTAAATCGAGGGGCTGCCCAAAAATTTCAGTTTGAAAAAAGAAATTCTCGTTTTTTGAAAGGTGATCGAAGCACTGTTGATATTTTTCTTTATAGCCTTCACTTTTCACTTCCTTTATACAGTGATGAAAAGTTTCAGGTAGTCTACAAATAAATAGGTCTTCAATCTCTCTAATTGTAAATTGTCCTTTTAAGTTTTTTAACATTGGTGAAAAAATGTTTTTAAATGTACTTAATGAAGTGAAATTTCCTAAACATTTACGATAAAATACTCTATCGTAATCCATCAAATAATCTTCAAATGCAAATCGTGGATCAGCAATTGTAAGCTGATTTTTGACTCTTGGAGAATTAAACTCAACAACAAAACTTTCTGGAAATGGACTTTTAGCAATATCTCTTTTGTCTTCTAAAGTCGTAATATTATCATCATAATTGAGTCGTCCCATTTCTCCTTGAATCATATGAATATTATCGAGAGATAAAATTTCTTTTAATATTTCCGGCACCATGATTTCAGCAATCATGTCTCCCAGACACTTGTGATGCCCGTAACCAAAGTGGAAGTAGGGAGTATCAACGGCATTAATTTTGGGGCGATCCACTCTAAAGTTATTGGGTTTTGAAACTTTATTTTCATCAAACATTGCTGACAAAACGGCCGCAACAACCATTTGCCCTTTTTCAATTTTATATTCGCGTGAAGTATCTTTTCCAATTGTATATTCTTTTTCAGCATAACGAACAAGCACTGGATTGACCGGTCTAAAACGTAAAGCTTCCCAAACAAATTGATCAAAGAGCTCTTGATTATTATTTTTTAAGGCTTCCTGGGCTTTAGCTAAGATGGCCGGATTTTTAAGCAGAAATTCTAGTGCCTGCACAACAGCAGCTTGAGTGGTCTCGACTCCACCAACTAATGTTCCTATGATATTAGTGCGGACACGGCCATCGTAAAAATCGAGCATTTCTCCTTCTGGTACATTCGCTTTAAGTAGTCTTGCTAGTACCGTATCTTCACTTTGATAAGTGCTATCTAAACGCTTTTGGGCCATTATTTTTTTTAAGTAAGACTGCATTTCTTTACCTACTTCAATACCTTTTTCTTCATAATGATCTTTGTTAATTACATTATGAAAAAAACTATATTGAGTATACTTCGACCAGCGGTACATAGTTCTTAAATCAGGTCCCTTAAATCCAAAATACTCTTGAACTAATTCTAGAGGAACCCTTCGAGCAACTGCGTTGACGATTTCAATTCTCCCATTAACATTACTTTCTTTTAGTGCTTTTTTGGTTAGGGTGTTTATCATTTGCCTAATCTTTGGAAGATCAGAAGGCAAAATCATTGAACGCATCCATTTTTTTTCTTTATTCACAGGATCGAGATCATAAGCGAGCATGAACTTACCCGTAGCTTTATCCATCTTTGCCCGATAAAATCTTGTAGAAAAAATTGATGGTTGGCTTAAAACCTCCCTTACGTCTTCATCTAGAGTGAGAATGACTGTTTTTGCCTTGGCCAAGTCATCTTCAATAAATTTTTTAGATCCCTTGATGGCCTTTATTTCTAAAATTGGTTTTTCGACTCTTAATTTCTCAAAGAGAGCTATCGGATTTTTGAGTGTCCATTCAAAAAAAGTGGCCACATCGTGCTGACCAAAAAAACTAGCGATACTAAAGCCACCCATCTCTTTAAAAAAATCTTTTCCTTCAAATTCTTCCGGTGTTCCTGAATATTTTGAGGCAACTTCTCTCTTGGTATTGAGTGAGCAACCAAACGCTAAGGTTAAAATTAAACCGATAATTATTCTTTTCATACTTCGCCTTATCTTAAAATACATTTATTGTTTTCAATTTTATATAAACTAGGAGTCTTCCATGAGTATTCAAGTTCTGGAGTAAGGACTTTCAAAAATTCGATCAAGGCTTTTTTATCGGCATTTTTTAATTCTCCACCATACATTGAAGGAGAATGTCCACGATTACTATTTCCAATGATTGAAGTATCAAGGCAGTATGGGTCAAGAGCATCTTGACATTCATGCAAGTCTTCATGGCTTTCAAACCCTAATTTGTTATGATCGTAATTGAGATATCCTACGACTAATTTCTTTGAACGTTTACTCTCTGGAAGTAAAAGATCACTGATATTGGCGACAGAACCATTGTGCAAATAAGGAGCTGTTGACCAAATACCAGCTAAATGTCTCGCGACATAAGCATAACCAGGCTTGATATTTGTATAGGCTAATTCTGATTCTGCGCTGAAGCGACTCTCGCCTAAAAAAGTGTCACGAAAAATTTCTTTACCACGCAATTCTTCTTGGGCATTAAGTTTTTGTTCTCTTACTGGAATTTCAAACTGGGTGTAATAACCGTCTTTTACTTGATCCGTAAAATCAAATATCGCTTTTTTAAATGAAACACCAAGAGCCTCTTTACTTATATTCTTAACGTACTGCCTATCAGTATCGATTTCATCCATCTTGATTAATTTATGATCAATCAGAACTTTTGCCGGTCCCACTCGCTCTGTATTGGCTTCATGGCATTTCACACATTTATTGATGTAAACATCACAGCCCTGAACAATTAAATTTTTATCAATTTTTTTATCTGGAAAAAATTTCGTATACTGAGGAATCGGAACTTTATGAATGAGTTTTTCGAGCTCAATTAAATTGGGAATATTAGTTGTTGATTCGAATTTCTTAACTGATCCGGGAAGTTCACTGACCACAACGGCTCCCAACCCAAAACTCTGGCCAATGTTTCTGGCCACAAGAGAATTAGTATTAGCATTGTAATGATAAAATGCTTTATATTTCATCCCATACATTGGTGGCAGGGAAACCGGAGCTGTCAAATGGGTGTAACTTAACTTTCTTATAGTTGCATTGGAAATTCGCCCAAAGGCATCTGTTCGACCATAACCTTCAGTCGTCGTCACCACGTCTGGATTAGGTGCCCCAAACCATGTTAGGTACTCCATGCGTTTATCCATGATAGGTGTGACTTCTTTTAAGTCGTAAGTCTCTTTGAGCATCCTGATAAGATATTTTTTAAGAACGACCTTTTTCTCATAAAGTAAAATGCCTGCTTTTGTGGCAACAGAGGCATTAATTTTTTTACCTATGATTGGAGCTTTGATTAAAAGTTTAATGGCCTCTGATAAAAGAGTATCTTCCACTTTTAATTCTTTTTTTAAATCACTTACAAAATGATATGCTTTTTCTTCAGCCTGCGTTACGCCTAATCGTTCATAAAAAGTTACTAACATTTTTTCATCAAACATCATTTGGTAAGTTGAGCCAATGATATCGTAAAAAAAACCTTTCATATCTATCATCGCCGGTGCTCCGTCAATGATAAGAGGATTTTTACCCGCTTCTCCATTAATTGAACCCGTATGACAAAAAGCACAGTTTGCTCCTGTCATAACAATAGAAGGTTTGCCATTTTTAAGCTTTTTAACTTTAGGTAAACTTCTCACGTCATAAACATTTTCTAAAATAAGATCTTGCTCTCTTTGAGCTTCGCCATCCCAGACTGCTGTTAATCCAACCCAAGCATAAGGTGACATCGAATCTTTTTGATAGGGATTTTTAATGAGTCCAAATTTTTTATCCAAATCATCAAAAAAGAAACTATTTTTTTGATTCGATAAAAGAGATTTGAGATTAATTAACCAGAGAGTTGGATAAATATCGCTTCCTTCTGTGAGGTGCCACATTTTTTCTTGTTCAGTTTTATTAACTCCCGAAGGAAATTCCAAAGTCTGAGATTTTTCTTGGGCCTCTATTTTTAATTCTGATAAAACTTCTTCATTAATTTTATCTGAAGCAATTTGGCGACCAGAATTTTTTGCATTGAATTCCAAAGGCCCGTTGGTACAGCCTGAAAAAATAAACAGAATGAAAAAACTTGTCACTATAGAAAATCTCATCACAACCGCCCTCTTATTCAATCGTCATTATCACTCCCACTTATCCCTCTCATTTTACCCTCAGAAGCCTTGACCTAGAAGGGATGGTAGGATCTTCCATTGAAATTAGAAGGAGATGGGTAAGAGGAGCTAACACAGGCCTCTATTTGTATAAATTTCAAAGTTGACTCTTAAAGTCCTCCTCTGTGGTAAGACTAGTTGTGGAAATCTAAGAGGTTATTTATGAAAGCAAATACTGTCGTTTTTAAAATTGTCGTCACACTTTCTGTGATCTGTGTCTTATCTTCAACTCCAGTATTGTCCCAAACAGTTAAACCCATCGGAAAGCACCTGAAAGATGCACTCGCCCTTAATAAAAAAAGAGCTCCCCTCTATGCTCAAACAACAAATAATGAAAGCTTAAAACTCTCCTATGAATTGATGGCAATGGAATCCCTGGCCCTCGTATGGTTAAGTCATCTGGACCATAAAGCTCAAGTCTATCTAGAAGCGGGTATCGGTGTCTTTGATGATGACTTAGTAGATATGAGGGAGACTCCACCTTTTCTTGATCATTTTGAGGATAATATCGCACCGACTGAAAGAAAATCTCTCAAAGTCAAAGCTCTCTCTAAAAATTGGCTTAAGAAAATTAAAGATGACAATCTTCAAGACATTTATCATGAAGCGGTTTCATTGCTTAATGAAGGAGTGTTAAAAGAATCTAACCAAAATTGCTTAACAAAGCATTTTGTTGAATCGATTGCCATGTCCATAAAAAATCATGAAGGTCATAGGGTCAAAGCAGAAAGTGCTGGTCTCCCTGACCCAAAGGGAATTCTTTTAAGCTTCTTAAAATCTCAAATCTGGTCTATATCATGGGCCCAATCTCTAGACGAGAAAGCTTTTGAAGTTCAAAAAAATAATGTTCCTCTCTTTTGTAGAGATGTTCCATTAATTCCTTACGAATAAAAATTTATTTTAAAAACTTAATGCCAATAATAGACTGTCTCAATATATCTTCATCTACCCAAATATTTCCTTTTTCACACTGTCTATCGTAAGGAGCAGGGTAGATTGAACAATCTGGTCCCCAAGAGTTTCTAATGAGGTATTGGCAGGTATTTGATTCTTTACTCACACGACGACCTACAATAGTTGAATAATGATTATAGATTGATCCTTTAGTAGAACCCTTATAGATAAAAGCGGCATCGTAGTTTAAAGAAATCGGATTTGAACTATTAAGTTGTTCATCAATATCAACCAGGGCGTCGCTAGCGAGACCACCTCTCATCACTATTTTTTGAGAATTGACTCTTCGTCCTTGGCAGTTCAGATCTTTCAGTAGAGAAATTTTCTGAAGCGAGCTTTTTTGTAGCCTGGCCACTTTATTAAGATCTTCTTCACTTATGTTTTTAAATAGTGATGAAATAATATTTTTCTGACAATAAGATAAACTTGAGGTTTGTCTTTCAAAAAGATTTTCCATAAAAATAACAATGCTCGAGATCTCAGGCTGCACAAGCGATCTACACTGTTCATCAATTTGATAATTTTCACTGGCCGTTAACTCTTCTTCACAATAACCAGCTGTCGAATAGCTAACAGCTCCCATATCATTTCCACCTGAAGCAGTTGAGAGTTTATCCGTCCTCGGCATTTCAGGCATTTTATCGTAAAAATTAATAGCAATGTCCACGGGTGAGATTTTCTTTTGAAGCCTATAAGAAACTAAGTCTGCGGTTGAGTGAGCAAAACACCATCCAACATTTCCTTGATGCCTAACTTCGCCTAGGATAGATCCTCTGAGATCGACCTTTGTACATTCGCGAGATTTTTTCTTAAAATCGTAAAAAGCATTAACATTCATTGAATGGATACTTAAAAAGACCACTCCAAATAGTGTCACCATTTTCTTCATAGCCATTTCTCCAGACTTATAGACCTATAGACTTAATTTATCATTCAATAAGTGAGCGAAATCTTCTCTTTGTAATATGTTCTTACTTTGAAGAAATGTGCCTAAAGTTTAGACAAGCATTATTTTTTAGACAATTTTAAAGGCTTAGAACTCTCTAACCTGTGACATTTTAAGCTGCAAAGCTTGGCATCCCCCTTGCTAAATAAACTATGAAACAAACTTTAAAAGTGAGTCGTATATGAAAACATTATTTTTAACATTTTCACTCTTGATGAGCTTAAATTCTGGGGCAAGTGTCTTTTGTCACACTCCAAGAATGAATAAAATTTTTGAAGTAAGTGATAAAAAAATCACCTTCTTTAATGAGTTCGAAAATCAAGCAAAACGTGAAATTGCTTCAATTATTCCGAAGTCAAAATCGAACGCTTCAGGAATCACTAAATTAGTTGATTTTGAAAATCAAAGACATATCATTCATATCGGTGACATGAATAATTTCTCTGATGTAAATGACTATATCATTATCAAATCAAAAACGGGGCATGAGGTAACTTATCCTCTGACTTGTGAAAATAAATAATTAATTAAACTCTGCTTGAGTGCCCCCCCACTTTAAAGCAGATTCAAGCCTTGTCTTCCCCCCCAATAAAAGGGCAAGGCTTTTTTATTCTACAAAAAGAAATGAGCAATCTGATTGGGCGATGAAATGAAGATCTTTTTCATTTTGTACGAGGGCCGCACCAAAATTATTAATCAACTGATCATTGACTTTAAAAATTCCACCGATTGAAAGTAGTGAAGGAAATCTATTTTTGTCACTTGCTTGAAGCTTTAATTCTTCACCTTTTTGTAAATTAATCAAAGATAACTTAAATGACTTATGATCAATCAATAAAGTTTGTCCTCGATTATTTAGAAGCGAAGTTGTCCGTTTAAAGTGAGAGCTGACATTGGCCTCTGGATCAAAATTAATTACATCTAGAGATTTATTTATGTGGAGTTCGCGAGGATTTCCTTTTTGATCGACTCGATTCCAATCCCAAACACGATAAGTAATTCCAGAATTCTGTTGAACTTCAGCTAGAGTAATTCCTCCACCGATGGCATGTATTGAACCGGCCGGTACATAGAAAAACTCACCGGCAGTGACCTTATAAAAATTGAGATACTCACTCATCTTTTCATTATTTTTTAAGGCACTAATAAAATTTTCTTTGGTAGCAAAAGGTTTTAGACCTAAATAAATTCCTGCATCTTTTTTTGCATCTAAAATAAACCAGCACTCGGATTTTCCAGTGCTCTGTTCATGCTTAAGAGCATACTCATCATCTGGGTGAACTTGCACAGAGAGCTCTTCATTGGTATCGATAAGCTTTACAAGGTAGGGAAGTTTACTCTCATGAGGGGCCAGATTTAAAAGTTTTCCATCACTGCTGCAAAAAGATGTGCCCTCATGGTGAATAGAAATCTCCCATGTCTCGCCAATAGGGTCATGGCCCTCGGAATCTTGTAAGCCTTTTAGACCAGCTAAGCGCTTGCCTCCCCATATTTTTCTTTGAATGTAAGGGCTTAAATGGGTGATCATAAAATCCTCTCAGAATTGGCGATATTCTCTCAAGGCCTTGATCAGATTTCAAGTAAATAGATCATCTTCGGTCTTAGAGCTAGAGTTGAGTTAAAATAATTGGATGAAGCATTCTTACCCAGCGCTTTATTTGTTTAATAACGTCTTTTTTCCCCAGACGATTATTCCCTTAACTTTAAGTGATGCTGCTTCTATTGAACTCTTAAAGTCATGCTATCAAAAAGATCAGAATTTTGTTCTTTATCATCCTTCCGAAAGAGAAAAAAAAATTGGGACGCTCGGCAAAATTATTGTCATTGAAAAAAATGACGACAAAAGTATAACGGCCTTGGTTCAAGGTTTAGTTCGTGTCAGGCTTGTCTCTCAAGAACAACATATTCCTTACCCACTTTATCTCTGCGAAGATCACTTTGATAATAATGACGAAGTAACTTTTCTTGATAACTCACTCGAGAGGTTACATCTTGTGCTAGCGAATTGGCTGACTCGAAATATTTCATCTGTTAAAGAACGAGAGCGTTTTATTAAAGATATGAACAAGCCACAAAAGCTTATTAATTATTTATGCATGTTTATGATCAAAGATACTGAGCTAAAAGAAATTCTTCTCGAAAGCACTTCTCTGGCCGAGAGAATAAGACTTTTGGATGCGCTTTTAAAAGGAAAATCACCTGACACCGAAGACCAAGATATGAGTCTTGCCATTAAAAATTTTGAGAGACTTGAATTAAATCCCAATCAAAAAAATGCAGTCTAAAAAAGTGTGAATACGAAATTGACCAGATAGAGACCAAACCCTGAAATCACTGGAATGCAAAGGTTGTCATCGACAAACTGTGAGCACATTTCAGAAATAGATCCAATGAATCCAGCGACAATAGCAAACACGAGAAGTGACATGCTTGGACCAACATAGATGAGCCCGTAAACAATCGTGACGATATAGCAAACTGAAAAAGCAGCAATAGTTCCCTGCAGAGATTTGTTGGGAAGAATTTTATCTCGACCGTATAAAATACCAAAAAATGAAGCAATAGGATCAGCAAAAATAAGAAATAAAATAGCGAGGATAGCTATTTTTTCTGGAAAGAAAAAAAGTGCTAAAGAAACACCTAGAGCATAAAAAGGTAAACCACTCACTGAGCTCTTTTCAGACTCTCTCATGATGGGCTTCATAAGAATCATGGCCAGGCGATT
Source organism: Bacteriovoracaceae bacterium (assembly GCA_043721975.1). Taxonomy (GTDB): domain Bacteria; phylum Bdellovibrionota; class Bacteriovoracia; order Bacteriovoracales; family Bacteriovoracaceae; genus Bacteriovorax. The sequence continues at coordinate 29,336 of JAYSPR010000202.1, forward strand.
AAGTTTTTCATTTTTTAGCCTGGTTAGTTCAAACAAAAATGCAGCGACAGCAAAAACTAGTAATGCCGTGGCCATGAACTCAGGCGAAAGATTTGCTTTTTTATAGACCGTGAGTCCAATTAAGCCAGTTGAGATGTGCCAAACTTTACGAGCAATATGTAAGTCTGTGCGCAACCTAAGCGGGGACGATAATCTAAATTGTGACATAAACGTATGATCCATTTAAGGCTCCGAGGATAAAGTTTATCGACAGAACTTGACAGTGTCTGTCGCTTATTTCCTTCAAGTGTCTAATATAACGTTTTTAGATTAGCGCAAGCCCCAGAAAGAGTAAATCTCCCTGCATTAATTACACCTACAAGGAATCAACCACTTTGCGCTTTTTTCCCTTACATTCTGCTGTTTTTCTTCTTATAATATTCTTTGCAAAGACAATTGAATGGATTTGCCACTAAAATTTTCAGGATGGAATCTTGTGTTTAACAATAATGACCAAAACAGCCTAAGTAGTGATTTTCAAACGTATTTATCACCACAAGGGCAACAGAAAATATGGGCAATCGGCGGTGGAAAGGGCGGAGTCGGAAAAAGTCTCGTCACGGCCAATCTCGCCATCTGTCTTGCTCTCATGGGCCATAAGGTCGCTGCCATTGATTTAGACCTTGGTGGAGCCAATCTTCACACTTGCTTGGGTGTACCCATTCCAGAAAAGACCCTATCAGACTATTTATCTAAAAAAGTACGGACCTTAACTGAGCTTCTTACTCCAACGGCCATTAATAATTTATTTATTATCAGTGGTGCTCAAGATGACTTAGGGATCGCCAACTTAAAACAAATGCATAAAGCAAAACTTCTTAATCAATTTAATGAACTTCCTGTTGATTACGTTTTACTAGATCTTGGTGCGGGAACAACTTTCAATACCATCGATTTTTTTATAGCAGCAGATCAAGGGATCATTACGACTCTTCCAGAACCGACTTCTATTGAAAACTCTTACCGATTTATTAAAACGGTCTATCATAGAAAATTAAAAATGGCCGAAGAGCTTTTAGAAATTGGTCCTCTTATCGACCAGGCCATGAACGCCAAGCTTTCTCAAAATTCAACACCCGCTGATCTTATCAATAGAGTTATCGAAATTAATCCTGGTGTGGGACAAAAACTTCGCGCAGAAATTAATCGCTTGCAGCCAAAACTCATTATCAATCAAGTGAGAACTCAATCTGATATTGATATTGGTTTTTCCATGAAGCTTATTAGTAAAAAATATTTCGGAATCAACTTAGATTACGTTGGCTATCTCGATTACGATGCAACTGTTTGGCAAAGTGTGAAGAAGAGAAAACCTCTTCTTATGGAATTTCCCAACTCGACCTTGGTCAATAATTTTGACCGAATTATTCATCGTTTATTAAATATTAACTAACCATCTGGTAAAGAGTTTTATGAATATTCAGCCATCTGAAATAAAAAATTACTACGACGTCTTAGAGATTCCTTCAACTGCGCGCACAGAAGATATCTATCATAGTTATCAACGGGCTAAAGCAGCCTATTCCTCTGATTCGCTGGCACTATACTCACTCATGAGCCAAGAAGAATGTCGAAATGTTCTGGAACTTGTCGAAGAAGCTTATTCCATTTTATCTGACCCGAATAAAAGAAAAAGATACGATGAAGCTCGCGGCTTAAACCGCGACTTTAATAATGTTAGTTATAATTCACTTTCTGACCGAGTGGCACCAATAAGAGTTGAGCCTCAAGCCCTTAACACTCCTCATTCAACTTCCATGGTGAATGAATTTGTTTTGAACTCACAATCAACAGGATCTGATGTCTCAATAAATGGCATCACTCAAAATCCGGGAGTGGGAACAACGACAACAAACGTTAATAAGCTTGTGACACAAAAAAGATTTGCTCTTGATTATGTGATCAATGCTGATTTTGAAAAAGAAATCGAAGACACTCAAGAGTTCACTGGAGATTTTTTAAGAAAAATCCGCGAGTATAAAAATCTTGATCTCGATCGCCTAAGCGACATGACGAAAGTCTCTCGTACGTATTTGCAAGGAATTGAATTAGAAGATTTTGGAAAACTTCCAGCTCCCGTGTATGTCAGGGGCTTTGTTTTTCAATATGCCAAATGTCTGAAGCTTAAACCTGAGATTGTTGCTAACTCATACTTAGCTAGGATGAAAAAACTTAAACCATAATGAATGACAACGACAACATCCCACAAGAGCTAGCCGTAGAACAAGAAGATGACTTTGTATCCCTCACAATATCGAGCGAAGACCGTGAAGCTTTCAAAAGACTTGACCAATATTTAGCTGAAAAAACGGTGGGATTTTCTAGAACATTTCTTAAAAATCTTTTTTTAAAAGACCAAATTGTTGTCAGCGAAGACTCACCGATTAAATGCAATCTAGAATTAAAACGAATGCCTCCAGTTGGAACTGTTGTTCAAATTTTAGTTCCACCAATGCTGCCCTCGACAGCTTTACCAGAAAATATTCCTCTAGAAATTCTTTACGAAGATGAGCATTTAGTTTTTGTGAATAAACCAGCTGGTCTAGTCACTCATCCAGCTCCTGGAAATTATACTGGGACTTTAGTGAATGCGATTTTATATCACTGTAAAGATATTCAAGGTGTCGGCGATCAAAAAAGACCGGGCATCGTTCACCGGTTGGATAAAGGAACAAGCGGAGTTATGGTCATAGCGAAAACTCAGGCTTGCCATGAAGGCCTCGTTCTTCTTTTTTCTACTCATGACATTGAAAGAAAATATGAAGCACTCGTCATGAAGAATCGTTGCCAGTCTTATGGAACGATTGAAAGTAATATTGATCGTGACCCCCACAATCGCTTAAAAATGAAAACGAATACGACTCGTGGAAAAAAAGCGATTACTCATTATAATATTTTAGAGCTTTTTGAAAAACATGCTCATATGGAATTTACTCTTGAAACCGGTAGAACTCATCAAATCAGAGTTCACACTGCTGATGTTTTAAGAATGCCGATAATTGGCGATGCCACTTACGGAAGCCCTAATGAACAAATGATGAAATTAGGAGCTGAATTTAAAACTCTTTTAAATGGCTACCCTTATCCTTTATTGCACGCCAAAGTTTTAGGTTTTATTCACCCTATAACAAAAGAGAAACTTCGCTTTGAAGTGCCTGCACCAGAAATGTTTAAATCAATTCTCGATTTCTCGAGAAAGAAAAATGCGGAAGCAGCTTTATTATTATGAACGATCACTCGGTCACATTTGAAACACCACTCTTAAGAGGACGCTTTATTGTTTATAATCAAAAGCCTTCTTTTGAGCTTTTAAAAATAAAACAAACCCATTCCAATCTTGTACATCACGAAGATCAGTGGCACCTTGATATTGAAGGTGATGGGCTTGTTGGACTTTCCCCTTCTCCCAAGGCTGTACTCACTGCGGACTGTCTGCCTATCGTTTTAATTGGTCAAGCAGGTCACGCCATCGTTCATGCTGGTTGGAAGGGACTTCAAAATAAAATTCTTGTAAGTGAAAAAATTAAATCAATTAATCCATCGTATGCCTTCATTGGTCCGCATATAAGACAAGATCAATACGAAGTCCAAGCTGATTTTTTAGCAAACTTTCCAGACAACTTAGCCGCTTTTAAAAATATTGATTCAAAGATTTATTTTGATATGTCACTAGTGGCAGTTCAACAGTTAAAAGATAATTATGCCAATATCGTGATCGAAGACTGTGGACTATGCACTTACTTAGATCCGAAATTTCATAGCTACAGAAGAAATCAAACTCACAACAGAAACTGGAACGTTTACCTACCACATATCCCAAATTAAAATGGAGTTTATCTATGTCCAAAAAATCAATCTATGAAAATAGCTCGATAAACACAACCATCGTGCTTTTTTTATTAAGTGCCTGCATGATTGGCTTTTCTATTTATTTAACTGGTCACTATTTTGAATTAAAGTTTCCTACTGGACTAGAGTCTGGTTCGCTTTGTAATCTTAATAGTTTTTTTAATTGTGACAAAACAACCCTTTCAGCAATGTCTAATATTGCAGGTGTCCCCATTTCAATCTTTGGAATCATCATTGGTGCCTTCGTCATGATTGGTCTCTTTTTTAAAAATGAAAAGTATGAAAAAAGTCTTTACTTCACTCTTATAGTTAATGCTATCGGGTGTGGTAGTCTATTTCTCTACTCACTTCTGGCCCTTGGAGGACTTTGCCCTTTTTGTACTCTTTATTATATTGTTTCATGGATTACGCTTTGGCTTTTCACGAGAAAAAGTGAAACATACAAACCAGATTTTGCTTTTCTCGCAGGATTTCTTGTTATTGTTTTAGTAGCAAGTTTTTTTACAAAAGCTAATGTCGATAAAAAGATTGCAAACTCTAGTAGTGTCGCAAGTGACCTTATTAAGCAGTATTACGCTCTTCCTAATTTAGGAACGGCCACTCCAGCTTCTGAATATAAAATTGCAACGGCCACTAATGCTCCAATAAAAATGCAGATTTTTTCTGATTTCGAATGCCCGGCCTGTAAGGCACTCTCTGAATTAATGCCACAAATTTTATTACGTTATGGTGGCAAAATTGATATTGAATATTTCTTTTATCCACTCGATCACAATTGTAATCCTTCAATGCAAAGACCTCTGCACCAACAAGCATGTAAAGCAGCTTATTTTGCCGCTTGTATGCCAAAAGATAATTTTGGAACTCTTCACGATGATATTTTCCACAACCAAGAGCGTATTGCTGACTACTTAGAAGGTGCTATCAAGAAAAACCAAGTTGAAAAGTGTGTGGCCGATAAAGCCACTAAGGAAAAAATAGTCGGAATGATCAATGCAGCTACACCATTTAACATTCGCTCAACTCCAAGCTTTCTCTTAAATGGGGTAAAAATTGAGGGTGTTCTTCCTGCTGACCAACTTTTTGCTATTATGGATGAGATACTTAAACGATCTAAATAAGAATTTGAGACAATTATGAGCAAATCGAGACCTGAAATTCCTATCGTTAATCATCCGATTATCGAAACCCATTTTCATCTCGATATGCTCAAGTCTCTTACGAGACAAGAAATAGTTGAAAAATCTCTTCACTATAATATTGAAAAAATGATCACCATTTCGACTAATCCCCATAATCTTGATGAAGTCATAAAAATCACTGAAACATTTCCTCAAATATATTGCACCCAAGGCCTTCATCCTCACGAGGGTAAAGAATGGAATGATGAAGTACGTAAACATGTCATAAGAAATATTTCAGATAAAAAAAATAAGAAGATTCTTGCAGTTGGAGAAATTGGTCTTGATTTTTATTATTCAAAATCTCCTCACGATGAACAAATTAAGGCCTTTGAAGAACAGCTTCAAATCGCTATTGATTTTAATCTTCCTGTCGTTATTCACTCTCGTGATGCGGATGAGGAAACTATCAATGTATTAAAAAAATACTCTCCAAAAATGAAACGAAAAGGTGTCATTCATAGCTTTACCTCGGGACTAGACCTGGCACGATTTGCTCTCAGTGAAGGATTCTATTTGGGCTTTAATGGTATTATCACATTTAAGAATGCTGAAAATGTCAGGGATGCTCTAAGAATCACTCCCCTAGATAAAATACTTCTTGAAACCGATTCACCTTTTTTGACTCCTGATCCTTATCGAGGTGTTGAAAATGCTCCTTACTACCTACCGTTTGTTGCTCAAAAAATTGCTGACGTAAAAGAAGTCAGCCTAGATACAATTTTAAAAACTGCTTATCAAAATTCTCACGACTTGTTTTTATTTTAATTAAATGAAAAGACTCTTATTTTTTCTATTCACTTTTTTTATCGCTTCATTCGTTTATGCTGAAGATGAACTGTGCGGTTATTTTAAGTTTTGTGGGAGTTCTTCTTCACCTTCGAGAAATTCAGTCAATACTTCTACATCTTCTATATTAAACCCCAGTAACCTCGCTAAAATTAAAGGCCTCGGTCTAGAGACTCTTTACCAAGCTAATAACCCTCTTGCTTTTAGTATTGTGACCGGAAATGGTCGAGTCGGTGCCGCTCTTATTTCTCCAACTCTTGAAAATAGTTTTTTTGGCATTAGGTCTCTCGAGCTTGATTATGATTACTACGTTCGTTTTAATACTCGAAAAAGATACAAAAATAAAAAAATAAACTTTGCTTCAGGTATTAGCCTTATTCAAAGTAAAAATTTTTCCATGGAGCTGGGGGTTTCAGTCAGAAGAAATCCCGATGTCAAAAAAATCAATCCTGGAATGGGACTTAATACCCAGATAGGCGCAGTTCATGTGGGAGCTTATGTTTATAAAGACGATGTTAAAGTTAATTTTTATAACTACCTCGACCCTATCAGTGGAATTAGTTACGCCACTCTTTTTGGAAATACCACTTATCAAGAAAGTTATCTCGTTAAAACAATGAATTTGGGATTAGAAATAAAAAATTTCTCTCTCGATGTTGCCTATTTAAATACGAAGTATGCTTTTTACAGGCAGGATACGAGAGTAATGTTGTACACTGCAGCCTACCGTTTCGGTCAATTCATGTTTAATTACGGGGTGAGAAAAGAAGAATCACCAAATTATTTTATGGATATTACTGGAACTCCCGTGAATCAACGCGAGAAAGTTTTTACTTATTTTGGACTGCAATTTATACCAACTAAAAGAGTGATGCTTGGTTTAGGTCATAATACTTTTCTTACCAATGAAGTGTCTTTTACGCTCACTTTGTTTCTTAATTAAAAACAAAAAATGAAATTTCTTCAATATGGTTTTTAATATCATTGGGCCAATTGTGCATCAATAAAAGAAAATTCTTTTTATCTTTTTTATACAAAGCCCGAAGAGCTTCTTCATAATTATTAAAATCACCAGCCATGGCGGACATAAATTTATAGGTTTTCTCCTGGGCCTGTTTGACTTGATTTCCACTTGCTGTTTTTTTCTTGGCTTCATCAACAAGCTTTCTCAGTGTTGCAGAGGCACCATCACTTTGAGTGGCAAGCCATTCCCAATGTCCAGGTAGCAAAGACACCTCACGTGACATGACTCCTAGTTTTGGTCTTCCAGGACCTGAGTAGTCTTTTTGAACAGTCTCACTTACATAAACTTCTAAACGTTTTTGCACATCTTTTTCAGTGCCTTGAAAATTAAAATCAATGATTTTTCCAGTGGCATCGCTAAAGATTAAAATCGAGTTGTGCTCATCCTTTCCTAGCTTCTTCTTCGTTTTTAAAACGACTTCACTAAGTGTTCCTCGAAAGAAAAGTTCGTTTTTCTCAAAAGCTGTATATGTAAATAATGCGCTCATTTAAACCTCTTAATTTAATATTACCCGGGCTTTAATAAAATGTCAATATTGCCCGGGTAATATAAAATCGGCAAAAAAAGCCCACATATTCCTATGTGGGCTTCTCATGAACTTAATTAATTTATTATAAAAAACTATCCACCAATCGTTGCAATCAAAGAAGCAATTAAAAGTGAAACAACTGACATAACTTTAATTAAAATAGCGACACCTGGTCCAGATGTATCTTTAAACGGGTCACCAACAGTATCACCAACCACAGCAGCTTTGTGCGTGTCAGATCCTTTTGGGTGACCAGGAATTCCACCTTTTTCAATAAACTTTTTAGCGTTATCCCATGCTCCACCAGCGTTTGCCATAAATAGAGACATAGTCGCACCAACTGCTAGAGATCCAGCAAGCATCCCTGTAAGTGCTTGAGGTCCCATTGCGAATCCAACAACAACTGGAGCTAAGATTGCGATCATACCAGGTAGGATCATTTCTCTTAGAGCAGCTTTCGTTGCGATATCAACAATCTTTCCAGCTTCTGGTTCTGCTTTTCCTTCACGGAGACCTTTGATCTCATTGAACTGACGAGCGATTTCAACAACGATTGCCTGAGCAGCTTTACCTACTGCAGTCATTGTCGTTGCACCAACAAGCCATGGAAGAATTGACCCAATTAGAATACCTAATAAAACTCCTGAAGAAGTTAATTCAAGAGACATTTTAGCTAGACCTGCAGCTTCACGAACGTGGTTTACTTCCATTGTGAAAGCAGAAAATAATGCAAGAACAGTAAGGATAGCAGATCCGATAGCGAATCCTTTTCCGATAGCAGCAGTTGTATTTCCTACAGCATCTAACTCATCTGTAATATCGCGAGTTGCTTTTCCTAAACCAGACATTTCAGAAATCCCACCAGCGTTATCAGCGATTGGCCCGTAAGCATCAACGGTCATAACAACTGCTGTACCAGCAAGCATACCAACGGCAGAAAGTGCAATTCCGTATAGACCTAAATATTTATCTGCAATATAAGCAGCAGCAACAACAAGTAACATTGGAATTGCAGTTGATTCCATACCAACAGCAAGACCGCGAATAACACCAGTACCTGCACCAGTCTTAGCAGCTTCAGCCGTTAAACGGATTGGCTTACCAGCAGTATAGTACTCAGTAATTAAACCGATGAACATACCACCGAAAGCACCAGCAGCTAGGGCGATTGTTACACCTTGTGAAATTCCAAACATTGGAACTAAAACGTATGAAGCGATAGTTAAAATAATTGGTGGGACAATTAAAGCATTTCTTAAAACGTTAGCCGGCTTTGAGTTTTTAAACATACGAGCTAAGAAAATAACAACTAAAGAAATAATCATTCCTAGAGCTGATAGCAAGAGAGGAATTGTAACACCTGCAAGACGAGCAGCTACTTCATCAGTTGTTGTGATGAGGCTAGCTAATCCTGCAGCTGGAATTGTTAAAGCGATGGCCATAGCAGCTACAATTGCAGCAACCATAGATTCATAAATATCAGCTCCCATACCTGCAACGTCACCAACGTTGTCACCAACGTTATCAGCGATTACACCTGGATTACGTGGATCATCTTCAGGAATGTTTTCGACAACTTTTCCAGCGATATCAGATCCAACGTCAGCAGCTTTAGTATAAATACCACCACCGATACGAGCAAATAATGCAATTGATGAAGCACCAACAGCAAACGCATGAAGAATAGTTGCAAGTTCACTTGAATCTTTAAATAAAACGTAAATTGATCCAAGACCAATTAATCCAAGTGAAGCGACCGCAAGACCCATAACTGCTCCGCCATCAAGTGCAACTAGTAGCGCTGCTGCTTTTGAACCTGTAGAAGCTGCTTGTGTTGTGCGAACGTTTGCATATGTGGCAGCTTTCATCCCAGCGAATCCCGCTAGAAGTGAAAGAAAAGCTCCGACTAAAAATGAAATGGCCGCAACCATACCAAGTCCATACCAAAGAGCTGCTGCTACAACGATTGAGTAAACGAAAAGAACTTTGTACTCGCGAACTAAGAAGGCCATTGAACCTTCACGAACGTAAGATGCGATTCTTTCCATAGTTTCGTTTCCGCCTGGTTGTGCTTTTACACGAATGTAAAAAAAGACGGCGATGATTAAACCAATAACACCGACGTAAATCGGAGAACTGATTAGTGCTGCACTAAACATTGCTATACCCCATGTTTGAAATAAGTAATAAAATTCGAATACTTAGAAGTACCTTATGAGACGAAAATCGTCAAGAATTTGGTGAGGCAAATCATGCACTTTTGGATTCAAATCTGTTGAAAGATTCAGCACTTAGATTAGATTCATGTGCGTTAATTAGAATTTTTTGAGCTTTAATACTGCTTCGTCGCAAGCTCAAACAATCGAACGACCTCTGGCAACTGCGTGGCTTTCGTATATCTTAACTCTATCCACTCACAAGTTTTAGAACGGTGATGATGAAACTCTGAACCCTCTGGATGACTAAGACCTTCTGCCTTGATGATCTTTTTTGTTAACCTTAAATCAACTTCATTATCGTGATGAAAATGGGCAATCTCTTTATTTT
>JAYSPR010000203.1:0-11293 GCA_043721975.1 Bacteriovoracaceae bacterium
TTAATCTTTCCACGAAAAACGGGCTTTGTTGGATCTTTTCTATTGGCCCTAATAATTCCCCGACGTTTTTTTAAATAACTCGATTCTTCCCAAGGAATGGCAGCGATATAGTTAAGACCATTTAAATCTTTTTCGAGCTTTCTTCTTTCTGGATTTATAAAAGCAGCTTGAAAAGTTAAATCATCTCCTTGCGAAACATTACCAATGACTTTTTTGGTCACTTCAAGAGGATAATTATCCATGAGATAATCGACACTATCAAATTTAAGATAAGCCGGTCGTTCACTAAAACCAGTCGGATTAAAAACAAAATCACGAATTCTTGTGTAGCCAAATGCATCGGCAATTTGCTGAACCTGTATTTCAGGAATTTGTCTTAAATGCCCAGTAAGTGCTGGAGGCGATCTATGAACAATTCCATTGTCCGAATAATCTATGACTAACTCAAAAAGGTTTTCTAAATATTCAGTATATTCAGTTCTCTCTGAAGGACTCATTGCTCTAAAAGCACTCAAAGCGCGCAGTAATCCTGGAGTTGATGCAACTTTACCGACAGCCTCTTTGTTACTGATAAAATCATAAAAGACATGAGAAATTTCACTTATTTCATCTACGAGTGAATCGCGAACTTGTAACTCAGCTTTGATACCATTTGGAAGTAAAATATTAATATGAACAGAAGTATAACCCGTGCTTGAAACAGCTTGCTTTCCATTTTTAACATCGGGATTATCTCCGTTTGCACGAGCGGCCTTTAATATTTTTTCTAATTGCTCATCACTGAAGTAAGGCTGCATTTCATTTGAGCGATAATTCTCAATTGAAACAAGTTTGAATTCTTTCTTTTTTAATAATTCAGAAAATTCGTCTACAAAGGCAGAAAATTGATCAGTTAAATTATTGGGCTCACTATTGGTTCTAGTAAAAAGAACTCGAGCACCGAGGCCGTCACCTAATTCTTTCAAGGCATCAGTGGTACTTGTTATAGATTTACCATTTTTTGATAACTTTTTTAATTTTCCTTCGATTGACGAAGCAGACTTAGCTCGAAAATTCCATTTTCCGACTTTTGTGGAAACGGGCATTTGGAAAAGAAACATTTTTCTAAAATCAACAAAGTGATTATACAAATGATCTTCGACCTCTTCTGAAATGGAACCAAACTCGGTGAGCTTTAGAGGCTTGGCTGCTAATGCAGGAACTTCCGTTCCCTTTAAAACAGTATGAGTCAATTCATTACAAGTTAAATCAGGAGAGTTGGCGATCTGACGTTGGACTTCAATTGCTTGTTCTAATGGTCTCTCTAAAACATTTGATGAACACGAAAAAAGAACAAGAGATAGTAAAATCAAGACCTGTGCTTTTTTAAAAGAGTACATCATTTTTACCTATAGTTTTAGGACCTGATACCAATATCTTATCGTAAAAATTGGGTAAGAATTGAGACTTTGTCTAAAAAACTATAATGATAAAGCAGTGCTAAATGAGTGACTTTTACACACTACTGTCAAAACTTTAATCACTTTTTTAAAATCAGTGTAAGCTGCGTGAAGCTGGAGGCTCAGCTTCCAGTGGCTTAGCAGATTTAGACCTTATTTGCCTACCTTGAAAAGCTGGCGAGAGCTTTGCAATGATTAATCTAAGAATTACTTAAAAAGGTATAAGTTTTATGAAGACACTATTATTAAGCAAAATTTTCGTTCTATGTTTAGTACTAAATGTTCATTTAGCTAGTGCCCTTGAAATTAATTACGTTCAGAGAAAACCTGCAGCAGTCGAAGAAGAAGTTCTAACATTTCCTTTAGCAATTGAAACATTTTCTAACGATAATCTTTTTGCTGAAGACGATTCAGGGGTTATGCGTGATATGAAAGCCACTTTACTCAGTTGGGAAGCAACTGATGAGTATGCTAAAAAATGGAATTTAAAATCGACAGGTCTTTATAATACTCCAGACACAGAACAGAGAAAAATTTTTATCAATGAAAAATTATTGAGATATGCAGATAAAAGACTTTCAGGTGAGATGAAAAAAGCAGAAGAAGGGTCAGCTCTTCACAAAGTGAGTCGAGTTGAAAAACAACTTCGTCCCAATGCTTCGGTTAACATTTCAAAAAACTACGGAATTAAATTTAAAGCCCGCGTCCTTCAAGGTAAGGCCACTGTTGAATTCAGAAATCCTTATATTGAATGTAACGCAGTTGTTTCAGCCAGTGGTAAAGTGAGAGTCATTACAAGAAAAGAATTTAAAGCGCTTGGTTTAGCTTCAGGGGCAGAATATTCTGTGAACGAAGCACAAATTGTCACATACGTAGATCAACAATTAACGAACAATATCAAGGCGCGCATTTCATCTACGCAAAATAACAACTTGGACATTTTCTCCAATAACGCAGATGCAAGAATTGAAATGACTGCCAGCTTCCCGTTCAATCTTTAATTATTGGCAATCCGAAAAAGACAAGAGTAAACTAAGGCACCTATTTATGAATCGGAGGTCCTTCAATGAGTTTATTCGACGCGCCGTTGTTTCAAGATGCTATTAAGCAACTCGAAGACGCAGCCAAAATTATGAAACTAGATCCAAACGTTGCAGAGAGATTAAAATATCCTAAACGTGCGCTTCAAGTTTCTGTGCCTATTCGTCTAGACGATGGAACAGTTAAAACTTTTATCGGTTACAGAGTCCAACACAATTTAACTCTCGGCCCAGGTAAAGGCGGGATTCGCTACCATCCAGGCGTCGATCTTTCTGAGACTGCTGGTCTTGCCATGCTTATGACATTTAAGTGTGCTCTTGTTGGTTTACCATACGGTGGAGCCAAAGGTGGGATCTGTGTTGATCCAACTCTATTATCGCGCCAAGAACTTCAGGCCCTGACTAGAAGATACGCCACAGAAATTAATATGATAATCGGACCTCACATCGACATTCCAGCTCCAGATATTGGAACTGATGGACAGACGATGGCGTGGTTCATGGATACATACTCTCAAATTAAAGGTTATACCGACGGCGCAGTCGTTACAGGTAAGCCTCTTGAGATTGGTGGATCAAAGGGACGTGCTGAATCGACAGGTAAAGGGGTTGCGTTTTGTGTAAATTTCGCTGCTGAAAAAATTGGTATGACGATTAATCAAAACACAACTGTTGCTATTCACGGTTTTGGTAAGGTTGCTATTCCTGCAGCTAATGACCTTCGTGCTCAGGGTGCAAAAATTGTCGCAGTATCAGATGTCTCTGGTGGGGTCTATGATCCTAACGGTCTCGATATTGATAAGTGCGAGAAATGGGTAAAAGAAAATAAAGTATTAAAAGGTATGCCAGGAACAAAACATATTACAAATGACGAGCTCTTTGCTCTGAACGTCGATGTTCTTATTCCAGCCGCTATCGATGGTGTTATCACAAAAGATAATGCTCATGTGATTAAAGCAAAAATTATTGCAGAAGGTGCTAACGGGCCTTTAACAAAAGAAGCGGTTGATATCGTCACAGCTAAAGGAACTTTCTTAATTCCGGACGTACTTTGTAACGCCGGTGGGGTTATTGTTTCTTACTTTGAATGGGTTCAAGGGCTTCAATCATTCTTCTGGGATTTAGATGAAGTTAATAAGAGACTTCACTCAATTCTTAAAGATGCTTTTGAAAACGTTTACGCCACATCTAAAGAGTTTGATTGTAACATGAAGTCTGCAGCTCTTGTTGCGGCCATCAGACGCCTAGAAAAGGCTATGAAGTTAAGAGGACTTTGGCCATCATAGTTATCTATTTAAATTGAGCCGATGAAAAATTTAGATTTTTCATCGGCTTTGTTCGGAAATTAATCTATCACTTTAAAACTTTATCTAAAAGTGGATTTGAAAACATATTTTTTGGATCCAGGTATTGTCTGACTTCTTGAAATCTTTGAAGATTTTCTCCATAAGTTTTTTTAATATTTGCTTTTAAAAATACTGGATCAGTATTTTTGCCCCAGTGAAATTTTACTCTGTGCCTTGTAATCAACTCCTGAATTAATTGATCTTTCTTTGCAGTGTATTTTTCTTGTAAGTTTTCAGAAATATTAAAGTATTTGTAAGTAAGAAATTCTGCAACGACATGAAGTTTTTTGTCCCTACCATTTTCGATGTGGGATAAAAAGCTATTGGCGTCTGATTTTGCAAATCTCATATAGAAGCCCATCATTGGTAGACCGAAATTGTTAGCGAGAGAGAAGTCTCTAATTGTCTTTAATACTTTAGACGAATCTTCAATGGGAAAACTAAAAGATGTATCGTAGACTTTGTAAAGTCTTGTGTCTTTCAATTGTTTAGAAAGAAGCATCTTATTTGAAGGACCTATGACTCTAGCTAAGTATTGAGTTGCACCGGTATCATCTTGAGCGACAAATGGTGGAGTTTTAAGTAAACCTCCGACTCTTAATGCCTCGCCTTTCATCATTGCAAGGTCGAAATCTCCACCAAAAGCAGTAATCATTTTTTCAATTGCTTCCGTTAATCCAGCTCGATCGTCTGAGCCCAAGAAAATGCTCTCAGCCCCAAGCATTGCGTATTCGTTGGTCTTATTTCCACAAAATTTTATAGCTTTGTTTGTATATGGAAACCAAGCAATTGACTCTGAATCACAGGCAGCTCCAAAATTAACAACCTGATTAGCATTAAAAAATTCCTGTTCACCTTCTAGGGCGAACGTTTGCATATCTAAGTTAAACTGTGGCTCTACTTTTAGCTTAATTTTATAAACGAATCCAAGAAGTCCTAAATGAACTTTAAAAGCTTGTAAAAATTTTGGCGTGCTAGCATCTACCTTTAATAATTCGCCGTCTGATTTAACAACAGTCATCTCTAATATGTTTTGAGACGAAACTCCTGTATGAATCCTTGAACTTCCGTGTGCACCTGTTGCAAGCAGGCCTCCAATTGTCAAACCACGGTAAGCAGGATAACCGAAGCCAAGTGATAGATTTTTTCTGTCTAAATAATCAGATAGCTCACCAAGGGTGACACCTGATTCAACTTCAATGTATTTTTGATTATTTAATTGGCCCAGTGATAAAATTTTATTAAATTTTTCAACTAGAATTAAGTTACCTTTTCCACAAATAATTGAACTTATTGAATGCCTACTGCCAACAAATCGGGCATACGGCTTAGGTGACATTGAAATATTTTTTAGAATACTTTGGACATCTGAAATCGTATTAGGGCTGTAAAGTTTTTGATCACCGTTACAAAGTGTTTCATAGTTAAAAGATGTGACGAGGTTGGTTTTGCAGTCAACAGGACAAGTTGCTTGATTTTCATTCAAAACACTTTCACAGATGTTGTTTCCACAACTAAATGAGTCTGAGTTGGTATCAGAAAAAGCAGGAAAAGAGCTCAGGACCAATAACATTAAAATTATTAATTTGTTCATAATTATCTCCCCAATAGATTAATGAGACTCCTTTAGCATGAAAAAAAATAAAACATAAAAAATATTTAAGTGTGACTTATGTTGAATGAATTATTTACTTACTAAATGACTGATCAGAAGGAACTACTTATTTCACAGTTCTTATGAATCAGAGTGTAATCTTTTCATCATCTCATAATCGGTAAGCTTTTTTTGATATGAGCCTTTCAAATATGAATCTAAGGAGTCAGTATGAAGTCACTCATCTTATTGTTCTTGTTCGCAGTTTGCCTAAGCACATCTCTTTTTGCCGCAGATACGTCTGTGCCCTCATCAATTTTGACTTCTGAAAATGATAAATCAGAACTTCAAATTTTAGATCTAGTTGTTGGGATTAAAAGAACCTATTCACAAACATCACAACTTGATGCGAAGGTTGTTGAACTCCTCGGTGGAGATGGAATGAACTCAACGCGCATGGTTCTTATTTTAAATACAGGTTACCAAGATACAAAAATCTATAGCCTTGGGATAATGATGTACGAAGTTCGAAGAATTGTTTTTTTAGACAAAGATGTTGTAGTCATCAATTATACTCAAGATTCATTTAAAGATGACGAGGCCATGACTCCTATCCAAGTAAATAAATCAATTACTATTCAAGTATTGAGAAATGCAGATGGTACACTAGCTAACACAGTTAAAGTTCTAGAATAATTTTTTACCATGCAGATCAATTCTCGATATAATTGATCTGCATGACTTATTTGTTTTTAATTCTTACACTATTTTTTTCTCATCAAACTCATTCCGCAGTTTTAAAACATGATGTTTTAACACCAGTGCTCGATTCTTTTTCTTTCAAAGAAGTCTGTCAAAAATTAGGCGCAAAAAATTTAGAACTCATTGAAGGCAAATCACTAAGTGAAATTGATTGTATGGGAAAGATTTATCCCGTGATAGATTTTTGTCTCAATCAATTTCTTATGGATAAGTCAGTGACAAGAGGAATTGTCGATAACAAAACTCAAACCGTAAAATGTGAAAGAAGTAAGAGTGTGATGATTTCATTGTCTTGTGATAGAGAAGATTTGAAATATTGTTTTGATCCCAAAAAAGGCTGCGAAGAACTTCGGAAAATTTATGCTAATCGCTTAGAGGTCGTTCACTATTCTATATTAGAAAAAAATATTAACTGTTATTTCGCACGTCCCTTAGGAGATAATCTTAATGAAATTCGTTAGTTTATTATTTTTTATACTATTTAGCCGTTATGCTCAAGCCACTAATGTTGTGGTTGATCCTAGAGTCAACGGAGTCCTTAGAAGCTATGATCTCATTGGGGCGAAAGGAGATTTCTATAGAGCGATTCTTACCAATTCAGAACTTGAACCATGCTTGGTTATTGATAAAGTCAATTTGAGAGATAAAAAAGGGCCTAAAGTTCTTGAGATTTTAAAATTCTGTTCTTTTACTTATAAAGGAAAAAAATATTCTTTATCACCAGATAAACAACAAGAGGTAGAAGTCTTGGAAGTTGTATGGGAAAAATCAAAATTAAAATTCACCATGAATTACATGAATGCAGAAAAATCAGCGAGCCTTTGGCCCCTAGAGTGCAAAATTGATCCAAGAAAACCCAAGAAAGATTTTTCATGCACGGAAGGCCATCCTTAATTAATATCTTTTACCTAAATAAGTAGGGTTCAAAAGATTTTCATTAGAGAAAATTTTACTTAGTTCTTCTTTTGTTAAAAAGTTTTTTTCGAGAACAACTGCGCTTACTGTCTTGCCAGTTTTAGCACATTCTTTGCCAATGAAGTCGCAAGTTTCATGACCCAAAATTGGATCGAGAAATGTGACAATGGCGATACTATTTAAAACGTTGTGTCTGCAAATTTCAGGATTGGCAGTGATGCCATCGATGCATTTATTTTTTAGATTTAAAGCGGCATTTGATAAGAGTGAGATCGATTCAAATAAAGATGAAGCAATAACAGGCTCCATAACATTGAGTTGTAATTGGCCAGCTTCACTGGCCATGGTGATTGTTAAATCGTTGCCGATAACTTTAAAGCAGACTTGGTTAACAACTTCAGGAATGACCGGGTTAACTTTCGCTGGCATTATGCTTGAGCCGGCTTGAAGCTCAGGTAAGTTAATTTCTTTTAGTCCAGCTCTTGGTCCACTGGATAAAAGTCTTAGGTCATTACATATTTTAGAAAGTTTAACGGCCAATCTTTTAAGTCCACCAGATAGCATAACGTAAGCTCCACAATCTGAGGTGGCTTCAATCAAATCTTCGGAGACACAATAGTCAAGTCCAGTGATCTCACGCAATTTTAATACGGCCAGGTGAGAATAACCTTCAGGAGCGTTAATTCCCGTTCCAATGGCAGTAGCGCCGAGATTAACTTCCAGTATTAGATTTTTTAGTTGGTTTAAAAGTTTAATGTCTTCTTTTAATAAAGTATAAAAAGCATGGAACTCTTGCCCTAGTGACATCGGAACCGCATCTTGCAATTGTGTGCGACCCATTTTAAGAATGTTTTTAAATTCGAAAGATTTATGATTAAAGGCCCCAGCTAAAATTTCAAGAGATGATAAGAGCTCTTTAATACTTTGATAGAGCGCAATTCTAAAAGCTGTTGGGTAAGCATCGTTTGTCGATTGGCATTTATTGACATGATCATTGGGATGAATAATATGATAAGAACCTTTCGTTTCCCCCATTAATTCTAAAGCGAGATTTGCAATAACTTCATTGGCATTCATGTTTACCGAAGTGCCAGCACCACCTTGATAGATATCGGTAGGAAATTGATCAAGACAACGATTTTTAATAATGATCTCATCGCAAGCTTGCACAATGTATTTGGCAATCTTTTTATCGATTGTTCCCAGCTCACCGTTGGCGAGAGCACAGGCTTTTTTTGTGACGGCCAGAGCTTTTACCAGATGAACATTATCACTAATTTTATTGTGAGAAATTTTAAAATTATCCATGGCCCGTTGAGTGTGAATTCCATAATAGGCATCATTCGGAACTTGAAGTTCTCCTAGGAGATCATGCTCTGTACGTAAAAACTGCTGATTATCTTTCATCGGAATCCTTTTTTGATTTGTTTCTTTCAAAAATGTTTAAGCCGCTCATTTTTTAACATCTTTTATTCAGGGCTTAAGAATCATATTTCTCATGCTTTTTAGCAAGAAGCCGTGCAGGAGATTTTATGAACATGAGAACAAAAAGCCTTTATCCTTATGCTGGACAATACTGTCCAGTGGATATTTTTGGATATTCCTCTAAGGGAATACCAGGAATTGAAATTGTTGGGCTTGGAAAGTATTCCAGATCAATGAAAGAGAAATTCATTTTTCTCTCCAGGGAAAAGAAACTTAAGTTTCCCCTAAGAAGATTTGTTCTTTGTATAGAAGGTGAAGTAGAGGGAAAAAAATTTAAGGATGAGGAGTATCGCTATTTGGAATTGCCTCTACTTATTATGCTATGGAGTTTGACCGGAAATTTGCCACTAAGCCATTTGGAAGATTGCTTTGCTTCAGGGAAGATTTCAGTGGAAGGTGAAGTCTTTCCGCTTGGTCTCCGGGATCAAGATTTAAATCGATTAAATGAACTTTTTAAATTAGAAGATGATCAATCCCTTAAAATCATTGCACCTGATTCAATGAGTGTGGGACTTGAGCACTACCACTTATCATTAGAGGGGCTTTGGGCTTCGCTGGTGAGCCCATAAAAAGCCTATAGTTTTTACAAAGTTTCCCATCATTTTTACGATGGGAGATTTTTTCATTCATACTTATGAGAATTCATTTTATTAAACTTAGGAGCGAGGCTTGAAGCCATCAACTCTTTTATTGGTCTTTTTGTTGCTTGGCTCACTAACGATTATGAGTTGTGGAAGTAGCACTAGACCTAAAGATACAACAAGTCAGCTACAGAAGTTTAAAGATTTAGAAGAGCTAACAAATGCGTATAATAATCAAACAGTTTATTGTGGTGTCGCTCAAAATGATTGCCCTGGTTTTGCTGCGAAATTAGCTTATTGGTTTTTAGCAGAAAATGGTAAATATTATTTAGGAAGCTGTTCAGGCACTCTTTATCAAAATAAATATATTCTCACCAATTCACACTGTATTCCTTCAGAAATTAAAAGAGCCGGAGCTATTTGTTCAGATCAAATTAAAGTTCTATTTCCTTATACAAAACGTCTAAATGCTCAAAGTGTGAGATGTGCAAGAGTTATTCAAGTCTACCAGCAAGACAAAGGTCAACCAGACTTGGCCGTTCTAGAAATGGAGAAAGTGGTTTCAAGAGACGATGATGTAGTCATTACTAAAAATAATTTTATTGAAAATTCAAAAGTTTATGCCTACACGATGAATCCAAATTCTTATGATAGAAATATTGGAACTATAACGTTAAAGAGATGCACTCTTTCAGTTGATAATGCTTTTACTATGTCTAATTTAACTAGTTCTTCTGTCGCTATTTTATCTGGGAACGATTGCAATGTAATCAGTGGAAATTCTGGCTCAGGACTCTTTAATGAAAAAGGTGAGTATCTTGGAGCGGTTTATGCAAAAATTGATATAGAAAAATTGAGAGATGTATTTTCAATAGAAGGAATTAATCATTCAGTTAGGGGACCAATAGGAGTAGCTCAAAATATTGGTTGTCTTAATTCGCTCACATCCAATAGTGGAATCACTTGCAACATTAGAACAAAAAACGTGAGTGATATTGAAGCTTATATTGAACGAGTAAAAAATTATGCTTCACTGGGAACTGAAAATGAGGCTCTCATTAATTATGAAATAACAGATGGGTTCCAATTAAAACTCACCAAAGCTAAGTTTGCCGACAGTCGTTTATCAGTTGAATCATTTCGACAAAAATGGCGCGGTTTATTTAGCGATCAAGCTAGTTCATTGAGCAGTGATGAGAGAATTATAAAGCGCTAGGGTTACCAAACATAGCGAACTGCAAAGCTCGTACTAAAGCCAAAAGTACCATCACCTCGAGTCGATCCAACAATTCCAGGCGAGACGACTTGAGTTGTTTTAGTGACAACACCAGCGGTATTGCTGCTTGATTCTGTTGTTGTTTTTGAGTTAGAAAATAAAAAGATTCCACTATCCATACCGATACTGAGCATTGGAAACCAGCGTAGATTAACAGCAGTCATTAAAATGGGGCCAACAATAATTTGCACAGGTCGGGTAAGTGTTGAGGTTCCAAAGCCTGAATAGGTCACAACTCCTGTGGCAATTGTTGTTGTTTGAGTTCCTATGTCATAACTTGTTTTGGGATAAAGGTTTATCCCGCCTAAAAAACCGATACGAATATTGCTCCACTCATTTCTAAATAGTCTGTAGTTGTAACTTCCAGCTAAAGTAATAATTCCGAGAGAGCGAGATCCTGAATTAGTTGTGACTATAGTCGTACCATTATTAGCAATAGACTGAGTAGAGCTGTCCGCTGCATTTGTGTAAGAGAAAAAACCACTATAAGAAGCCGGAGTGTCGGTGTAATGATCGTAAATAAACGTACTAGTGCTTAAGAGTGAAGTCGAGTATCCAATTCCGCGTTTATATTTTCCAGACCAGCCGGGTTGAAATAAATCAGAACTTGTCGTTTGCACTACAACGGGTGAATTTGCTGTAACTGCTTCAGCGGCCCAAAGAGGATGAGAAAGTGAAGTTAGTGTGAATATTAACAAGCAATATTTCATATAAAATCCTTAAATGATTTTTCATTCTTTAGGGTCAGTATTTAATAGTTTGTTCGTAACCCCCAATTGAACTAGACACCTCCAACCGGAGGAACTTATGCAAGCGACTGGAACTACAACAAGACAATACAGAACAAAATCTCAA
>JAYSPR010000204.1:0-5898 GCA_043721975.1 Bacteriovoracaceae bacterium
ATTGCATTCTTCACTTGGTTATATGAGTCCGAAAGAGTATGCTGAACAAAACCGTTATGCTGCTTAAAAGGGACTCCGTTAAAGTAGGTAAAGATCAGAATCATTGAAATCAATAAGGCCATGGCACAGTTAGATCAAGTGACAAATACCAATACTGTGACAGCTCAAGATTCTGCTAATGCCGCAGAAGCACTTTCAAAACAAGCAAGCTCTCTTAAAGCTCAAGTTGTAAATTTAGTAAGTGTGATTAATGGAAATAATGAGAATAAAGAAAGTACATTGGCTAAATCAAAATCTTATAAAATAGAAAAGAAAGTGATTTCTAAAAAAGTTGTTGTTATAGAAGAAGCCCAGAAATTCCAAGAAGTTCAAAAGCCAATAAAAGGAATTAACAACGTTTTTTCTATAAAGGAAAAAGAAGCGCCAATTTCACGATCCAATCTAAAAGAAGTTAAGATAGAATTGAAAAAGACAGCCGATCAATCAACACCTGTTCAGCAAAAATTTAAAGAAGGTGTTCCTCGTCACGATCATCCAGGTTTTGAAGATGTATAATTTCACAGCTAAGGCACTGATTTTTTGGTTAATTTTAAAATAAACAATTTTCACAGTGCAATTTTAATAATTCGGTGTACTGTAAGATTGTAAGGTAATTGTTCATTTATTATTCGAATCTTCAAAAACGATCCAATAGCAAATCAATACATTAAATCTACGTTTTTTAAAACATCACACCAATGTGATTGTTTATATATGGAGTATCTATGAGTGCAAAAATTTATGTTGGTAACTTAGGTTACAGTGTTACCAGCGAAACGTTATCAGATAAGTTCGCCCAATTTGGGACAGTCGAATCATCTAAAGTTATTATCGATCGCGATACAAATCGCAGTAAAGGTTTTGGTTTTATCGAAATGTCATCAAGCTCAGAAGCATCAGATGCTATCACTGGTTTGAATGGTATGGAATTCGAAGGTCGTCAGATGAATGTTTCAGAAGCTAAAGAAATGGCGCCGAAAGCAAGAACAAATCGTTGGTAATTTAATCCAATTAAGCCCGTCTAGAAAAAGATGGGCTTTTTGTATTTTATACTACCAGCTAAAGCCAACTGACTTGGCCATTTGTTCAGATGGAAAAAACACTCGATTATAAACTGGAATTTCTTCAATATTTTCAGATGAAAAAAGTTTCTTTGTCGTAAAATTCCCCACTAGATTAGTTCCAGGTATTCCTTTAGATTCTTGCCTAAAAAGATAAGGCAGTCGTTCATGTTTAAACTGATTAGAAAATATTCCCAGAGACTTGAGGTAAGCATCTTGTGATAACTTAAGGTAATTAACCACGAGCGATTTATCATACGGAAAAATAAAATAAGCTACACCCCATCCAGCCTCTAGAATTTGTGCATTTAGGTCTCTTCCTTCGTAAATAATAATTCCGAGATAGCGTCCGTTAGAGTCTGTGCCATTTTGTGCTAATTCAATTTTAATATTGGCATTGATAGGAAGTAGGGATTTTAAAAAATCTCGAGCATGAATCGCCACTTCTCCTTGTGAAAATCCGTTAAAATCAATTTCTGGTGTATCGACACCAAGAAGCCTTAGTTTTACTTTTTTTGTTTCCCCAGAAGGAAGAAGCGTTAAGGTATCACCATCGTGAATGGCCAGTACTTTTCCAGCAATGTTCATAGCATTTGCCTGGGGCAAACTTAAAAAGATGATAATTGTCATACTAATAATCTTAAACATGGCCCTTGTTAACTTTACGGTATCAATAAATCAATTCAAACCTTGGTTTCTTTTAGTTATATCTATTAAGTTACTGTATTTTTTAGAAATATTTTTTTGATTAACCTACTGAAACACTAAAGTTTTTTTATACTTAATGAAGTCTGTACTTTAGATTTAAATTTAATCTTCGATAAGGATATATGACAAACATACTACTTGTTGAGGATAACCTAGGCTTTAGAGATCTTTTTAAGGAATTCCTTAAAGAAAGTTCAATGCAGGTTAAGTTAATTGAGGCCAACAATCCAATTGAGGGCCTGCAGCTTCTCACCAAATATAAATATAATTTTGATTTTATAATCTGTGATTTTTTTCTTCCAATTCAAAATGGTAATGATTTTCTAGAAATTGTTAAAAGTCATAATAAAACAATTAAATGTCTTTTAATTAGTGCTGAAGAAAGTTCTTATTCAAAAAAATCACCCAATATTGATAAATTTTTTACAAAATCTGATATGGTATCACTTATTAAATTTTTAGAATCGAACACTTTTAGTTCATTCTAATTTTAATTTATTAGGATGGCTTTAAGAAACGGATCTCGAAGCATGTATTCGTTGTATTTGGTAAAATTGAAATGGATGCTTGATGCTCATCTAATATTCCTTTACTGATAGATAGTCCAAGCCCAGTACCCTCACCAATGTTTTTTGTGGTGAAAAATGGTTCAAAGATTTTGCGGGAAATATTTTCAGAGATACCTGGTCCTGAATCTGTTAAACTAAAAACAACTTCAGATGTTTCCTCATAGAGAGAGATTTTTATCCATCGCTCTTGATTCGTTTTGATGGCATCAATGGCATTATTAATTAAGTTAACTATAACTTGTTCAATTTCAATTTCATTGCAACTAATTTGGTAATTTGATTTAAAATCTGCAGTGACAGGGATTTCATAGCGTTTAGCTTTCGCCTCTGTTAGCGTCAGTGATTCCTGCAGAATTTCAGTTAATGAATGTAAACGATGAGGTTCATTAATTCCTGATCGAGAAAATTTTTTCAAACTTAGCACTATTTTTGAAATGCGAGAAATAGATTTTTTAATCATGTTCAATTTGGATACAATATTATCTTGATTGTGAAGATTTTTTTGGATGAGATCTACAGCGCTCGAAATAATTGTAAGCGGGTTGTTAATTTCATGAGCAACTCCGGCAGACATTTCTCCGAGAGTTGCAAGTTTAGCATTCTGTAAACTTTTTGCCCGCTCAAAATTGAGAGATTCTTGAAGATGTAACTCTTCGGTAATGTCTCTTGCAATTCCTAAATAACCTGTACAAATTTTGTTGGTATTATAAATTGCACTAAGACTTAACTTCACCTGTACGCGTTTTCCATCTTTACACACATATGTCCATTGAGAGTCATTGTGTGTGTTTTCATGACAAATGAATACAAAGGTTTCAAATCCAGCAGGAACATCTTTCTTGAATAGGGTTGATAGCTTTTGTGCCACTAATTCAATTTCTTCAAGGTCATGAAATGTAGCAGGAGAATTTTTTCCAATCATCTCGTCAGCGCTGTAGCCCAATATTTTTTCAGCTTCTTCGTTAAAGCTTGTGATAATTCCATTGAGATCAGTGCTAATAATAGAAAATTTAGCATGTTTGATAAGTGCCAAGTTTTTATCAAGTACTTGGTTGAGCTCTTGCTGAATAAGCACTTCTTGCGTGATGTCGATGTTTACCCCATACATCATAGTGGCAACTCTATTTTCATTGAAAATGACTTTTGCCTTCGCTGATATGTATTTTTTCGCGCCCTTTTTGGTTTGAATTTCAAAGATTGGATTAAATTCTTTTTCACCCTTCAGTGCACTTGCCAAAACCTCAACGGCCATCTGGCGGTCTTGAGGTGCGATTGAATTTTCCCAAGCAGAATAATGGCTGCTGAACTCACTTTCATTAAGTTCATACAAGGAATACATATTTTTATCCCAATGGAGAGATTGAGATAAGGGGTTATATTTCCAAACACCAATCTGAAGAGTGTCGAGAATAAATCGATTTTCTTCTTCTATGAGAACTCTATCAGTAATATCTTGGCAGGTGCCGACGACTTTTTTAGGCTTGCCAGTTAAATCATTTGTAACCTTGCCAATGCCTACAACATTCTTAATGCGTCCATCGTCAAAAATTAGGCGATGATTGAAAATAAAATCAGTGCCATTTCGAGCATTTTCAACATGCTGAAATAATTTAACTCTATCTTCAGGGTGAATTCTATTTTGATAGAGCTTATACAGTTCATCTGAATACTGAGGCATTTCTATTTCAAAAATTTTGTAATGCTCTTCTGACCAAATGAGATTATTGGTTAGTAAGTCAAATTCCCAGCTACCGATTTTTGAAATGGCTTGAGCATCTTTTAATTGTTGCTGAGTGAGGTTTAAAATAGTCTGTTCAATTAATAAATTGTGATTTGTTTGAGAGAGTGCTTTTTCAGCCAAATCTCTAGAATTTTCAAAAAAAGTTACGATAAATCCAGTAAACACTGTCGCTGCAATAGTGTGGTAGCCAATGAGGACGATTGAAGGAGATCTCGTCATCAAGGGAACTAGGTCATATTTTTGAGCAACGATTAGAAATAGTCCAAAAAAAGTAACATAGGCAGTTGTCCATACTGTTCCTTTTTTTCCAAAAATAAATCCAAATATAACAGGAAAAAAAGGAAAATATGTTATGTGTTCGGACTTAATTCCCCCAGATACAAAGAGTCCCCACGAAAAACAGACCAAGACAGATATAGGCGCTAGTCCCAATGCAAATTTAAGATTTTTTGTCCAAACGTACCAAATATAAATTGCTACGGCAGAAAAAATCATGGCGACGCTAGAATAGAGTGATTCATTAGTTCTTCCGGTATAAAGAAAAACTAAGATTTCAGCAATCAGTGGGGCCATGATAAAAACAGAAGTCGTTGCTTTGAAAAGTTTTAGTTGAAGTTGATTTTGGTTATATATAATTTGTTGTTCTTCAAACTTTTCTACTTGAAGCAGTGAATCCCTTGGAACTTTGAAATTTCTATTTAAATCGTGTTTGATGTTCAAGTTTTACGCCATGTGATCAATAAGAACATAATTTAAATAATTGTATCGCTTATTTAAACTTTCTACTGATTAATTGTGAATTGAGCAATTTTTTTCAGAATCATTCTTGTCGGGCATTGCACAAGTCATAGACGTTTTTTTAAAACAAAACTATTCACATTAGTAGCTATTGGTGACTACTTCACGTTTCAAAAATAAAATATTTCCTGCAGTTCATTTTGATTAAGATAAAAACCTTCAACTCTTTTGGTACATACCTTTTATGGAAATTCAAAAATGGAGGTATTCGTGAAAAGTTTATTATTTAGCATCGTTCTTATTTCTCTATGTAGTTGTGGAGGCAGATCTTCTCAAGGTGATATTCAAGACCAGGTGGGGAATCACCAATTGGATGTTAAACCATTTGCTTTGCCCAAGTTAAACTTTAGTAGGGCCTTAACAATAGATAATAATGTTTCCACTCTCTATGAAGATATGACAATCCGTTCGCATGGTGATGGCCCTATCTTAGGTGATAAAGCTTTTTATGTCCTGATCAATGAAGAAGTGTATCCTACGTACAATGAAGTCATCTTAGGTTTTTATAGTCATACAAAGGTGAATAATGTTCTCTACTTTGATTCAAAAAATATTTCTTTCCCGGTATCTGAAATAAGCAAAACTAATCTTCCAATGTTAAAATTGAAAGACATGACATCAACTTTTAAAGATAGACTTTCATGGGGGAAGCTTGATCTGAATAATCCTGATGGCGATATGCTGAACAAGGTATTTGTCATTCGAACTGAGGAAATGGAAAAAAGTAATAAGGTAGAATTTAAATCTGAATCAATGTATCTAATCTGGTTTGAATGTAAGGGAGATATGAAAACGATCAATGAATTTGCTTATTCATGTGGAAAATACAACCTTAAATTAAATTATAAGTTGTTAGATTATTCCTTAGTTTCGAAATAGACTGAATTAAGAAGAGAAGAGAAGAGAAGAGAAGAGAAGAGAAGAGAAGAGAAGAGAAGAGAAGAGAAGAGAAGAGAAGAGAAGAGAAGAGAAGAGAAGAGAA
>JAYSPR010000205.1:0-9937 GCA_043721975.1 Bacteriovoracaceae bacterium
GTTTACAAGAAATGAAAATAAGGATTATTGGAAATCTTGGATGTAATTTTTATGAATAGTTTTGAAATTACGAATGTCAGTCTTTTTGACGGTGAGAAATTAGTTAACAACACTCATGTAGTTATTAAAGATGGCTGGATTATTCAAGTGATAAATCTAGACTTAGATAAAAAGGAAAATTCAGAAAATCTAGTTATTGATGGAACTGGAAAATTTCTCATGCCTTCCATGATAGATTCAGAAGGTCATTTCATGCTGACGTCTGAAACTTATCTTCATCTTCTTAATGTGACACAAGCACTGCTTGGAAATAGTGAAGAAAATGAAGGGAAGATACTTCGCCCATCATTTATAGATTTATATAAAAAATTCAGTGAAGAAAATCTACTGAAGGCCATTAATCCACATGGCCTCTATGGCTGGGGCGATAGAAAAAATGATGTTACCCAAACTCCTTCTGAAAGTGGAAGTTTTGAAAAGTATATGCGTTTTGGTGTCACAACTGTTCTTGATATGGCCGCTTATCCGTGGCCTGCAAATTACTTCAAGCGCTCTAGAGAACAGTGGAAAACTAATGATAAAACTAACAAAGAAGCCAACGATTTAAAAAAAGAATTTCTTCTTTATGCCGATTTATTTACATCTGGAATGTGGGCCATTCCTGCCAATGTTCAATTTGGCTATTTCGGCGTCGACCCCGTCTATAACCTAAAACCTGAAGGGCCATGGGATGAAGAAGACATTATCAAATGGGTTGATCGCAGAGAATCCGAAGGCTCCGATCATATCAAAGTTTTTTTTCATACAATGAATCCTGATTTTCCTAGAGACCAAAAAATTTCTACGATTACATTAAATGCTTTAGTAAAGGCTGCTCACAAGAAAAATCTTCTCGTTTATACCCATAATCAAATCGTAGATGATGCTTTTGATGTAATGGAATCAAACAGTGATGTTTTAATTCACACCCCTGGAAGTGCTGGTGCTAAAGACAAAATGTTCACTGATGAGTTTGCTCAAAAATTAGTCCATAAGATAAAATATATTGTTCCAACGCTCGGAGTTTTACTTCAAAATTGCGAAAGCCCTTATGCTCTAGCTAATAGATTTAGTCATGCACTAGGAGAAGAAAATCCTGGAGAAAATTTTACTGAGTCATATGTTGAAAGCTCAGATGTACTTCCCTATATTTATGCTACAGACGAAATGCGTTTATTATCTTGTGGCAGCAGAGGAAATAAAGCAGAAGATGAAATCACTCTAGCAAAAGTCGCAAAAGTTTATGATTTTGGTGCCTATCTTTTAGCTGGAACTGATCCCGACACAACGAGCTCGGCCATTGAAGGACTAGGTATACATTATGAACTTTATCTCATCAGAGAAGCTCTCAAGCGTTACTCTTCACGTGTTAAAAATGAAAATCTTAATTTAGAAGTTTTAAAAACGGCGACTTCAAACCCTGCGCTGGCCTATGGGCTTCATATTGAAAATGGCCACAAGCCAAAATTTGAGCCACGAGGTTTCATTAAAAAAGGCTATCGTGCTGATTTTATTTTATTAAAAGAAAGTCCCATGAAAAATATTTTAAATACGCTTAAGATTGAAAAAATTTGGAAAGCTGGATTTCTCTTTGATCGTCAAATGGTGCGTCCTGAATGTGAGAGTGGAGATGGACCGAGCAGAAAAATTATTCGTGAAATGATGGGACTCAATCAAAAAGCATGACAAATAAAGTAAATACTAGCTATATTAGCTATAAATTTATTTTATTTTCATGAGGTTTTTAATTGAAAGCACGTAATACTTTTTTAATTCTTTTATTTATTGCATTAACTCTCATTGCTTCTTGTACAAAAAAACATGAAGTTCACGAACGTGTTTTAAATCTTGTTGCCGGTGCAGAAACAAAAGGGTTTGATCCTATCATGGCCAGTGACTTGGCTTCTGCCAGTCAAATTTCAAAAATTTATGAAGGCCTCTTAGCTTATCACTGGCTAAAAATGCCTTACGAACTCATTCCAAACTTGGCCGAAAGTATGCCGGAAGCATCTCGTGATGGCATGACCTACACAGTGAAAATTAAAAAAGGAGTTTTCTTTCAAGACGATCTTGCATTTCAGGGTGGCAAAGGGAGAGAACTAGAAGCAAATGATTTCGTTTATTCAATCAAACGTCTTGCTGATGCAAAAACTCAATCCACAGGCTGGTGGGTTCTCGATGGAAAAATCAAAGGACTTAATGAGTGGAGACTAAAAAATGAAAAACTTTCTGTCACAAACTATAACGAGGAAATTTCTGGTGTAAAAACTCTTGATAAATACACACTTCAATTTCAATTGGCCAAGCCATTTCCACAATTTTTATATTCACTTGCTATGCCTTTTACTTATGTCGTCGCCAAAGAGGTTGTCGCAAAATATGGCCCAGAGTTTATCAATCATCCAATAGGTACTGGACCTTATGTTCTTCCGAAGTTTGATCAAGGTAAGCGAATCATTTATACAAAAAATCCAACGTTCAGAGAAAAATTTTATCCGAGTGATGCTTCTCCACAATTTAAGCACTTATTAGGAGATGCTGGAAAAAGACTTCCACTTGTCGACAAAATAATTGTTAATATTTTAGTTGAATCACAGCCAGCATGGTTAAAGTTTAATAAAGGCGAAATTGATTACTACTGGGTTCCGAAAGATAATTTTGCAACTGCAATTAAAGACAATAAACTCACTCCCGATATGCTTAAAAAAGGAATTGATCTTATCATCTCACCCCAGTTAGAAGTTTCTTTTACAGCTTTTAATTTTGATTATAAACTTTTTCAAAATACTAATCTTCGAAGGGCCATGCTCTTAGCCTATGATGTAGACAAAGCTAACGAACTTTTTTTTAATGGCACTGCTTTTTCTGCTCAATCGGTGACTCCCCCTGGAATTGCCGGAAACGTTCCAGACTATAAAAATCCGTGGAAAGGCTTAAATATTGAATTAGCTAAAAAAACACTTGCCCTTGCAGGTTATCCTGGTGGAAAAGGCCTTCCTGAAATTATGTTTGATACAATTGATTCAACAACCAGTCGCCAGTCAGCTGAATTTTTTCAAAAGCAGATGGAACAAATTGGGATAAAAATTAAAATTCAAACAAGCCCATGGCCTGAAATGCAGGCAAAAATGAAAAAAAGATCTTTGCAAATGTTTGATACAGGCTGGATAGCGGATTACCCTGATACAGAAAACTTTCTTCAACTTTTTTATGGACCAAACTCATCTCCAGGTGCCAATAGTGAAAATTATAATAATCCTCAGTTTAATAAAGAGTTTGAAGCTGCAGTTATCATGCAGGATTCTCCGGAGAGAACAAAGCGTTACGAGAAGCTGAATCAATTTATAGCAGATGAAGCCATCGCCTTATTCAAACTCCATCCTCAGGGCTATACTGTCAAGCATGGCTGGCTTAAAAATTATCGAGACAGTGATCTTCATTACGATGGTCATCAATACATGGATATTGATACTGCTAAAAAAGAGGAACTACTTAAGAATTTTGACTAAAAAACTTAGACCGTTCCAAATAGCTTATCATCAGTAATATTAACTAGGGTAAATTCGTTACTCATAATCTTATTTCCGTTGATTTCAATAGTTCCTTGAAAGCGAAATGAATTTTCAAGATTTTGAATTAATCTAACTTTTATGTCTAAGATTTCATCAGGCCTGGCGAAATTTTTGAATTTTGAATTATGAATTGCCCTCAACACTCCAATGGCATATCCTTTGGTTTTTTCTGAATCATAATCTTCAACTGGGGAGTGATGCTCGGCCAGAAGTACCCCAGCAGCTTGAGTAGTCATTTCTTGTAACATTGCACCCGGTACAACTGGAGCGCCTGGAAAATGACCCTGAATAAAATGTTCATGAGATCTGCAGGTCTTTCTTGCATGAAGAGACTGAGATGAATGGGAGATGACATCATCTATTAGTAAATATGGTGCTCTATGATGAAGTCTTTTAAAAATATTAATAGTCATAAAATTAACTCCTCTTTATTGAACTTACTTGATTATTTGAATGTATTCATGCTTCATAATTTCATAGCTTTTTTCAGCAAGATCAATTTTGTCAGTAAAGTCTTTTGGATAAATTTCATTTAAAACTGAGATCTCGGCTTCAATACTTGAATAAGAAAAAAGTTTCAATGCATGGATGAAAAATGGGGTGCTGTCGTACCAAAAAATGTGATCACGATTTTTTAAACTTACTTTATTGTCACCAAGAAATCTGTAATTAAGACAAATAGGCAAAACCGCTTTATTTGAGTTTATGGCAGCTTGAAACAAAGGTCTTTTAAATTTAATAATATTCTCACCATTGGTGCTCGTTGCTTCTGGAAAAATAACGACATTTAAACCTTGACCTAAGGCCTTAGTCAGTTCAGCGACCTCTTCACCTAGACCTCTTTTACTCCTTCTTTCAACAAAAAGGCATCCACCTAACAAACAGAGCTGTCCCAAAAAAGGAGTTTGTTTCATTTCAACAGAGGTAACAAAGCATGCTGGAAAGATTGAGCTAATTATTAAAACATCTAAGTAAGTGAGATGGTTTGAGACAATAAGATGATTTTTATCATGGTCTAATATTTTGCAGTTTTTCTTTATACGTATTTTAAAAATGCTAAGGCCAACTCTGCTCGTAATCGAAATAATTTTTGTAAGATGAGGCCTGGCACGATCAAAATTAAAACCACAAAACATAAGAATAAAAAATGCTGAAACAAAATAAGCAATCAATGCCAGTCCAAACAGTGACATTCGAAAGATGAGCCTGACTTGAGACATTCAAAACCTATTTTTTAAAATACCGCTTCTCATAAGAAGAATTTACTTCTTCCAGATTAAGTATAGTCAAAAAATCTATGCATTGAAACTCTTTATCTAAGGCCGGTTTACCAAAAACCTTAGCACCTGCATTAAGATAGCTTCTTAAGAGCGAGGGTATTTGTGCCATAATAAATTTTTCTTCAAACAGATCCTCACCTTTTACTCTTGAAAAACTCATTTTGTATTTTAACTTAGGCTTAATTAGGAATTTTTGTGAAATCATTTCTTTTTCAGTCATAACTTGAACAATGGCTTTGGCCATAACAGGCGAGACTGTCATAATACTACTGCAGCCAAATAAATATTGAGCCTTTGATTGCTTAGCGTACTCCCCAATTCCCTTCCATAATAGATCTATGACTGCCCCATTCCTATGTTCTGGATGAATACAAGCTCGTCCTAACTCGAGCTTGATTCCCGGACTCTCTAGAAAATCCTGCATTTCAAATTCCCCTTGGGAGTAAAATTTTGAAGTATGTTCGCTTGAAAGCATTCGGTAAGTTCCACAGATCTCACCAGTAATATTTGATCTGATGACTAAATGATCACAAAGCGAATCAAAATCATCTAGGTCTAAGTTGTGGTCATCCGTGATTCCTGTTTCATTAAAAAAAATGTGATGCCTTAATCTAAAAAGTTCTGCC
The DNA here is from genome assembly GCA_043721975.1 of Bacteriovoracaceae bacterium. Lineage (GTDB taxonomy): Bacteria > Bdellovibrionota > Bacteriovoracia > Bacteriovoracales > Bacteriovoracaceae > Bacteriovorax. Next base: position 5,518 of record JAYSPR010000205.1, read on the forward strand.
AGTTCTGAGATATGATTTGCCGTTTTTAAAGTATAATTTTGAGTTTTAATGAAAAGTGGAAACCGTGGTGAATAAGTTAAAAATCTAGGCGATATATATAGCATCCACTCATCATGAAGTTTGTGTCCTGAATAAAGACAAGCAATCTCACCACTAATGTTCATCATCATCTCCATTTAATTGGTTTTTCTTTTTTTCTAAATAATTGAGTAAGTCACAAAGAGCATACTGGCGCGTGTAAAAACTTTCTAAATCCATTACTTCATTTTTGGTATGCATTCCACGAGTCTTGGGTCCAAGACCATCAATGGTTATGAGACCTGGACGCGCAAAATAATTAATGTCTGCAGCTCCTCCGGAATGCTCAGCTGTATTTGGCTCATCTTCATATTGAGTTAAAATATTTCTATAAGTTTCAATAAGAAAATGAGCCGAATCGTTCTCGGCCATGGGTGGACAATCATCAACAATCTCAAGACTAAAAAAACATTTTTGTTCAGTGTAAAAACACTCCACTGATGAATCGACTAATAGGCTTTTAATTGCCTGATCAAGTCTATCTCTCACTTCTGGTGTTGAAAAACGCACATCAAGCTTAATTTCGACATGGTCACATATAACATTATATAAATCTTTCGAACTTTTAATGGCTCCAACATTGATTTTTGTTTTTTTATCAATGTCGTTTAATAAATGAATCTTTGAAATAAATTCACCTGCACAATGAGCAGCATTAATAAAAGGTTCCCCGAATCGACCAGCGTGTGAAGCTTTTCCTTTTATATGGATGTTGTACCAACGATTTCCGTTTCGTGAATTAATCAAAGAACCATTAAAAAGAGCTGGCTCTAATCCAAGGACCATTGAGGATTCCAAACTAGTTCTTCTAAAAAGCGAATGAAAGCCAATAGAGCCCATTTCCTCGCAAGGAGAAGAAATAAAAGTAAGAGTGTGATAATGATCTGGATTAAATAAGATAAATTTTTCCAAGGCCAATAAGGCCATAACAAGACTGCCTTTATCATCTCCTACCCCCGCACCGCTAATTTGTTTTTTATTAAAATCGACATTAAATGATTGACCCATAATTGGTGAGCAAACTGTATCGGCATGGCCAATAAAAGTGATTCTCTCATTAGAACGCCCCACTTTTTCAGCATACAAAAGTTGACCACTGCTACTTTCTTGATTTTCTATAAATTTGATTTCAAAACCCAAGGCTTCAAGCTTTTGACTAAGCTTGAACTGAACTTCATTAACCCCTGCGTGGTTGGATGTTTGAGAGTCAATTAAAAGGAGCTCTTCCAAGAAGACGAGTCCTTCGATTTTTGAGTTACTAGAGGTCGGTTGCGTTAAATTCATCTCAAACATTTAAACATCCATGTTAGATCTCCTTAAAATTAAAACATAAGCACTTCCGCTTTGAGTGTTAAATATCTGCTAGAACTTTGTTAGAGTTGTATCAAGATGAAGCTAGATGTAAGCTAGAGTTAGGATTAATTTAAAAGGAAATGACAATGAAATCTTTTAATACTGATGGTGCCTTTGCAGATAACTATAAATTTTTGATTGGTTCAATTCTTCCTCGCCCTATCGCCGTTATTTCTACTCGGAACGAAGACGGGTCAAATAATCTTGCCCCCTTTTCTTTTTTTACCGCAGTTTCGGCAAGTCCTATGATCATCGCTTTTTGTCCGATGATTAAATCCAGTACTGGTACTCTTAAAGACACTCCTCGAAATATTTTTCGTGAAAAAGAATTTGTGGTGAACATTGTGAGTGAAAGTATTATTGAAAAAGTAAACCTAGCTTCAACCGAAGTTCCTTATGGAGAAGATGAATTTATACTTTCTGGCCTTACTCCTATTGATTCAGAAAAAATAAAGGCCAAGCGCATGAAAGAAAGTCTCATTCATTTTGAATGCATCTTTAGAGATAGGCTCAGTTATGGAGACGAGCCTGGTGCTGGACAGATTATCACGGGAGAAGTCGTTAAAGTTCATATTGCTGAAGAGATTTTAGAAGGTGGGCGAATTATCACCCAAAAATTAAAACCTGTAGGACGCGGTGTAGGGAACGATTACTTCCGATGTGCGGACACCTTTGAGCTTGCACGTCTCATGAAAGCTCAAATTCAAAAATAAGCTTATTTAAATTGTAAATTTGCGAAGATCGTCTTTTTTGGCTTCCAAGATCGTTTGGATTTCATCGAAGGATTTTGTTTCAATAATCGCATTTCCAATATCTTTAATCATAATGAGATCAATTGAACTTAATGCGCTAATTTTTTTATCTTTTGAGAGATACATCATAATTTTTTCAATAGGGAATTCTTTATTGAACCAAGGTGACTGATCTCCTGGCATATCTAGGGCTTTTTTTAATGCTGCAATGTCATTGAGATTTTTTTCTGTTCCAAAAAGTTTAAAAATAAGAGCAGTTCCCCACATAACAGCTTCACCGTGAGGAATATTATAAATGAACTCAAGTGCGTGACCAAACGAGTGCCCAAGATTCAGAATTTTTCTGATGCCATTTTCTTTAAGGTCTTCTTCTGTCAATTTTTCTTTAAATTTTGCACAGGCATCAATGATCTGAGACATCTCTGCTTTTTTAATAACTAGATCATAAATTCCGTAGTCGAGAAAACCATATTTTAAGACTTCACCTAATCCACTATTTTTCTCTACTGCAGGAAGTGTTTCTAAAAATTTAGGGCATATCCAAATATTCGTTGGAAGATGAAAAGCTCCAATAAGATTTTTTCCAGACTTTGAGTTAATCGCAACTTTTCCACCGATGCTAGCATCAACCATTGATAGTAAGGTTGTTGGAATAATACTCCACTCTATACCACGCAAGATTGAAGCAGCTACATAACCACCAAAATCAGAAGTAGCTCCTCCACCAATAACAACCAAGTGCGCTTTTCTGTGGATTCCTTTATCGAGAAAAAATTCAATGGCCGCTTGGAAATCAGTAATATTTTTTACTTTCTCTCCGTCAGCTGCTTTCCAAAAAATAACTTTTTTATTTTCTATCGAATCAAGTAAGATATCTTTTGAATACAAACTCCACACCTGGTGATCAGCAATCACAAGCACAGTATCTGTTTTTAGCTTATTAATTTCAGAAACAATCGTCTCTAAAGTTATCGGCTTAATTTCAGTTTTGATTTTCATTACTCATCTCTCGTTATATGTACGTGGCCATTTACCAAAGAATCTGGCAGGCTTATGATAAACAGTATAATCGAAAGCCCAATGCAAAAACAAGGAAGGATCGGTCATGTTCCTAGAGAGCTTTAGGCATTTAATAGAAATCGAAGCGTTAAATCGTGATAACCAAGTTAATCAGCAAAATATTCTAAGTGAGAAGAAGAGAATATCCGACTTAGTAGAGCGTCGTAGTAAAGCACTTTTGTCTATAGAAGAAGAAAAACTTAGAGAAAAAAATTTAAAAGTTCCAGAGATACTTCATCAAATCGAAGATAAGCAATTGAGACTTTCTAAGCTAGAAGGACAACTTTCATTATCAGTGACTCAAAAAGAACAATTGGCCTTTGAAAATCAAATCAGTGTCCTTAAGAATGAAATTACCGTTCTTGAAGAAAATTATTTTGAAAAGCTAGATGAAAGTGAACATATCTTGGAAGCAATTCGCGAATGGAAAAAATTTCACCAAGGTTCTGAAAAAACTCTTATTGAGATAAAAAATGAAGTCGATCAAGCTGTTTTAGAAGAAGAAAGTATCATTCACAATAGACAAATTCGCATCGACTCACTTCTCGATGCCTGCCACGTCAGTGTGAAAAAACTCTATCTCGAACTTGAAAATAAATTTAAACCAAAAAGTCCTGTCAGTTATCTCATTGATAAAAAATGCTCTGGCTGTCATATGCAACTTGATTCACAAATGCGAAGTGCTCTTGACGAAGGAAGATCTGTTGAATTTTGCCCAACATGCTCTAGACTGCTTATCCCAGAGACCGCTAAGAATTATTGAAGTCTTGTTAATCTTTAGACACTTCACCTTTTTTTGACAGTACCTCCTAACAAGAGGTCAATTAAATCAGGCGCTTAGGTGGGTATAACAATTGCAACAAATTAAGAATGAAGTTTTTACTTTTAGCCTTATTTATTCTTTCTAGTATTCAGCTTGCATTGGCCGCTGATCCTTTTATTTGGCAACAAAGTGAAAACTCGGCTCCCATGATTTTTCCCCAGAAAGACGGGCAAACAAGGCAAGAAGCGATAGAGGAATATTTTCAAAAAATTCATGGAAAGAAATCAGTAGCACAGCTTTTAAAGCAATCTGAAATTCAAGACTTTATTGTGGATGGCCAGCTTCATTACCAAAAAGGAAAATTTAAAGATATAAAAAATTCTGATCAAAATAAACCAAGGTTCATTGTGGTGAC
>JAYSPR010000206.1:0-11755 GCA_043721975.1 Bacteriovoracaceae bacterium
CAAAAATGAAAGAGCGATTTTATATGATTTAAATGGAGTGCCAAAAACATTAGGCTTTGGTGCTAGCGGTATCCCCTACCCATCCATCACGCTTATGACTGAAGACGGGATGACCCTGGCCCTTCATCAGAAATTTACTAATGTGTTTAATTCAAAAGGCATTTCGATATTTGAATTCATTTTTAAAATGATTCAAAATGCCCGGGATAAAAAAAGCATCATTGAATTCATAAAAAATAACCAGACCATAACGACTTGGTGCCTTTATATGACTTTTTCTAATGGTGATGTCCTCGCTTGTGATTTAAATGGCCCAGATAGTTTTATTAACGAACTCAGTGTGCCAGATTCAGGCATACTTTATTTTTGCAATCATCTTGAAGACAAATCAATCAATCAACGCCAATTTCTTCCCCTGGGCTTTGATCAGTACAATCAAATGCGAGAAGTCATCGCCAATAAAAAAATTAATCAGTTCTTGGCAAAAAAGAAGGGCCAACCAACAGATTTAGAATTACTGGAACTCATATCTAAGCCTTTTAATCAAAAACTTAAAGACTATAAATTTGAAGATTTTAATTTAGATAACCTAACAAGTAGTACATTAACTCTCCTGACAATGAATTCAAGTTCCCAGAGCGCTCTCTATATTAATGGAGATGCCCCAAAAGTCTTTAGAGACGATATAAGCGAGATAAAAAACATTTTTACAAGACCCTCTGTCTCTAAAGTTAAAATCAACAAAAAGTCCCTTTTTGATCCCGACTACCATGAAGGACTTCATCTTATGATGGAGGCTCAAAAAGGTTTTGATACCCATGATTCAATAAAAATTTATCACAGCTTACAAATGTGTATCGATTATCTAGAAAAATACCCAGAAAAAAAGATTGCTGAATTCTACTTTCTTATTGCCCAGTATCTTTATGAAACTCATACTCAGGTATTGGCGTCGTTATTAGGTGAATTTAAGAAATTTGAAGGACATTTACCATCCTATCTCAACGATCACTGTCTTTTATTTATTGGAAGACTCGAATATATTTTAAAAATGCCTCCAAGCTTGGAAGAAGATAAAATCCAAACTCAAAAATTAAGAGATATTTATAAGCGTGAATTAAAAATTCCACGCGCGCTTTACCATGTGACCAGTCGGTCTATGATAGTTCCCCGAATTGATATTCTCGATGTCATCTATGTTTTAACCGCATAAAAAAAGCCTCCCGAAGGAGGCTTTTTCTACATCTTAATTAAAAGTTCATTCTAAATAATCTAACTATCTAGAACATCTCTTCCATTGTAATTGGTAAAGTATCCCAGTTTTAAAGTCGGCAGAGTCTACAGTTGCCATAGCTTCATCGTTGAAACGATTTGTCTTAACTAACATCGCTGCATTTGCTCTTAAGATAGTGTCAGCTCCACATGGAGACCAAACTTGAGCAGAGATCCCGATATCATTTTTAAAAGTATAATCTGTATCTGTTTTTCCTAGGTAAACTCTATCGAATTTAGGACCTAGTGACCCAGCTAAAAAGTACTCGGCCGTTAAACGAGCTGAAGCTTGACTCGGCAAACTGACATAACCACGGTAATCGACACTAACAACCGATACACTAAAACCTTGTGGAACGTGAACTGGAATCGCGATACTACAAGATTTTCTCTCTAACGTTTTATTCATCCCACCTGCTTCAACAATAAACTGGTCAAAGATAATAGATAAAGACTTTGCATCTGTACTTAAAGTCACTGAAGCCGAATTGGCCGGACATCCGTTACCACCGTAACCAGGAATCCCTAGTGAGATGTCATCTGCTAAGGCAGTGAGTGATAGTAGACAAAGACTTAAACCCATTAACACTTTTTTACTGAACATCATTTTTTCCCCCTCTTTGGAATCGAACATTTTTGTTCGTGATATTTATTTTTTAAATGAACAAATAAAAAAATGAAAGAGCAAAATGCTTTGACCTCGCGTTTGACCGCCACCTGGTTTTAATCACTCTCATGCCATCGCCAGATGGCGATCAATCTTAAAACCTATTTCTTTAATGGTTGTTAAAAAAATAATTTCCCATTACATATAGAAGTACAGGGGGGCCTATATGAAAACACTTATATCAACAGCACTGCTTTCACTAATGATGTCACACGCACAAGGTGCAGATTTTCAAATTTCAAACATAAGAGCAGGAGGCCTCGGCTGTCCGACGGAACAAACCCAAATTATTTTAGCTCCAGACGCAAGTACAGCGAGTTTAATCTTCGCCCAATTCGAATCAAGAGTTCCGGCAGTAGCGACAGGGCCAAAAGTTTCTCCTTATATCTCTAGCCTCAACTGTAATATCTTTTTAGATATTAAGCTTCCGGCCGGAAAAAAATTAGAAAGCTTAGAAATTAGCTATGACATGCGAGGATTTACGGCCCTTGAAAAAGGTGTGCAAGGAAGTTTCAAAAGTTTCTTAGTTAGTAAATCTGGAATGGGACTTGAAAGAGTGCCAAACTCTCCAGACGCCCTCATTGATAAAAATTGGGTGCAATCAAGTTTATCCCAAGAAGAAGATTTTACTTTAAGTGCTAGTAAAAAAATCAATTTACTTTCACAGTGTGCGAGAGGGTCTGCCAGTGACGTTGTCACGGTGAGATTGCAACACACTTTAACCAGCCAAATCATGCGCGGCTTTGAAAATATCGCTCAAGGCTCAATTACGATGGATACAAGTGATATTAATGGCGGTCTTAAAATTAGAGCGACCGCTTCAAATTGTAATGACCAAACAAATCCAGGCCGCACTTGCCGTTTGGTGAGAGTTGGTGGGCGGACTCAGCAAGTTTGTAACTAAGGTTTTTTAAATTTTGGATAAAAAGTGGAGCCTTATTGGCGCCACTTTTTTACACGGGCCCTAGAATTTTCTCTATTTTAGAGTCGAAACCTTACTCTTTCTCTCTCAAGCTACTTATTTCTTTATCTCTTTGGATCTCTTTGTTAAAAAAAGGAATGGAAGTTGAAAACCAAAATATTCATCCGACAAAATCACCACAAAACTGCACCGTCAATCAAGCGCTTCGTGAAATGACGGCATTATACTTAGAACAACATTCATCTCTTTCATTAAACTCCCTCGCTAATCGTTGTGGTGTACCCGCTACGACCATGAGACGCCTGATGCAAGAAGAAAATCGCAGCGAACTCGCACCTCATAGTGTCCTCGCTTTAGTGTCTTATATCAAAAAAGAAAAAAAAATCAGCCGCCTCTTAAAAATAGTCGATGGCCCTATTGCCATCCTCCTTCGTAAATGTTTCGACCAATTCATTTTTGACGATGAAAAATCTGACCATAAAATGGATAATGATTTAAACGAAGTTTTAAGAGATAAAACCGCTTATTTAATCTATAAACTTGCCGCCAACCACTGTGGCGTGAGCTTAGAAGAAATAAAAAATGCTCTCGGCTTAATCGGTCTCACAAAAACTCAGGAACTCTTAAATCAGTCCTGGCTTATAAAAGACAGTCACGGCCAAATCCACGCCAAAGAAAAAAACTTTACCTTAGATCTAACCATTGCCCACCAACACACTCACATTCTTCTTGATCAATATAAGCCCACAGAAGTCAAAGCCGGCTTCAACCTTTTTTATTCACTCTCTGAGGCCATGAATAGCGAAGGCATCAAGCGCATTAAAGAAATTGAAAAAGAAGCCGTCAAAAAAATCTTTGATCTCATGAATATGAATGAGATGAAAGGTGATATTCCCTACTTTGCTTTAATGATGTCAGAGGCCATCGGCCCCTACCAATATGAACAAAATGAAACTAACCAATCCGGAGTCCAATAATGAGAGCACTTACTAAAACAATTTTTCTCACCATCACTTTAATGTTATCTCTCATGAACCCTCTCTTTGCTATTGACCAACAATCCCTAGAGACTTTAAAAAAACAGGGATTCCAAGTCAGAATGGGAGAACTCACTGGAGCTGGATCAAAGATGTCTCTTACTCGCCTTGCCGGTTTCATCCATCCACAGGGAGTCATCATGAAAGAAGAAATTACTAATATCGTTGTCTCACCAAGCGCAACTCCTAATGTCTCTGATGTTAAAAAAATTCAGGTTGGAAATGCTTTAATTGATGCAAAAGATTTAGAAGGCTTTTTTGTAAGATAATCTCGTAACGAAAAAATCGTTACCGTTTGGTATTCGTTCTTTGATCACCGATAGTTCGGAGAATGAATACTTCTTTTAAATAGTCCTAAGTCCTCTGAATTTAATTCAGCTAAACATCCTAACTTTTCCGATCAACTATTCCCAAATCCTCGGGGTAATTCTTGCCAAATGTCTTATACAATTTGTTTAGAATATAATGATTGAGAACAAGTTAATGATCTCGGAGGAGTTTATGAAATTTCTATTTTTATCAGCACTATTTATAAGTACTAATTCCTATGCCAAAGTCGACTACACCAATTGTCAGAGTCAATTTAATACTTACCAAATGTCAGATGATCCATGTGAGCAAATGCTTTTTGCCGGCGCCCTTGATAATACTTGCAAGACTCGTAAAAAATCTATTTCGACTTCCAGCTATTATCCTTTTGAATTACTGGCCGATGGGACTATCAAACCTCATCCAACTTTAAATTATAAAAATGTTAATGGTGTTGAAACTCTTTCTGGCAAAGAAGGAATGAATTACCAAACAACGATTAAGAGAAATTCACAAGGTGAAATCACGGAAGTGCAAAATACAAATGATTACCCTATGATCACGAATGGTATGGGTGGTGGTGGAATCTATGGTCCAGCCGGTGCTCCTTCTCCATCGACTAACGATACAAAACATAAAAAAATGTCAGTCTACAGTTTTAAAAATGAGACAACTAGTAAAGTTGAAATAAGAAACGGTAAGTGTGGCGCCACTCGCATTGATTCGCTTCGGGCCATTGGGGATGAGTCCCGTCAAGACGTCATGTTTGATGCCAGACTTTGCCGAAAAGTTAATCAGTTCTTTAAAAAGAATCCCGAGGCCGCTTCGTGTTTTGATAAAGGATTAATAACTAAAGCTGAAAATATTTTTAATGATTACTACAGAGGCAATCCTGATATTTATGGGGATTTTGATGAAGTTGAAACAAAAATTATGGGCGCGCAACCAAGGTCTATAAAAACAAAAATGAAATCAGTGCCAATGATGGGCTACTCAATGGGAATGATGGGGGGATTTAATGCTTCTATTCATCAAATGCTCGCCCCGATGGTGCCAACAGTTGATGGATCACTAGAGGCCATCACTTATCGTGGAGCAGATGGTTTTGGAAGCTCGCCAGTCATTCAGGCCATGCAAATTAAATCAATTTGTGAAATGTATAGTTCTGGAATGAGCACAGTACCAAACTCACTGTTAACTGATGAAGATTTTTGGGCGGAAAGTTCTGGAGATAAAGGGCCTGCTTCATCTGCTGTTACAAAATAAAATGATAATGATAATCCGCTTAGTTTTTCAAACTAGGCGGATTATATTAAATCTATCTCGGCTGAATCTTCATAATCTTTTCAATATTTTCTAAACGCATTTTTAGACTCGCCACTTGTTGTGAAACAAGCTCTATATCTTGATTTTTTAAAGTTAAAAAATCCTCTTTTAATTTTTTAAACTCAGCTGCTTCTTTGGTTGAAAGCCCACTCGTTTTTGCTTCATCTTTGCTCGCTTCCACTTTTTCTAAACTATGTTTAGCACTCTCATCCTTGAGAGATTTTATGGTGGATTCCAGCGCTTTAATTGTCTTATTATTTTCTTCAATCTTTGCTTCGAGAGATTTTATTTCTTGTGGCAAACTCACTAAAAATTTTTCCATTAAACCAATTCGTTCATATTTATTGAGACCTTTATTTTCTGACTCTTCAAAAGTGCCAATTTCTGCTTTGGTAGCGATTGAAAAAAGAGAGAGAAAAAGTAAAATTGTAACTTGACACATAGCAATGCTCGCTGTTTTTTAAAAACTCTTAGTGTAAAAAGTATCATCCCTCATAAAAACTCTCAATAAAATCAATTCCTGACTAACAAAATCAATCTTTCTATGTTAGCTTGCCCTAATATTTTTTTTCTAAACCGTTGAATTCTTTATAAAGGAGTTTCTATGAAGTCGATTTTGAAAAGACCATTGCTTGGCCTTTTACTATTATCTCTTTCTCTTCCTATAATGGCCGAAGAGGCGCTAGGAACACGGGATAATCCTGTTAAAATTTTCTTCACACCTTCTGTAGACGCGAACACAATTGCGACAAACTCTACTTCGTTCTTAAAATTCATGGAAAAAGAAACTGGATACTTCTTCAAGTCAGGAATTCCAGCAAACTTTATTGCGGTTGTTGAAGCTTTCGGTTCAAACCGTGCTGACGTTGCTGTTATGAACTCTTTTGGTTACTTACTTGCCAACACAAAATTTGGGGCAGAAGCAAAATTAAAGGCCCTTCGCCACGGTAAAGACTACTATGCTGGAGCGATCTATGTTTCTGAAAAATCGGGGATCAAAGATCTTAAGGGACTCGCTGGAAAGAAATTTGCCTTCACTGATGCTTCTTCTACCTCTGGTTATTTATACCCACAAAAAATTTTCAACGACTCTAAAGTAAAACTAGGAAACACAATGTTTGCTGGTAAACACGACAACGTCATCACTATGATTTATCAAGGACAGGTTGATGCAGGTGCAGCTTTCTACTCTGACGCTTTTGATGGAAAAATTAAAGACGCTAGAGAAAGAGTTTTAACTCAATTTCCTGACGTTGAGCAAAAAGTAAAAGTCCTAAAAATCACTGACAAAATTCCAAATGACCCATTTGTTTTCAGAAAAGGAATTGCCCCAGAAATGACAAAGAAAATTGTTGATGCTCTTGTTAAATACCTTGGAACTGAAGAAGGTAAAACAACTTTCAAAAACATTTATGCCATTGATGGAATTGTTCCAGCGACAAATAAAGACTACGATTCACTTCGTGCCGTTATTAAAGCTGCTGACCTTGATATTGGAACACTCGTAAAATAATTTATTTTTATAGGAATGGATTGTTATGTTGGAAATTAAAGGACTCGAGAAAGTTTACCCTAATGGGCACCACGCACTTAAGAATATTTCTTTTAGCGTTCCTCAAGGTGAATTCTTAGTTGTCATTGGTCTTTCAGGTTCTGGAAAATCAACGATGCTTAGATGTATAAACCGACTTCACGATCCTACTGGTGGCGAAATCCTTTTTCACGATGTCGATACGACCAAATTAAAAGGATTAAGCCTCAGAAAAATCCGATCTGAAATCGGAATGATTTTCCAACATTTCAATCTTATTCCTAGAAAAACTGTCATGGAAAATGTCCTTTCTGGAAATCTCTCGAGAACAGGAATCTTAGCGTCTATTCTTGGGATTCACTCGACGGAAACCAAAGCTCTGGCCCAAAAATATATTGAAATCGTGGGTCTTAAAGGCAAAGAAAAAAATAGGGCCGACAACCTTTCAGGTGGGCAACAGCAACGTGTGGCCATCGCTCGCGCTCTTATGCAAAATCCAAAAATTTTACTCGCTGATGAACCTGTGGCTTCTCTAGATCCAGCAACATCTCACTCTGTTATGCAGTATCTTAAAAAAGTTAATGAAGAATTGGGTGTCACTGTTATTTGTAATCTTCACTTTCTTTCTCTCGTTCGTCAGTACGCCCACAGAGTCGTTGCCTTAAAAGCAGGTAAACTCATTTACGATGGAAAACCACTAGAAATTAATGAAGAGTGGTTTAAAACTATTTATGGTGAAGATGCTGTAGAAGTGACCATTAACTAATTTTATTTTAAAATATTAAGAGAATTATAAAATCATGAAACAAAATGTTTATAAAAAACCAAATAAGTTTGCCCTTACCATTAAGGCCATCATACTCGACGTTTTAGCTTGGGCCTACATGGCCTTAGTCAGCTATAAAATTATTTACGAAAAAATAATTATCGATGAGCGCTATCCTGAATTTTCTTGGAATCAGCCACTGTATTCACTTTATGCGGGAGTGCTTATTGCCGCTGTATTATTCTTTACAAAATTTTCACTAGGCCGTGGATTATTCGGTCTTATAAAATATGACGAAAATGAAAGTCCTTCAGCACAAGCATTTGCTTATATAGGTTACTTACTTATTCTTTTAACTTTTCTCACTGGTTTTTATGTTTCTCAAATTTCACTAAAAGAATTTTTATCAGAAAGTGGACTTGAAGGAGCTAAGCGAATCTTTAAGGCCCTCTTTAATCCTAATTGGGGAATTTTCCAAGAAGGTCTTTTTGCTGCTATTGAAACTATTTATATGGCCTTTATCGCTACAGCAGTCGCTATTCCTATCGCTTTCGTTTTAGGTTTTTTTGCGGCCAGAAATTTAATGAATAATAGCACTCTTGCTTTCACAATTTATAATGTACTTCGAGCATTCTTAAATATCTCGCGCTCAATAGAGCCTTTAGTATGGGCCATTATATTCTCTGTCTGGGTTGGAATTGGACCTTTTTCAGGTATGCTTGCTCTTTGCATTCACTCAATTGCCTCTTTAACAAAGCAGTACTCAGAACAAATTGAATCAATCGATGATGGGCCAATTGAGGCCATCACGGCCACTGGTGCTCACCCTATTCAAATTGTGTGGTTTGGTGTTGTTCCACAAATAGTTCTTCCTTACCTTTCGTATACCATCTACAGATGGGACATAAATGTGCGTATGGCGACTGTCATCGGTCTTGTCGGCGGTGGTGGTATTGGTAACCTTTTAATGCAATACCAAGGTCAGGCCCGTTGGAATGAAGTGGGAATGTTAGTTATCTTAATTGCGGCCATTGTATGGACTATGGATTGGGCCTCTTCTAAATTAAGAGAAGCCCTTAAGTAATTATTCCCAGTCTTTCACAGAATATTTTTTTAAAATGAGTGCGAGCTTGCCTGATTTTCTTAACTGAATCATGCCTTCGTCGAGAATTTTTGCGTATTCTTTAGATTTAGGATTCGTGGGTGAAAAAGCAATGAACAATTGCGGATCATTGGCAACTAAGTTTTGACTGGAAATTTTAAACAGATCTGCTTTTTTATTTAGGGATTGAAGTTTGTAAGCGAGCACTGATATATCTTCAATAAAACCATTAACTCGCTTTGTCTCTGTCATTTGAATCATTCTCAAGAGTGGATCTTCCCCTGATATTTCTTTAAATCCCCGGTGCTTTTTTGCGATGATGTCATCAATAGCAGAACCGTAACTGTAGCCATTGATAATAGCAAAAGTTTTTTTCCCGAGTGATTTTTCATCCGTAAAAGTCCATGAATCATTAGGCAGGGTAAAAAAATAGTTAAGAGCTGTTCCAATAGCTTTCTTTGGCAAAATAAAACCTGGAACTTCTCTACGAGCAGCTCCCACTGCTGCATTAATAATTCCATTGCGTGCATCCGTCAAAGCCCGGGCCCAACTTAATTTAGAATAAATAATTTTATGGCCACTATTTTTAAAGGCTTCTTCAGCAATTTCGATCATAAATCCAGGCATAGAGGTATTGGGTTCACAGGTAAAAGGACACCAAGGATCTGCTGCAATTTTGATGTCATCAGCGTGTAAAGGTGAAGTTATTGTTAAGAGTAAAAATAAAAATCTTCTCATCATATCTGCTCTTATACCTTCTCTCTATTCTATTCTTTAAACTTTAAACCATTCGATTTGCCATTTCGTAAATTAAAAATAAATTGGGTATTTTTCGAGTTCTTGTTGTATTCGAAAGTACCACCGTGCTCTAAAATAATTGATCTTGAGATACTTAATCCAAGTCCTGTACCTTTTGAGACGGCTTTCGTTGTAAAAAAAGGCTTCATTATACTTTGAAGTAAGTCCTCAGGTATGCCGTGACCACAATCAGTAATAATAAATTGGATAAACCTTGAGTCTTCTTTAACTTCTAACTTGACCCATTTGTCCTCACCTTCATTCATTTGCATATCACTAATGGCATCGATCCCATTGCTAATAAGATTCACTAGAACTTGCGAAACTTGAACTTCTCTACCAAAAGCATAAATTTCTTCCGCCGGAGCATAAATTTCAAACTTGATGTCTTGAGTTTTTAATTTCATCTCTACAAGGACTTTGACATCATCAAGCATATTGGAAACAGTAAAGGGAACCATGGGATCTTGGTCGCCATCTCTGGAAAGGGATTTGAGCCCTTTAATAATTTTGGCAATACGATAAACCATTAATTGAATTTTTTCGACTGATTGAAAAACGGCCATAACTTTTTGTTGGGCTTCATTATTTGTATCATTGGCCAAATTGCTTAGTTTTTTTAATTTAACTAAATTAAGATCAATAACAGTGAGAGGATTATTAATTTCATGGGCCACACCAGCGGCCATTTCTCCAACCGCTGCCATACGAGAGGAATTTAAGTTTTTTTCTAGCTGTTTTTCCAATTCTTTGGTTCGTTCTAAAACTAACCTTCCAAGATCTAAATTGTGATTTTGAATGTCTATATTTCGCTTCTCGATAGCTTCACCAGCATGACTAAGTGCCTGTGAAACGAGCTCCAATTCATAAGGTAAGCCTTCTAAATGAACAACTTTATAATTTTCATTTTCAATCAGTTTAACTTGTGAAAGAATTTTTTTAAGCGGATTAGTTAATGTCTTTTCGAAATAAGCTTTTAAAAGTAAAGATAAAAAACTAAGAACGACTAAAGAAAAAATGAGAATCGAAAAAAGCTGTTTTCTATAAGCTTTAATAAAACCTTCATTGGTCATACTCAAATAGATTTTTCCAATTTTCTGTTGGCCTTTGATAAACTCGATTTGGACTGATTGAAATTCAGAATCGTCGAGAGTCTCTTCAAAACTTTTTTGCTCACTAATGGTTTTTTCATACATGACAACATTTTGAGCATCAACAATTTTAAGGGCCGTTGTTTGAACATATTTGGAATTGACTAAGACAGAGTCCCCAATTTCTTTTATTAGAAATTGATCATATGTCCACATTGGTTCTAAAAATGCATTTTTAATAAAATGGGTTTTTTCACTTAAGGCCTCTGAAAGAATTTTTTGTCCAAATGAGATAACGGAAAAATAAATAACCACCGTTAAAAATATCATGGCCATTGACGTCACAAGAAAAGCAGACACAGTCAGCTTTTTAGAGAGGCTTAAATTATTGAGAGCTACCATTAATGAGTCCCGTGCCAAATGGTGAAAGAATAGTTCCTTTATTTTAACACTTATCGGGATTCAAAGACATAAGTTAAGTTCTTAAAAACTGACCAAAAAGATTGTCAGATGATAGTTCTTATCCGACAATTTACATCTATTTAAACCTTAAAACCAAAGAGGCTTTATGAAGGCAATTGTCTTATTTTCTCTCGTCTATTCAATTTTAAGCACTAGTGCTATGGCAAAAAGCTTTGTTTATTGCTCTGAAGGTTCACCAAGTTCCTTCAACCCACAATTAGTGACTGACGGGACTTCAATCACTGCATCATCTGCGACCTTATATAACCGACTCGTTGAATTTGAACCTGGGGGAACAAAAATCGTTCCAGGTCTTGCTAGTTCTTGGGAAATATCTAAAGACAAGAAAGTTTACACTTTCAACCTCAGGAAAGGTGTGAAGTTTCATACTACGACTTACTTTAAACCGACTCGCGATTTTAATGCTCAAGATGTGATCTTTTCAATTGAAAGACAACGTTCAAAAAATCAC
>JAYSPR010000207.1:0-5991 GCA_043721975.1 Bacteriovoracaceae bacterium
AACTCTTCGCGACAGATTCACGAAATGGGAGTCAATGCCGAAAGAAGAGAAGACCAAGCTCACAGAGAAGTGGGAAAAATTTAAATCAATGCCGCCTGAAAAAAGAGAAAAAATTAGAGCGGCTTTTAAAAAATGGCAGGCGCTAGATCCAGAAAAAAAAGCAATGATGAAAGAGAGATTAGCAAAATTTAGAAATATGGACCCTAAGGTGAGAGCTGAGAGAATTGAGAAACTCAAGCAGCGTATGCAGGAAAGACGTCAGAGACCTCAAAGGGCCAATCGAAAATGAGAAAAGTATTTTTAGTACTGCTTATTATGCTCTCTTGTTATGCAAATGTAGCAATGACAAAGGATGAAGTCGCTCCAAGCTCTAGGCCAAGCAGTTTTCTTGTGACAGGTTCAAAGGGACCTGATAGTTACCAATCTCTAGCAGTTGATATGACAGTGGGAATTACACCTAGCTGGTCGATGAACGGATCTTTTTTTCAAAGTGATTCAGGTGTCGCTACTTTATTAAATGAAAAATTAATTTCTAAAGAAGAAAGATTGGGAGCTGATTGGCAAATAAGTAAAGTCTGGGGAACAACTTTTGGAGTGATTGGTCGCCAAGACCCTTACGAAATTATAAGCCAAGGCGGCTATTTGTCTGCAAGGGCCGACATTAATCATTGGTGGAAAGGTAAAAAAAGTACAACGATAAGCTTAAAAGGTGAGTTTCTAAAAATTGCTCAGGATCTTCAGGTGAAAGGAAAATTTGTCACACTTACAGTCAAAAAATATCTTGAACAAAAAAATTCATATATATCCCTCAATCAAGAAATAGTAGATTGGCTTTATATTTCATTAAGCCATAATCGTTATTCTTATTCAGAAGAATCAAGTTCACTAGGCCTTACCTCCGCGGCTAAAAGAACTTCTATGGGGGGGGGGGCTTTGAGTTATGGATACCCTGAAAGTTCAAATAAATTAGAATTTATTGTGACACCTCTTGAATGGCTTGAAGTAAGACTGGGTGGTTCAACGACAAATACCTTAGGGAGTAGTTCAAAAACACAAACAGCAACGTTGGGTACAAGTTTTTTTTGGGACAAGTTTCAATTTGATGTTGAGTTTTCAAAAACAGATTATGGCTCTTCAAGTGGAAGCCAGTCATCAAATCAAAGTTACAATTCAATTGGTCTTGGATATAATTGGTAAGTTTGTGATTACCGAGATTTGTCTTTAATTAACTTTTGAGAAGGAGCATTGGCCCTTTTTTTGATATTAACACTACCTCTCTTATCGTCATTAACCTCTGGTCCAATAACCGCAGCGACTGTCATGCATTCATTAATGACTTTTGCGCACATATCATGTTTTTGAAGGGCAATTGACTCATTTCTCATGACTTCGCTTTCATTATAAAAATAACTACTACAAGCAGACATTCTATTTTCTAATTCTGCTGGCAGCTTGCGATTGCGCAACTTTAAAACAGCGAGACATTCATTTTGTCTGTCTCGAAAATTAAAAATAAAACCCTCTACATTTAACATCCGATCGGAATCACATTCTTTACTTAAACTTTTACTCATTTCATTTTTTTCCCCCATACATTCAAGGGCAAATTGATCGATCTTTACGACATATCTTTTATAAAGTTCATTTTGTTCTTTCGGAGTGAGTGGAGTTGCTTTAAATAAAGTCTGAACATCTTTTTCCATCTCAGGAATATTGAGTTTTTTCAAACAGCTAAGATTTTGCTCATATTTTTTGTACTTACTTGGATTGACCGTATTTAAATCGATAATACACTTATTCAATGAAACTAAATCATCAAGTGTGTACTTAATTCCCACTAAACTTGGGTGCCGATCAAAACGTGGTTGCAAAACTTGCGACTCTTTCACGTCTCTCATACTATCCATTTCTCTTAATTTTTTTGTGCTTTCTTTTAGAGTACCAGTACACTGAGCGGTACATCTTTTTTCAAAAGCTCTGCTTTCTGCACATTGGATATTATAGGCTACCCCAGGAGTAACGACGGCACCATTTTTGGAATAGAAATGCAGATCACAATAATTTGAAAAATAAATTTTTGGAATTTCATTGTTAAAAAAATCTTCTTTAAAATTGAAGTTAAATTTAAGGGTATAGTCTCCGGCCAGAGCATAAAAAGAGTGGAGCGAAAGAAGTATTAAAATTATTGTTTTCATGAAGTCTTATTCGGTCAAATGCATAAACTACTTAAATTTAGTATTTTAAAATAATGTTTTCATGAAGTTAAGCTTTAGATAGTTGAATTTATTCGCGAACTCGGACTTCTAAGAGCTCAACTTCAAAATGTAGATCTGAGTGAGGAGGAATTTGACCAATTTGTCTTTCTCCGTAAGCAAGATGTGAAGGCACATAGAGAATACGCTTCCCTCCTTCTTTCATACCAACAAGCCCCTGATCCCAACCTTTAATCACGCGACCAGTTCCAAAGACGAATAGAAAAGGTTTACCGCGCTCATAAGAAGAATCAAATTTGATTCCGTTACCAAGACGGCCTTCATATTGAACAATTAGGAGGGCGCCTTTTATGGTTTCTTTACCTGATCCTTTAATAGTATCTGTGATCATAAGCTCATTTGTAGACATATAAAATTAACCTCTTTTAAAAAGTCTAAAGAAACTTCTATTCTTTGGACAGTCAATTTTAAAGGTATGTCTAGCCTCTATTTACGACAGGGAATGTAAAGATTTCATGGATCTGTCAAAAATTCTATTATGCACCTTGATCTCTGTTAGCATTTTCCTATGAAATTACTTTTAGTCCTCTCATTTCTATTTACAGCTTGTAGTGCGCCTTTTTCAGATAAGGCGACGACTCTGACATTTGTTGATAAAAAAACAAAAGAAGCCCAAGAAAAAGTCGATTCACTAAGAAAAAATGAAGCTCTTAAAAAAGAGCGTGAAGAAAAACAACGTCAATTTGAACTAGAAAAAAAGACCGAATTAATTATTATAGCAAAAGATGCAAAAAAATCGTTTGAATCCATTAAGCCGCTTTTTGATCAAAAGTGCATGAATTGCCATAATGCTAATTTTAAATTGCCTCTTTATGGGCGAGTCTTTGGCAAAATTAACCCAGTCAAAAAACATCAGGATGATGGTCTTAAATCTTTGGAGTACTCTGAAGGATATCCATTTAAGGCCCAGGGAAATCCTCCACAAGTTGCTTTATTGAAATCTATTCGTAACGCTTTTATTGAAAAAACGATGCCGATAAAATCTTTTACCAGCGTTTATCCAAGTAAAAAAATTAATTCAGTCGATGAACAGCTCCTTTTAAATTGGATAGATCCTATTATCGAAAAATTAGAAAAATACGAAGTGAAGTACAATTCAATCGACACGAGTATACCGTCTAAGGCCCAAAAAGTTCTTGAACTAAAATGTTTTAGATGTCATGCCAATGGAAATAATCGCGGTGGATTTAATGGAATGGAAAAGACAGATGAATTACTTAAAAGCAAATATATTGACTTAACAGCAATTGATAAATCGAAGTTGTATGAATCAATGGTTACTGGGGAAATGCCTCCGAGCCGACTTGAAGCTTTAAGTAATGAAGAAATTAATGACGTTCGTTCATGGTTAGAATTAGAAGCAAAAAAACGAGGAACAAGCAAATGATGATAAAATCTTTAATTATCGTGACAATGATATTGTCGACTTTTACTTTAAATGCAGAAGTCATTGCAATTAAAGCGGCTCAGTTTTCAGTGAAAACTCAAAATGGGCTAGCTAAACTAGAAGACTCACTTAAATATCCTGAAAGTTTACTTCAAAAATTTCAGCCTCAAGGTGCTAAAATTTCTAATAAAATCGTTTCAAACAATCAGGTGTCTTTTAATGGGACAAAAGGCTATCTAGGCATGAAGAAAACCATTTTAGTCAAAGGGACTTTAGATTCAGTAGAAAATAAAGTCGGATGTAGTAAGACGGAAAAGAGATACGATGTTACATTCAGTTTTGATGGCTCAGATGGACTAGTCGCTGACAATTTTGAAATGATTAAAATAAAAGTGTGTGCGTCTGAAAATTCTAATACAAGTCTTTTAGTTAATATTCAACCATCTTTGATTCAAGGGAGAAATTATTCAGATTTCACTGGATCATACGTCCAGGGAATTATTGAAGCCCAAATTGATCCCATCATTAAGGCTTTAAATGAAGAAATTTCATCTAAGTAGTTCGTTGTTTACGTGTATGAGTTTGAATGATCTTCTGTGAATGAGATTTAGCTTTTTTTGTATTTTTTATTTTCCAAAGTCGATCTCTGGCTTCACGGCTTTTTTCGAGATGATCTACAATTCGCTTTGGGTAATTCGCTCCAAGCTTAAACCCGAATGCAGCTTCTTCAAAAGGTGTTATTTCCCAAGGCCTATGAATGAGGTTGAGAGGAAGATGGGAGAGTTCTGGCACCCATTCTTTGATAAAAATAGCATCACTGTCTTTTTCCTCAGATTGTTTAACCGGATTATAAATGCGGATGGTGTTAATACCAGTCACTCCGGCCTGCATTTGAAATTGAGGATAATGAATCCCTGGTTCATAGTCGAGAAACTGCCGCGCTAAAAAGCGAGCACCTTCTAGCCAAGGAAGCCAGAGGTGATGGGTTAAGAACGAAACCACCATGGCCCGCATTCTAAAATTGAGATAACCTGTTTTCACTACACATCTCATGCAGGCATCAACTAAAGGGTAACCAGTCATTCCCTTTTTCCACGCTTTAAAAAAATCTTTGTTCATTTTATTTCTAATGTGGTCAAAGGCGGAATTAAGATTTTCATCTTCCATGTTAATTTGCATCTCAAATTTTTGAATGAAGTGGCAATGCCATTTAAGGCGAGACTGGAATTGATTAATGTTTTTAGTGGCCGGAGCATTTTTCTTTAACCCTTCTACCGCTTGATAAACTTGGCGAATACTTATATTCCCCCAAGCTATATGAGGAGAAAGTCGACTGCAAGTATAACGTCCCTGAGCTGGTGTTGAAATATTTTTTAAGTAATCAAAAAACTTACCGTCAGTAAATTCCGATAAAAGTTTTAAGGCCTCCGATTCACCACCTATTTGCATAAAAGGATCAGCTGATGTGATCTCTTCTGAAAGATCAGGTCCCTTTAATTCATTATAAAGTGAAGTCGGAAGCTTGATAAAAGGTTCAGTATTAACATTTATTTCTTCGCATTTCATTTTCATGTGGCGAATCCATGCTTGATCCCAGCCATCGCGATTTTTTTGTCCTCTTATCACTCCATTATTTTGAAATTCTTTCCATTTAATTTTATGTGATTGGCAAAAGACTTTGAAAGAGAGATCTCTTTCAAAAGTTAATTTCACACCAGTTTCTTCATGGGAAAAAACAGTTTGAATTTGATAGTTTTTTACAAGTTCATCAAAGACATCAATAACCTCATTGTGAAATGAGTAAACGAGCATTTTTTTATTTTTTAAATCTTCTAGGCTTTGATAAATAAATCGCCAGTGACGAATGTCAAAATCGTAGTGATGAGAGAGACTCGGCTCAAAAAAATGCACCACCAAAAGGGGGGTATGACTTTGGAGAGCAAGCTTGAGTGGGAGATGATCCACTGTTCTCAAGTCTCGTTTAAGCCATAATACATTTATTTTTTCCATGAAGAGAGTTTATGACTCTAGGTCAACTAAAGCGAGAGAGTCTACAAGTTGTCTAAAAGAGAGTAGTCAAATTCTTTCATGCTATGGTATTCTAGCCTTTCATTTAGAAAAGGAATTCTCTGATGTCTTTAGAAACTTTGCTTGATAAAAGATCTAGTTGTCGTTGTGAGCTTTGTTCATCTGAATTAGGTCTTAGTGTATTTAACACAAAAGCAGAAGCAGCGAGTGAACAAAACTCCCTCATGGTTTGCCAAGTTTGTAAAAAACAGGTTTTGGGAGAGTCACCACTAGATGTTAACCATTGGCGTTGTTTGAGTGAAA
>JAYSPR010000208.1:0-2787 GCA_043721975.1 Bacteriovoracaceae bacterium
ATATCTCCCTCGTTATCTTTATATTCAAAAACTTCGTCAGGATGATCAAGAGTTTCTTGAAAACAAAAATCGTATTGAGTGTATTCTTCGAATTGAATATCATCATCTGTTCTCTTCATGAGGACTTCGGCCAATATTTTTGATTTTTTACTTTCTAGGTGTTGCATGAAGACCATGTCTTCGTCCTCTTCATTAAATTCTTCACGATCTTCACCACTCGTCTCACTTATATGAGCTTCATATGAATTGATCTCTTGATTCTCTAAAGATTGTAAGAAAATAGATGTGACATTTTCTGAAGAATTAAATTCACTAAGAAGTTCTCGCGATGAAGTCTTCAAGGTGAGAAAAATAAATGAGGCTTCTAAATTATAAACCGAGGCCACAACAACGACAGAATAATCCCCATAATGTTTAATAAAACTATAGTAGGATTCAAATAATTCATTGCTCTTTTTAAAGACTTCGTCGGGATGATCGAGAACGTCTTCGACACTACTTTCTGTTACAATTTGATTTGATGATTCATCCAACAGATTATATTTTCTTCTTAACGTGTGCTCGAGTAGTTCAAAATGGCGTATAAGCGGTGAATAAAAATCTTCAATGCAATTTTCACTACAAAAACCTTTATGGGAATTTTCTTCAATAAAAAGAAGATCTTCAAGCGAGTGAAGAATTTTTTTACATTCAGAGCAGTAATAGATTGATTGATTTTTCATGAAAGTTAGATGGTTAAATTAAGCCCTGCAAACAACGAATTTGCATTGGCCCCATTTAAATCAAAAACTTTTGCACCAAAAAGATTGGCACTCTCTTGGGCCTTTTTAATACGAAAACGCGCCCCCATCTCCAAGTTAACAGCTGGAGCAAGTCCTAAGTTAATTTTAGGTGAGAAAGTTGAAAAATTTGCTTGACCAATAAGACCATTTAAACGATTTGGATCTTTAGATTTCCCAATTGTAAAATTATCTAACTCTAATTCAAATTGAATATCTGGTGAAACCATCCAGCCACCGCTAATGGCAATGTGATTAATATTTCCAATGCCGTATTCAGAAGGTGATGATGCTTCACCAGTCATTGTTAAGTCATAACCTATCCCTAGTCCAAAAGTTCCAAAACGCTTGGTGGTTTCAACACCCACAATTTTATCTGTTCTTGAACTCCCTAACTGTGATTTTGCACTTAACTTTAAGCCACCAAAAATATCAAATTTTGCTTCATCGCTAGCAGATCCAAGTTTGAGCCAATTAAATCCAACTACCAGTTTTGGATTCCCACTAGAATTCTCTTTTCCAGATTGAGCGTGCCAATAAGATGCATTAAAAAAAACATTGGCCGGAGTTTGTATATGAGTATCAAATTTTAAAGCGCCATATTTTTGTCCACTAATTTCTAGGGATTCGTAATGAGTTGTGAGGGAAAGATCCGATTTCCAAGCAAGCCCACGACTACTTCCTGCTGATTTAGTGGACGCTTCCGGCATTTTTTTATAAGAATTATTAGCTGTTTTTGTTTCAGAACTCACAGGAACTGATTCAGAATAATCAATTAAGGCAAATGCTTTTGATGAAGTTAAACTTAAAAAAGAAATCAAAACTAAAAAATATTTCATTCCAACCATCCTGGTCAATTTTTATATGAAGCTTATTTATTTAAAATAAAACTTCCTTTCTAGAATATTATACTTATTTCTGACTCGAATAAAAGCCAATAAGCTTGAGTTCTCTATTCCGACTTATGTGATCAGAATTATAAGCTCTTAATTTTTTGTAATGATTTTTACCCAGGGTAAGATTTTCCCCCTTCGGTAATAGTTACCCTCTCCTAAATTAAGGGCAATCAGACTTAACATTAGATGTGAGCTTATGTTTGTTAGGAGGAATATTTGGACATTCTCTATAGACCTGAAGAATCAATGAAAGCATTAATTCAACTTGGAGTGGTGGGCTTCTACCCCCTATTTCACGACATATGGATGAATGATCCAGATATAAAAGAAAGACGATTCCAAAAAATTTCGGGCATCGAAAGAGCTCGGGCCAAAAAACTTTTTCAACAAGTTTCAAAACATCGCCAACTAGAGCATAAAAAAACTGTTCTTATCTCAATGAATGATGAAGATAGAAAAATATTTATGAAAGCTTTTTTTAAGTTGGTAGAAGGTAAAATTTTAGATCAAAAACCGGAGCTCCATTGATTAAAATTTCTTGTCTAATTTTGATTGCTCTTATGAATTCTGCCAATGCAGAGTATAGAGTCTATCAATATTATATTAAATCTAAGACAAGTAATATTTCCGCTCCTAACGCTCAACTCGTCACCTCGACTCTTGATCCTGTCAGCTACGCTGCTTACCACGGTGGAAAACTAACCCTTGATATTAATCTTCTGAGATCATGGATTTGTTTTGGCAATACTTCAAAAAAAGACTTGTGCACTATTAGCGATGGCCGTGAGTTTTCAGAGGTCAAAAGCCTATGAAAGTTCAGCCAAACTCAGAGATGATGACGCGTTATAAAGACAATGAAGATCTTTATAAACGTTTAAATAAATCTCTTGAAAAAAAAATCAGCACAAAAGAAGACGAAATTAAAAATATTGATAATCTCTACGATAAAAAAATTGAAATTGCTAAAAATGATGGTGAAAAAGATTACCTTCAAAACTTAGAGCGCAATCAATCCAAAATGAATGATGAGACCAATCTCTTTCAGTCTAAACTCACAAGCTATGAAGAAAAGCTCTTAAAGGCCAGAGAATTGGCCCAAAAAGAAGAAGACC
>JAYSPR010000209.1:0-4122 GCA_043721975.1 Bacteriovoracaceae bacterium
CAACAATATTGTCTTTGACGAGAACTTTAAAAAAACTAGGCCAGCCCGTGCCTGAATCAAATTTATCGAGTGAGCTAAAGAGTGGTTCACCTGAGACGATATCGACATAGATGCCTTCTTTTTTGTAATCATGATAAGGATTTTTAAAAGGCCTTTCTGTTCCTTCTTCTTGAGTCACTTCATAAGAAATTGGTGTCAGCATTTTTTTTAGTAAAGCTTTCTGTGGCTTTTTAAAATTTTTTGCTTCCCAAGAATAAAGTGTTGATGAAAACATAATGAGTGAAAGAATGATAAGACATTTCATGATAATTAGATTCCTTATGTTGGTTAGTGTTCAGCTTTCCATTTATCAAAGCCATCAATTTTAATTTTTTCTACGGTTATTTTAATGAGCTCATTTTCAGAGAACGTCTGCCCGAAAGAAACACATTGGTGATAATTTTTTTGAGTCATTTTTTTACTTAAGAAACTTCTAAAGAACTGGAAGCGATTAAGATTTAAATGAGAAAAGCTTAGTGAGTTGATCTCAAAAGCACAATAGGGACTCATGGCAAATGGCAGCTCAAGGCCAATACCAGAAATGGCCAGTTCGGAAATGTGGCAAGGAGAATGTAGACTCATTCGGCTATAAGCAGAGTGTTTATTAAAAAATATTTTTTTATCTTCATTTTCTAAATTGGGTTCAGTATGGTTTGAGAAAAGCTTCGATTCTAATTTTTTAACCATTGACTCTAAAAGTGGCTCATCGATATTTGTTGGTACATGCATGGCAAAGCTGTACTCTTTTTTAAATTCTTCTAGATTTTTTTGATTGTCTTGTTCGTCATCTGTGTCATAAGTGACACAATAACAAAAATGGCCTTGGATAAATTTTTTGATAGGTTCAAACTTGGCCTTATTACTTTTAATAAGTTTGCGATCAATTAAAACTAAATGAGGTACTTGATAATCTAAATCTTCCGCTAAATTTTCGAGTGAGCCGTATCCACGGGCACAATAGCGCTTATCAAATTTCAACATACTTCTAATTTCATGGCGCTTGACAGGATCTTGTTCAAAATAAACGAGCTTTATAGGTTTATGTTTTGAGATTTCTTGATTTGAAGCAATCCAGGCCTCTAGTTTACTTTTATCTAAAGATGGTTTTTTTGATTCAATTTTACATTTGTATCCATTGGCGTATTGATAATATCTTCCAGTTCTATTTTTATCGAGAACCGTTACCTTCACATCATGAATGTCTTGTTCTTCGAAAACTTGGTTCTTAATTGCAATAGTTTGACCGACGCTCAGATCTAGATTCACTTCAATATAACATTCAGTGGAAGACATCCAACCAACCCGTCCATAAGTTGTGAATTCACCATCACCAGAAAAAGCGACAGGTTTATATTCAAATAATTGAGCATCAGGAGCTTTAAGATTTAAAAACCATTTAATTGTATTTCTAAAAAACCGTGGAGAAGGATTGTGACCTTTGCCACGATAAAAAATTTGTCCTGCACCTGCAATAATTAATGATTTTTTAAAATCTGCTTCAGTATTTGATGTCACGACAATAAAAAGAGTACTTCTGGCAAAAACATGATTTCTAATTTTACCAATAAACTTGTCTGCATATAGTGAATCATCATCACCATTTAAAATCACAATACCCGGGAGTTCTTG
This sequence comes from Bacteriovoracaceae bacterium, assembly GCA_043721975.1. Lineage (GTDB taxonomy): Bacteria > Bdellovibrionota > Bacteriovoracia > Bacteriovoracales > Bacteriovoracaceae > Bacteriovorax. The sequence continues at coordinate 1,669 of JAYSPR010000209.1, forward strand.
TGAAATAAAAAGTTCACCTGCTTCTTTCGTTTGAATGTGCTTGAGAGGGATCTCGTCTTGCGAGAGAGCATTGCTTACAAACCAGTAAAGTTCAGCGCCTTGATCGATTACTGCGATAGTCATGCTTAAATTTTAACCGCGAACCCCTATCGGAGTCAAACCGGGTGCTATTTTAGGCAATTAGCTAACTAAAACGAGTCGTCTTCATCCTTAGTTAGGCCCAAAAGTGAGGTGGCCATTGGTAATTTTTTACGCTTGAGTGTTTCTAGGATGCTACTTAAAATAAGATCCCCCGCTCTAAATCTTCTTCCATAATCATTTAAAGAGTAAAAGATTTTCATAGAAACCCAAGACTCAGTGACTTCCATGATGAGAACTCTTGGCTCTGGATCTAATAAGACTTCAGGTATGGCCTTAACTCCTTCCAGAATAGCACCTTTCGCTTTTAGGATGTCGACATTAAAAGGAAAGCGAAACTGTTGACCAAATCTAGCAGGTCTATGTTTTTCAGAAAATATGACTAATTGGCTTTGAGCAATAGTCTTATTGGGAATAACAATCAATTCATCACTGTGGCCTATAATCGAAGTGGCCCGCCAGGTAATTTCTTGTATTTGACCAATCCATTTTTCGCTTCCACTGTGAATTTCCACCCAATCCCCAATGTGAAATGGTCTTTCTATTTGAAGGGCAACACCTGAAAATAAATTTCCTAAAGTGTCTTGAAGGGCCAGACCTAGAACAATAGTGAAAATGGCCGATGTTGCGAGAACGGTTGCAATGTTAAAACCAAAAACATCAGCAGCGACCCAGCTGATAATGAAAGTTGAAAATAAAAGCGTGAATAAATTAGCGAGTAATCTCGGCACACCTTGGCTCATGTTCGCCCAGAATAAATAGAGATAAATATAAATTTGTGCAGATCGAATTAAGACAATCGTGAGAGTTAAAAAAGAGACAAGGCCAATGTAATTGATGACTTTTAAAACATAGTAATCGGCCCACGAGCTTTGTAAGACTCCCCAATGAACAAGGGCAAGCACCATCGCAAAAGCCAAATATTGATAAGTTCTTTTAAAGCGATGCTTGAGACTTAAATGTCTTTTTTCAGAGATGGCCTTTAAGAAAATTTTATAAAAAAACCAGCCTAAAAAAAGTGCACATACAAAAACAATAAAAGATTCTAGTTGAATAAAAAATTCGATTTTTTCGATGGGAAGACTTTTGGGATTCATCAATTATTCCAAGTTATTTTGCAGTATTAAAAATTGAAAGATGATATTTTTTAACGAGGTCTTGAAGCGCCTTTACTCCTCTCACTGAATGTCCGTGAGAATCAATTAAAGGTGAGTAAGTCGCTATCCCCATTTTTCCTGGGACCACTGCGAGTAATCCGCCGCTGACACCACTTTTAGCCGGAAGACCAACCGTATAGGCCCACTCTCCTGCAGAGTCATACATTCCACAAGTAAACATTAAGCTTAAGACGTCGGGAATAAACTCGCGATCGACAATCTTTTTTTGAGTCAGTGGCTGAACACCATTATTGGCCAGAGTGGCGGCCATAAAAGCCAAGTCAATGGTATTGACGAGGATTGAACATTGTTTGAAATACAGATCAAGGGACTCATCGATGTCATCCCCGATGACATCAAAGTGCCTCAAGAGGTGAGCGATCGAGCGATTGCGATGAGCTGTTTCTTTTTCAGATTGAAAAACTTTTTCATCAATAGAGAGTTCTCTATTCGTGTATTTTGAAAATAAATCCAGGACTCTTTTTTCACGAGAGATTCCATTTTTATCTTGAATAAAGCTACTGACAGCAATGGCCCCAGAATTAATCATGGGATTATAAGGCCTGTGTGTTTGCTTTTCTAATTCGACGATAGAGTTAAAAGCCTCACCACTTGGCTCAACTCCCACTCTTGTGCGCATAAATTCTCGACCTAATTCCTGAAGGGCCATGGCGTAGACAAAAGGTTTTGAAGTTGATTGCAAAGTAAAGTTGACTTCGGTATTTCCTGCTCGAAAAATTTGGCCATCACAAGTGACGATGGCTATTCCAAATTGGTCTTCTTTGGCACTGGCTAATTCAGGAATGTAATCAGCCGTTTTACCAGCTTTATTAACGCGGTATTTTTCATAGAGCTCTAAAAGGAATTGATTCATATTTTCCATTAAAAAATAGTAAGAGTTTTTCTTTTAATCGTCACGAATAAATCATGATCTTTACCCTCTTTTGCTCTAAAAACTTCTCAAGGCCAGTGATCTTATGATAAATTATTAAAAGTAATAAAATTGACACCAGAGGATGCTTTGATATGAATGTGCAACATTTTTTTGATCAAGAAACATCAACCCTGACATATATTGTTTATGATTCTCATTCAAAGGATGCCATTATTATTGATCCTGTTTTGGACTTTGATCCTGGATCTGGAGCGATTGAAGGGC
>JAYSPR010000210.1:0-17938 GCA_043721975.1 Bacteriovoracaceae bacterium
CATCACTGCTTTAAACTCTCAGCACGTCGAAAGTGCTGCCGGACAATTCACTGAAGGTAAACGCGAACTAAGAGTAAGATGGCTCGGAGAGGCCACTACGTTAACTGAGTTAGAAAATATTCGCATCTTGAGACGAGGTGGTGAAAGAATTTTTAACCGAAATATTCTCATTAAAGATGTGGCCCGTGTAGAAGATGGACTTTCAGATGTTGTTCGCTTGGCCCGCGTGCAAGGCACTGAGGCCATTGGAATTCAAATCAAAAAACAACGAGGCACTAACGAAGTCACTGTTGCTCAATCAGTTATTAAAAAGCTCAAAGAAATTAAAGGCAACTTTCCAGAAAGCTATAACTACAGAATCAATGTGGATTACACTCGCTCAACAGAGGCCACTGTCTTTCTCACGATAGAAAAACTTTGGGTGGCTGCTATTATCACCATTATTATTTGTTTTTTATTCCTTGGAAGTTTTCAAGCGGCCCTCAATATTCTTTTTTCAATTCCGACATCCATTGTGGGAACCTTTACCGTGCTTTATTTTTCTGGTTTTACTCTCAACCTATTTACGCTGTTAGCATTAACCCTTTCTATTTCTATCGTTGTTGATGATGCCATCATGCTTTTAGAAAATATTGTTCGTCACTATCGGATGGGAAAAGATTCTAAAACCGCTGCCAGTGATGGTGCAAAAGAAGTTCTTCCTGCGGCCATTGCCGCCACCTTGGCCGTTGTTGCCGTTTTCTTGCCAGTGGTCTTCATGGACGGAATTATCGGTAAATTCTTTTTACAGTTTGGTATCACTATGTGTGCCTGCGTTCTCATTTCACTTTTAGAGGCCATGACGATTACACCAATGAGGGCCGCGGCCCTTTTAAGTAATGAACCTAAAATATCTAAATTTGAACAATATTTAGATGATGTCTTTCACCGTTTTGGAGAACGCTACAGTCGTGTTTTAGAAAAGACTTTAAAATTTAAATATCTAGTCGTTTTAAGTTCACTCCTATTATTTGCCGTTTCTCTAACCTTGGTTAAAAAAGTTAGACAAGAGTTTGTTCCTCAACAAGACCAAGACCTCATCATCATGATGGGGCAAACAAAACCTGGAACCTCACTGGAAGTCACCAGCCAAAAAGCTTATGAGCTTGAAGACGTTTTAAAGAAACATCCTGAAATAGAAGGCTACTTTGTTTCTGTCGGTGGATTTGGTGGGGCTGGAAGTTCAAATTCTGTTTTCATGCCACTCACACTAAAACCAAGATCAGAAAGAAAATTGGGACATATTCAAATCATGGACGCTCTCCGCGAAGAATTTAAAAAAGTCGAAGGCATTAAAGTGACTCTAAGAGATAACTCTGCCAGAAATTTATCTTCAGGACGACAAAACCCTATTGCCATTAATCTGCGAGGTCCTGATTTAAAAGTTCTCGATTTAAAATCAAAAGAGCTGGCAAAAAAGCTAGAAGACGAAAAGCTTGGTGTCGACCTCGATACTGATTACCGGACTGGACTACCAGAATTAATTTTAAAACCAAACCGCCAGGCCATGAGTGATCGTGGTGTTTCAGTTGATCAAGTCGGACTCATACTAGCAGCTGGGGTTGGTGGAACACGCCAAGGTAAATACACTTTCGATGGAAAACGTTATGACATAAGATTTAAAATTAAAGATGACCAAATTAAATCAGTGGAAGACTTTAAGCATTTATACGTCAGAAACGCTGCTGGTAATTTAATTCCTTTTAATGAACTTATTACTTTAGAAGAAGGAAAGGCCACGCAAGGAATTGCCAGAGTGAATCGCCAAAGGGCCATTTCGGTTTTTGGTAACCTCGCTCCTGGAGTTTCTCAATCAAAGGCCTTAGACCGCGCGAAAGAAATCGTCACTGAAATTCTGCCTCCTGGATATAGCTATGCCCTTGAAGGAGCTTCCGCTGGTTTTGCTTCTTCATTTTCATCACTCTACTACGCATTGATGATTGGTATCATGGTCGCCTACCTTATTTTGGCCGTGCAATTTGATTCTTTCATTCACCCTATTTCTGTTTTAGTGGCCTTACCTTTTTCAGTTACGGGGGCCCTCATTGCACTATGGATGTTTAATGTGTCTTTGAATCTTTTTAGTTTTATTGGACTCATTGTTTTGATGGGGATTGCTAAGAAAAACTCCATCATGCTCGTGGAGTTCACTAACCAAGTTCGCGAGGGTCATCTAGGATCTAAAAAAGGTCCATTTGATGCTCTTTTAGTTGCTTGTCCGGTGAGACTAAGGCCTATTATTATGACCTCCGTGGCGACAGTTGCAGCGGCCACTCCTCTACTTTTAGGATCTGGTATTGGCGTTGAAACGAGAATTCCCATGGGACTTTCAATTATTGGAGGAACTATTGTTTCTACTTTGTTAACTTTATTTGTTGTGCCTGCACTTTATTTGATGCTGACCCCACTGGAAAATAAAAAATAATTTTTTGAGGTTTTAATGTCGATTTCAACACCAGTAACTCTCATTTGTGATTTTTGTCAGCACCCTAATGCCATTTCACAAATGGGAAGCCTCAATTTAGATCGTTTTCCAGAATTAAAAATGGAACTTTTTAATCACACTCTCGGTTCATTTACCTGTGAAAAATGTCAAAAACTGTATCGATTATCTCCAGAGTTTCCTTGTCACTATTTAGACCGCTCTCTTTGGCTTGCTGTCTACCCCAAAGAAAAAATTAAAGACTGGAGAAATTTAGAGGCCATGAGTTTAAAACTTTTCAATGTGGCCTTGGGTTCAGATGCCTCATCGGCCGCTCAAGAAATTGGTAAAGGAGTTTTTCCTCGTCTCGTTTTTGGCTGGGAGGCCTTAAAAGAAAAAATTCTCATTGCTGATCATAAGCTTAAAGATAGTGATATAGAACTTTGTAAAATGATCATCATGAGAGACCTCTCCCCTTTAATTCTTGAAGGCTTAGAAATTCGCCTTGATGAAGTGACCGCAGACACACTCCTATTTAATACTATTAATATTGAATCAGGTGCTGTCATAAAAGATCAAATTCAGCTTAGTTTTGATTATATTAATGAAATTAATGAAGCGCCTGAAGCTTGGAAGGAAATACGAGACTCGGTTGAAGAAGGAATTTGGGTTGATATCCTAAGAGTTATTTTTTAAGAATTATCTTTAAATTGGAATTGGGAAAAGTGCACCCAAAAGACCAACAAACAACAATAAAATAATATCAAAAAAACCAAAAAGAACGTAGGTGAGATACTTTTTTTTTCCGGTCATATTTTGAAAAAACAACTTACATATTTTAAAAGAGACAAAAAAATAACCTATACACAAAATAAAAAAACTTACACGAAGTAAAGGCATCAAAGACGTTAAGACATCTGAGTGTCCATGGACCTGGCGATTAAATCCAATATAAGCGAAACGTGAAACAAGCAGCAATAAAACTACAATCAAAAATAGAATCTTCACTAAAATCGATTTACTTAAATTTAATAACTTCACTTCTTTCTATCCATATATTCACGATCTCGATGACTCCCATCACTGAGACCATATTTTTCTAAGACACCAACTGCTGCGATTAATTTTTGAACTTGGGCCTCGTCAATATTGGTGAGAATGGCTTTGTAATTTAAAATCTTTGTTTTTAATTCATTTTCTCGTTCATAAAGCGCTTCAAAACGAAATTCTTTTACACCAAGGCAGAGAAGCTCCGGTATAAGTTTAGCAGCCGACTGAGGAGTCGCATTAAACATCGTATTTCGACATTCTTGATCAGCTTTAATTTGGTGATGATTCCCAAACTGATCTTTAAGTTCGAGACGGTGCTTTTCACATGGTTTTCCACAGTCGCGAAAACTACTGCCTTTACTCATAAAAGCGGCAAACACACAATGCTCCATATGAAACGAAGGCATATACTGATGGGCCGTCACTTCAATTTTACTTGCCTCTGAATTTTCTACTAAATCAAAAAGTTGAGAAGAATTTAAATCGTAAGAGGCCGTAAGAGTTTTAAGTTTTTTTCCAAAAAAATAATTGGCCGTCATCGAATTAGTGACATTAAGACTGAAATCTCCCATGAGTTCAAAGGCCTTATCTTGAAAATATTGAACGGCTCCAAGATTGCGGCAAAGAATAATATCAGGGGAAGCTTTTTCTATGATTTTAAAATTATAATATTCATTAGGTTTTAAGATTCTCGTGGTGGCAATGGCCACTTTTAGGCCCTTCTCTTTTAAAATCGCTACACTTTCAGCGTAGCCTTTACCAAATTCGTAATCGAGAATAACGACCCCGAGAGTTTCGCCAACTTCTGTATAAAAAGTTAAGAAATCTTTGACTTGGTTTATTTCTCTTAAAAGAATATTGAGCTTGGGATGACTTCTAGACTTTAAAGCTTGGGCTGGACTTAAAACTACCTCATGCATGATGAGTGGATTTTTTTTAGTCCTCTCCTTCATTAAAAGATCAGTAAAATCTCGCCTAATTTGTTTTAATATTTTTTGGTGAATGAAAAAAGGCTTAGGGGCCGTGAGCTCAAGCTCATCTAAAATAAAACAAGTGGCCCCGAGAGCACCTAACTCTTCTTTGAGATTCCATTTAGTGAGAGGGCTTGCCTTCGCTAATTCAACTAAATCATTCTCCCCGCTTGAAACCATGACTTCATTATATCCATCAGAAGCTCTGACAATCAGTGGACTTCCAATGTGGGCCTCTATGACGAGATTAATTGGAATGCGTTTTTTTAAGTTTTTATCCGTATAAGACGAATTTAATCGTTTGGAAATCAGGGCATCGTGATTAAAATAAACCTTAAAGCCTACTTCAACGACAGCAAGATTAAACTCTTTACTAAAAGTTAATTCATAAGTGTCTGCTTTTAATTTTTTTACACCGTAGAGATTTCCACCTACCTCGGTTTTTTTTCCTTTCACTGCTCCAGCGATCAAAATTCCATCACCATTTTTTAAATGAGGATAATTCACTTCGACCACTAATGATTTGGAATTGAGTTTTGTCACTTGTCCAATCGCGACTCCGCGATGAGCTCCAAAAGTCCCATCAACTAATTTTTGGTGATCCACTCCGTGAAGCCATCCCGAAAAAAAGCCGCGAGAATACGTCAGCCCCATTTCCATTTTGGCATCGACTAGTTCGGTTTCATTTAATGGCCGAAAGTCATGATCAATGGCCTTGCGATAATTTTTCGCTGCTGCTGCAACATATTCAGGTGTTTTTAATCTTCCTTCCACTTTAAAGCTGTCGATTCCCAATTGAACGAGTTCAGGAATCTCGGCAATTCCACAGAGGTCTTTAGGAGACACTAAGTACTTAAGCTCTCCCATGGGTGTCTTTTTTCCATCGATAATCATTTCATATTCAAGTCTGCAGCTCTGAGCACATTGACCGCGATTTGCACTCCTGCCACCTAGGCTTTCACTGGTAAAGCATTGCCCTGAATAGGCCACGCATAAGGCCCCGTGAACAAAAACTTCCAGCTCTCTATCGGTTTTTTCTTTAATTGCTTTCATTTCTGGAATTGAAACTTCTCTTCCTAAAACAAAACGTTTGATTTTTAGATCTGAAAGTAAACTCATGGCCTCATGGTTGGTCACCGTCATTTGTGTTGAGCCGTGAATCACTTGCTCGGGTGCAAGCTGCCTAACTAACTTGGCCAGTCCCACATCTTGAACAATTAAAGCGTCAGGTCTTAAAGGCAAAACTTCTTTTAATAACTTTATCACTTCGGGAATTTCAGCTTCAAAAATAACCACATTAAAAGCGAGGTTGACTCTTACACCGTACAGATGGCACAAGTCGATCATTTCACTGAGCTCACTTACACTGAAATCGGTTGTTCTGCCTCGGGCATTGAAATGAGGCATCCCAACATAGATAGCATCAGCACCATTATGAATCGCGGCCAGGCACATATTCATGTTTCCGACTGGAAGAAGCAGTTCACTTTTATGTTGGTTTGTCATAAGATTACATTAAGTTATTTTTAGTTATTTTAACACTTGTTAATTATATATCACGGAGATGTTTATGAAATATTTATCACTATTAGTCACTATGCTGTTTTTAACTTCTTGTGGAATGCAAAGTATTCCTACAGCATTAAACCAAGTAGATGCAGACTGGGCCGAAGTGCAAAACCAATATAAAAGACGATCTGACCTTATCCCTAACTTGGTTGAAGTGGTTAAAGGTTATGCCTCTCATGAAAAAGAAACTCTAGTTGGAGTTATTGAAGCGAGAGCAAAGGCCACCGCCGTTAATTTCAATGCAGATCAATTAAATGAAGCTAACATGAAAAAATTTCAGGAAGCTCAAGGGGGACTTAGCTCTGCTCTTTCAAGACTGATGGTTTCTGTAGAAAAATATCCTGATTTAAAGGCCAACGAAAATTTTAAGGATCTTCAAGCGCAACTTGAAGGCACTGAAAATCGTATTACTGTAGCAAGAAACCGTTATATTGAAGCGATTAAAGAATTTAATAACTTGGTCACTGTTCCTCCAACTTCTTTTTACAACAGCCTTGTTTTAAAACATGAGAAAAAGCCACAATTTGCAGTTGAGAATTTACAAGAGGCTCAAAAAGCGCCAACGGTTAAATTTTAATGTTTAAATACAGTCGCATTTTTTGGACATTTTTATTCCTCGCACTCCTCCAAACGACGGCCTGGGGCTTAGATGTTCCAAGTTTAACTGGACCAGTAGTGGATTTAACATCAACTTTAAGTCCTAATGGTAAAGCGGCCATCGAAAGTGCTCTTTTTAATCTAAACACCCAAGAAGGAATTCAATTTCAAGTCCTCATCATTGATTCTCTCGAAAATGAAAGTCTCGAAGGCTACTCCATAAAAGTTGTAGATGCCTGGAAGCTTGGAAAAAAAGGAGATGATCGTGCAGCTTTATTTTTAATTGCTCTTCAAGATAAAAAAATGCGCATTGAAGTGGCAAGAGGCCTTGAAGGAACACTAACAGATTTAAGCACCAATAGAATATTGAGCGAAGTTAAACCCTTTTTTAAATCTCAAGACTATGACAATGGTGTCGCTTTAGGGCTGTCACTCATGGCCCGTGCTGACGGGAAAAAATTAGAATTCAATGGATCAATAAAACCTCGCCATAATAGGTCAGGTAGCTCTTCACTCGTCTTATTTGCAATTTTCGGTCTCATCTTTTTTATCCAAATGCTTTTTCCAAATGGAAGAGGACGCGGCGGCAGAGGTGGTTTTGGAGGAGGCGGATTTGGTGGATGGTCTGGAGGAAGTGGCAGCGGTGGCGGAAGCTCTTGGGGCGGTGGCGGCGGTGGCTTTTCTGGTGGTGGATCGAGTTCTAGTTGGTAGTGTCAATTAAATTAAATTAAAAAAATTAATAAGGAAAATAAATGATATCTATAAATGTACGCGAACAAGAACAAATAGCAGAACTTATCTTTGCAGCTGAAAAAAAATCCAGCAGCGAACTCGTTCCAATGGTTGTTCATTATAGTGATGATTATCCGGCCGCCCATTTTAGATCGGCCATTATTGTGTCCTTTATTTTCTCACTTGTTCTTTATTACTCTCCGCTTTCTATTATTAATCCTATCTATTTTTTATGGATTCAAATTCCTGGACTTTTATTTGGATACTACCTTGGAACTTTTCCACTTTTAAAAAGATTGCTGACGAGTAAACTAGAAAAAGAAACCGAAGTTAATCAGAGGGCCATGCAGGCTTTTTTTGAACACGGACTTCATTTAACTAAAAATCATAATGGTGTACTTATTTTTATTTCACTGATGGAACGACAAATTCAAATCATCACTGATCACGGTGTAAAAAGTAAGATTGAGCAGAAAGTTTGGGATGATATCGTTTCTCACTTTGGTGAAAATGTGAAGGCCCATACTCTGGTTCATGCTTTAAAAGAGACGATTGAAGCTTGCTCTCATGTTTTAGAAAACTATTTTCCCAAGGAAGCCTCAGTTGCCAATGGACAGACTGAAGGTGAATTAAAAAATCAATTAATTATTGAATAATCTGACCTCTCTAATCCCCGAGTGAAATAATCCTGATAGTTTTTATTAGTGGCCGCCACTAACATGATTGATCGATCCTAAGATCATGAAAAACTTATTATTTATTTTTGTCCTTTCGATCACAACCAACTATTCATGGGCAGAATCACTTCCTCACTCAAAGGAAGAATTCTGTAAACGCTTCGATGACTTAGATATTATGTCTGATTATTCAAGTGAGCCTAATAATCTCATGTCTTTTAAAAACCAAGGTGGAGTTTTTAATGGCGGAGTCTGTTGGTGGCATTCAAGATTTCAACGAAATGTTTTTTATCTATCACTTTTTAGACCTGATCTTCCTAAATTAGATCCAAAAAATGTCAAAGCACTCATCAAAGAAATTCGCGCTGGTAAATCAGTGGTCACCATCCCCGGTTTTTATAATTTCAATGAATTTAGTAATCTTTATAAGAAAGAAATATTAAAAGAACTCGAAGACTGGCAGATCTATGATGGAGTTATTCTTGGGGCTTGGATTGACGGGCTTAAAGGTGAAACAAAAACATCAGCAAGCATTCTTCTGCAAAAAATGGATGAGATCTATGAATATGTAGAAATTGATAAAAAAATTGCTTACTTAAAACTTCAGATGAAAGGTATTACGGCTCACGCCTGGCTTATTGTTGGAATAAAAAGAGGGCCTAATGGTTTTGACGTCGGATTAATTGACAGCAACAATCCAATGAGAACAGAAAATTATACTTATAAAATCGGCGATGAAAGTTTTTATGATAAATCTTACGGGAACTTTGTCCCCTACTTAGAATTCATCAGAGAAGAAACAAGACTGCAAACAGTGGCCCAAGTTTATTGCGGTCTCACTTCAGCATTCGCCTTATCAGAATCAAAATTTAATGATGACTACAAACAAGATCTTAAGGATTTCGTTTCTTCCAAGAATAGATAACTTTTTCTAAGAATTTTTCATGCTCCACTGGTTTGAAAAAATACTGATCAACACCAGCTTCAATGGCCTCTGGAATCACTTTATTATTGTCTTCAGTGGTAAAAAGAATAAAAGGTATATTGGCGAGTCTTTCATTTGACCTGATTTTTTTTACAAAGTTCACACCATTAGAATCATTTAAGTAATAATCTGAAACAATAAAATCGATAGTCTTCCCTGCTTTATAAATCTCACTGACAGCATGAATCGCATCTTTCACACTCACCACACAATGGACTTCTCCTTCGTGACCAAGGCTTGCTAACATTTGCTTTATCAGCGAATGATAAAATGTCATATCATCAACAACGAGGAATGAAATTTTTTTAAGGTTGTCAGGAAACTTCTGCATTTGAACTAAACTCTCTCAAGTATTTTAAAAGTAAATTGGGGGAATACTTCCGTTGATTTAACTTCCCAGTCGTTGAAATTAATTTTTGGGAAGTATGCATCAGCGGCGCCTTCATAAGGGACATTCGTTAAATATAATCTTTGGGCATAAGAAAGAAAGAAATTATAAACTTCCCCACCACCAATGATCACCATTTCCATATCAGAAATTTTTAACTCATCTTCTGTTTCTAAGGCCAGATCAAAAACCATCATAGGATCATGGACAACAATAACACCTGGAGGATGAAAATCTGTGTCTCTGGTAATGACAATATTCGTTCGTTTCGGGAGAGGCTTTCCGATGGATTCAAAAGTTTTTCTTCCCATGACAATCATTTTGCCCGTGGTGATTTTTTTGAAATTGAGTAAATCTTCTGGCAAGTGCCAAAGAAGTTTATTAGCTAGGCCAATTTCGCCGTTGGGTCCAGTGGCGGCAATCATCGAAACAAACATAAAGAGTGTCCTTAAATAGCGATGGGAGCTTTAATCGTTGGATGAGGATCGTAGCCTTCCAACTTAAAGTCCTCAAACTTGAAATCAAAAATATTTTTAACTTCTGCATTTATTTTCATTTGTGGCAGCATTCTAAAATCACGAGTCAATTGTAACTTCGCTTGATCCAGGTGATTTAAATATAGGTGAGCATCTCCAATCGTATGGATAAAATCACCATGACCTAGTCCCGTCACTTGGGCAATCATCATAGTTAGAAGAGCATAAGAAGAAATATTAAAAGGCACACCTAAAAAAATATCGGCAGAACGTTGATAAAGTTGGCAAGATAACTTTCCTTCAGCAACATAAAATTGAAAAAAAGCATGACAAGGTGGCAATGCCATCTTTTCAATTTCGGCCACATTCCAAGCTGAAACAATCAGTCTTCTTGAATCTGGATTTTTTTTAATTTGATTAATAACACTTGTAATTTGATCAATGGTCTCACCGTTAGCTCCTTGCCAACTTCTCCATTGAGAGCCGTAGACCGGACCTAAATTTCCATCTTCATCGGCCCACTCATCCCATATAGAAACTCCATTATCTTTTAAGTATTTTATATTGGTCTCACCTTGGAGAAACCATAAAAGCTCATGAATAATAGATTTTAAGTGAAGTTTTTTGGTTGTGACCAGTGGGAAGCCTTCAGCTAAATTATATCTTGATTGGTGGCCAAATACCGAAAGTGTACCTGTGCCAGTGCGGTCTTCTTTTTTAGTTCCATTAAGTAACACATGATTCATTAAATCGTGATATTGCTTCATTGATTACCACCTTTTTTAGTCCATTATTAATCATCTTATATTTAGTAAATCTTAACTTGTGAGTCATTAATTTAACTAGTTTAATGAGTGATGTCTTCTAATAATAAATGACAGGAACTAAATTTAGTAAATATTTCTAGTGTATTAAAATTAACTTCGCATTTACAATAAAGGTTGCTTTGTTTGTATCTTTGCTATCTTTTATAAACGCTACTTAACTTCAAGAAGAGGTTTTGAAATGAAACGATCCTTTTTTACTCCCCTTGCCACTCCCTTAATCATCGCATCACTTTTAGCTGGATGTACACACACGCCTGTGGCGCCGCCAGTAATGGAAATTGCGCAGTTTAAAGAACAAATTCCTGAAGTAAGCCGCGCGATTGCAGAAGTTCGCGGCCGAAGACGTCCTGATTTTAGAGGAAAATACGACGGCCCTCAACCTCCATTTAGAAGAGATCAATGGGAGAGACGTCCAACAAATACTAACTTTTGCCAAAAATATATTAACGAAACAGCTAAGCATGCCTTGGCCTGTGCAGCGGGTGCAGAAGACGGTGCAAAAATGGCCGTGTCTATTGCAGGAAATCACGGAAGAGAAGATGGTTATATGCGAGGCTTTGCCTGGGGCCTAAACCAATCGGCTTATTTTTATCAAAATTCTCCTGAAGAAATGAGACGTGGTGAAGGCAATGTTGGAATACTCGATAATGAAATGTACCGGGCCACAGACGAAGGTCGTACTGCTGGTTCAACAGATGGTGCATCTCTCGGGACCAGTGAAGCAAAAAGTAAATTTTATCGTGCTGTAGACACTAAGGTCATGCCTTCGCTTGACTATAAATTACCTCCAACTAATTTTTCACCGACTCAAAATGCTTACGCTAGGTTCATTGCCCCTATTCCAACTGTGAATGACATTTTAAAACGAGATCGTTTTGGACGAATGAAGTTTTATGATTCTTACGACAGAGTTTACGGTGGTGGCTCAGATTGGCGCGAAAGAAACAGCCGCGATCTTTGGTCTAATGATGGTGTTTACAATCACAACCAAGATGAGTGGGTCAATGGACCAAAAATGTTTGAATACTACATTCAAAGAATTCCTGGTGCTCAAAGAAGATATAACGATCTTAAGTCACTTACACTTAATAATTCATCAGCAGAAACACTTACGAGATTACCAGCTGACGAAAATAATAGACCGGCAAGACCTCCAGGACAAGGTGGCCAAGGCGGACAAGGTCAAGGTCGTCCAGGGGGAACTCCTCCTCAACCACCAGTCGTTCAACCTCCTGTTGCCGAAGTGCCAGTTGTTGCGCCTGTGAATCCAACTGCTGTAGAGCCAGTTAAACCTTATGTTGACTACCAGGCCATTTTCAAAGAAGCCTTTATTGCTGCCTACAATACTTACGCTCAAGATGCTTATTCAAGAGAGTACTGGAGATCAATTGATAATGGCCAAGAAGATGGTGAAGACTTAGGATTAGAAATAGGAACCGAAATTGCTTATTACAAAGGTATGTCACTTGCCTTCAATCGCAACTATATTGCCAAGTCAGAAGACGCTTACGATTTAAATTTTGCTAAGACTTTTGGTGATGCTCACCTGCAAACTTATAACTATTACAAAAACAATGCGATTTTATCTCTCAACTTTCAAAATGTTGTGGGCCTAGAAGACGACGGTGTCATCCAACCAGGTGAAGAGTTATCAGCAAAGTTTAAAGTAACCAATTACGGTGGTGTTTCTAGCCCACTTGAATACACTCTCCAAGGTGATGTTCAAGATGCAAAAAAACTGACTGATTCAATCAATCCTATTTCTTCAAAAGTTATAACATCACCACGCATAGGAGATGTTTTAAATACTTTAGACAATGGTTCAGATGCTCGCTACGTTCTTGTGGTCAATGGACTGCAAGAAAACCTCATGCAACAAATTAAGCGCCCTATTCAGTTGCAAAATGTAAAAAGTAATCTTTCTGAAATCGATGGCACTGGAATTTTTTCTTTAACTATCACGAACATTGCGACTGTTGCCCTTAACGGAACAATTTCTCTGGAACTTTTAATTGATGGAGTTGTGAGAAAAACGATTATTGCTGAGGCCATGAAACCAGGTGAAGTGAGAAATTATTCCCTCGATTTCCAAAACCAAGATCCTATTACTTGGATTGAAAAAGGACATAAATCAGAAATTTTAGTTAAGTACAATAATGTTGTCTTTGCTAAAAGTGCTCAGACAATGATGGTGGCCGATCAAATGGTTAGTCTTGCTTCTTACTACGTAAAACTCATCAATGAAAAAGGCTTTGTTCCGGCAGGAAAAAGTCCTGAATCGCGCCTAGAAGAAGTGAGAAATAAAATCGTAAGCGCCAATAGTGCTGAAGTTGATAGAATTAAAGAAGGTACTGGAAATACTTACAGAACAGATCCATCAGCAACAATTCCGGGAAAAATTTTAAATGCTAAAAATGCCTTTAAAGATATTGGACCGAAATCAAGCGGAGAACTAACAACTCTCACAGATCTTTTTAATAAAGACTCAAAAAAGCTTAAAGCTTTATTCGGAATGACTGGTCCAAAAAAATCGGCCTATGAATTTCTTCTTACAAGCATTTCTGGCAAAAAGTATTAATCTTTTATAAATAAGAAGAAACTAAATCCTCCTTAATTGGAGGACTTAGTTTTTTCTTCATTTTTGTTATTAAAAAAAATTAACTTGGATTTCTCTGCCTTTTTTCTTATCTTACTTTCATGAAAAATTTAATTGGCTTCACTCTTCAATGTCTACTTCTACTTACTTTTCCAAATGCCTACGCTTTAAGCGGCCCTCACTTTAAAAAAGTGGTCGTAATTGTTTTTGAAAACACTAACTATAATGACGCCATAAAAAATCCCATCTTCAAGAATCTAGCGGCGAATGGCGCCCTATTCACCAACTTTTTGGCAGAAACCCACCCTTCTCAAGGCAACTATATTTCCATGATTGCCGGCTCTACCATGAATGTAAAAAATGATGAAAATATTGATCTAGATGGCAAGCACTTAGGTGACTTACTCGAAGAGCACAATTTAACCTTTAAGGCGTATGCTGAAAACTATCCAGGAAATTGCTTCACCGGAAAGAGTGCCGGTCGATATGCCAGAAAGCATGTTCCTTTTTTAAGTTTTAAAAATGTTTCAACTAATTCGAGTCGCTGTCTCAATATTGAAAAAGCTCAGAATTTTTTTAGTGATTTTAAAAATGATAGCCTTCCAAATTTTTCAATTTTTGTTCCCGATCTCATTGATGACGGACATGATTCAAGTCTGGCCGTGGCAGGCGTTTGGTTACAATCAACATTTGGAGCACTTTTAAGTGATCCAAGTAAACTGGGCGACACTCTTTTCATCTTAACATTTGATGAGGCAACAAAGCATCCGACTCGCAACCAAATTTATACTGCGGTAATTGGAAAAAATGTCATCAAAGGGGCCCTGATCCCTCAAGAGGCCAATCATATTAGTCTTTTAAAAATGATCGAAGATGAGTTTCAACTTGGCAATTTAGGTCGTGAAGACGCTAAAGCTTTGCCGATTAATGGTCTTTTTTAGCTTTACAAAAATTCTAGTGGCCTCCAAAATAATAGTGTCTTGTAAATAAAGCTTACAGGAATCTATGAACTTAAATTGAGGCCATCATGACAAAAGTTATCACTGGACTAGAACGTTTAATTGCCGAAAAATCCCTTCAAGAAACAATTAAAGGCAACATCGGATACCTCTGTCATAGTGCCTCTATTGATTCACAATTTAATACAGGAGTTATCCTCCTTCAAAAACTTTTTGGGCCAAGACTTAAAAAACTTTTTGGACCACAGCACGGCTTTGTCACTGACGTCCAAGACAATATGGTGGAAACCACACACTACACTCACCCTTATTTTAAAATTCCCGTCTACTCACTTTATTCGGAAACTCGTTCGCCTAGTGATGAAATGCTCGAAGGCCTAGACACTTTGATTATCGATCTTCAAGATGTGGGGACCAGGGTTTATACTTATATTTCTACTCTTTCTCTCATCATGGAAAAATGTGTAAAGCGCGATATCAAACTCGTGGTGCTCGATAGACCTAATCCAGTGGGTGGGCTTATGATGGAAGGAACCATTTTAAAGCCTGGTTACGAATCTTTCGTCGGACGTTACCCCATCCCTCAACGACACGCTTTAACCATGGGTGAAGTGGGATTATTTGGCCAAAAAATTTTAAAGACAGATTGTCAACTTGAAGTCATCACCATGAAAAACTGGAAACGCGAAATGTATTTTTGCGACACCAAGTTACCGTGGGTTCTTCCTTCACCAAATCTTTCGACGATGGAAAGTGCTATTACTTTTGCCGGCACTGTTTTATTTGAAGGGACTAATATTAGCGAAGGCCGTGGGACAACGAGGGCCTTAGAAGTCGCAGGATTTCCTGGTATTGAATCTTTTAGTTTTACTGAAAATGTCATGAAACGATTTCAATCAGAAGGACTTATTGAAGGATATAATTTAAGGCCTATTATTTTTCTTCCAACTTTTCAAAAACACCAAGGCCAAAACTGTGGTGGTGTTCACATCCATCCTACTGTTAACTCCCAATTTAAATCGTGGACGATTTCACAAATGCTTTGTCGCGAATTTAAAAGAGAGCTGGGGGAAAAATTCGAATTTCATAATAAACCTTACGAGTATGAGTTTCATAAACTGGCCATTGATCTTATTAATGGGACTGATGAAGTAAGACTTTGGGTTGAAAAGCTTGGCCCACTTGAGGAACTTTATAAGATTGAGACCCAAGGATATGAGACTTATCAAAAACAAAGAGAAAAAATTCTAATCTATTAATACTCTCAAGTTACCAGACAAAAACACTCCAGGTTGTATTTGTAACGATTCCCGGATTAAAAGGGACAAATTAAATTAATTTATTCTAATGCCGAAAGGACCTTAAGAGGTTCATCAATAATGAAATCATTTATTTTAATTCTAGCAAATTTATATTCACTTAATATTCAAGCGGGTATTGGGGATAATTATGAATGGGGTGGCTTCACAAAAAAACTGTATGATGGTGCCGTTTATACCAAGGATGAAATTGTTGATAAATGGCAAACCACTGGTGGTAAAAAAGGAATTCCTGGCAGAGGACCTGAAGGATTTTACATAGAAGAGACTAGTGGACCTAAAACAACAGGAGCTAATACTAGTATCAAAAAAATTGAAAAAAAAAGAAGACTCTATACTCCAGATGAATCTACTAAAATGATGACAAGGTACTTTGCAAATTATAAATGCGACACCAAGAACCGTCTTATCGATTTTTCTATGAATAAAGCCAATGAAGATAAAAAATATTCAACCTATCAATATGCATCTAACCACAATGGTAGTGCAGTCATTTTTGCTAAATTGTCTGAACGTGATTCGATTGTTTGGGCCAAACCCTTCACAGCTCCACAGGAATTAGCTCTCGAAGTTTATTATGATTGTTTTTGCAACCGAATTCAAAAACTTTATCAAGCAGGATATAAACCCTTATGTCTACGTGTATCCCCTGTTGTCAAAGAGCTCGTCAAAGACAAAGAAGTCAATCAAGGAAAAAGAACACCTAAAGAAATTATTTATGATGATCCAACTTCAAGATCTGAAGAAGAAGCTCAAACAGCACCGAAATAAATTTAAGTTGATGTAGAATGAGGCATGAAAAAGCTTATCACGACTTTATTACTCACTTTTTTTATCGCAAAGTCACAAGCGGCCAAAATCCCTTGCCAAAAAGAGGCTGAAGACTACGCGATTAAACTCTCAGTAGAAAAAGCCAATTTGCCCAAGTCTTTAATGTCTACGGCCCATCCGACAGAATTAGACGAAGGCAAGCTGGTGGTCTACATTGGTGCGAGAGCTGGCTATAATTACTTTAAAATGAAATTTAGTAAAAAATGTAAATTTGAAAAAATGCTAGAAGTTGAATATATCAAATAAAAAATTTAAGCGGCAATCTTGCCATTAGTCCAATTATTCATAGCAAAATTGTAATAAGCAGGAACCCTGCCTCGAATTTAAAACAGTATAAAAGTGTTTAAGACTGTCTAAAAATAGAGAATTTTTAGCCACTTAAGTCCCCTCAATAAATTCCGAGTAAACTGCTTTACATCATGATTTCACATGTTACTGTTATCACTGTTATTTATTTTTAAAGAACAGGTTTAACATCTTCATTTTAGAAAGGAGTCCATAATGAAATTGAATCTCATGCCGCATAAATTTTTGGCAATATTAACGCTTCTAAGTCTTTCTGCGACGGCTTCAGCAGCTAATATAAAGGTTGGCGTCGTTTCACCTATGACTGGGGCAACTGCCACTTTTGGCCAGGAAAACGTCAACGGAATTAAGCTTGCTTATAAAAAACTACAAAAAGCTAAAGGGATCAAATTTGATATCATCGTTGAAGACGATAAGTCCGAGGCCATTGAATCAACGAATGCCACCAGAAAACTCCTCAGTGTCGATAAAGTTTCTGTCATGATTGGAGCTCCGACATCTTCTCTTGCCCTGGCTTCCGCTCCTATCGTTCAAGAAGCTAAAATTCCTTTTATCACTCCGACAGCAACTAACGCCAAAGTAACAATGGTTGGTGATTATATTACTCGCGCTTGTTTTACTGATGATTTTCAAGGTGTCGTTATGGCGAAATTCGCTGTTGAAACTTTGAAAAAAACCAAAGGTCTTGTATTAGTCGAGAATACTTCTGATTATTCAAAGGGACTCGCAAAATCTTTTACTGATCAGTTTGTAAAAATTGGTGGAAAAATTGTTTCAACTGAAGAATTAACTTACGCTGCCAAAGATACAGATTTCCAATCACTTTTAAGAAAAGTTAAAAGAGCAAACCCAGAATTTATTTTTATTCCTGGTTACTATGTTGAAGTTGGTCTGATCATTAAACAAGCGCGCGCTCTGGGAATTACAGCTCCATTTTTAGGTGGAGACGGTTGGGATTCTCCAAAACTTTTTGAAATCGCTGGTGAAGCTGTTAAGGGTTCATACATCTCTAACCACTTTGCTCCAGATGATAAATCTAAAGTCGTTCAAGATTTCGTTAAGGAATATGAATTAACTTATGGTGAAAAACCAGGAAGCTTCGCTGCTTTAGGATATGACTCTGTTGGAATTATTGCTGATGCTCTCAAGAGAGCAAAATCAACTAAGCCTGCTGACATTAGAGCGGCACTTGTC
>JAYSPR010000211.1:0-2675 GCA_043721975.1 Bacteriovoracaceae bacterium
CTTAGGTGTTAAGGCATTATCAATTTTTAGTTTTAATTTTAATTTTAAATTCGAATGATTGTCCTCTGCGGCCTGGACATCTGAAATTAAAGTTATAAATTTTATACTGAATTTACTTTGAGGATTTTCAATAATATTCAAAGAAATTTCTACATTTTGGCCGGAGGCAAAATTTTTATCAGCTACTGAAACAACTAGGTGTGTTTCAGAAATTTCAATAATACTTAATTCATGTTCTTCAATTTTTGAAGAAAAGAATTTATCATTAATGAGAACTCTCATTGTGATTTGAAGTTCAATTTCATGATTTTCATAATTATTGATTAAGGTCATGCAGTTTTCCTCGATATGAAAGTCTAATGATATATTATAGTCAATAATAAATATTTTATCTAAATATGTTTTATATTATTTATTATCCGACCAATATCGTGGGTTGGTTTGAGTGATTTAAAAAATTGAGTAAACTGGTGAGTTCAAACCTGGATGTTTTTGATCACAAATAAAATCTTTTTTGTCATTTTCTTTAATGGTCGACCCATAGTACAGAGGGTCGTGTTCAAAAATCATAGTGAGTGCATGATCTTTAATAAAAGATAAAAAATGTTTTTTATCTTGAGTGGTCACACCAGGCGAGATGTCGTAACCCATCACCCACGGGATATGAACGTGGTTTGATGTCGGAATAAGGTCGGCCATATAAATAAATTTTTCATCATAGGCATGGAGTAAGTAAGGGGTGTGTCCCATAGAGCATTTAAATTTTATACCTGGAAGAATGTCGCCCTCCATCCCGTCTACGAAATGTACTTGTTTTCGCTCGAGATACCACTCTAATACAGGTTCAAAATATTCAATTTGAAAAGATCCTGTATCTCTTTCGGTTGGATTTTTGGAATACTCATAATGTTTTTGATGAAGATGAATTATCGCGTTTGGTAACACCGGAATCATTTGTCCATTAAGTGATTTTCCAATGCCACCAACGTGATCAAAGTGTAAATGTGAAATAATTAGATCTGTGATATCAGTCGGCAATAAATCAGCTTCTTTAAGGGCTAATTCTAGTGGTGAGCCTGGGCCCAAAATCCCAAAGCGAGCATCGAATTTTTCACCGTGGTAATCGCCAATGCCAGTATCAATAAGAATATTTTTTTTATTTTTTTGGTCTTTTATGAGAATAAGTCTCAGGGCGAGTTCTATTCTATTTTGTTCGTCGGCCGGATGAACTTTGCTCCACAAAGGCTTGGGTATAATTCCAAACATAGCGCCGCCATCAAGTTTAAAACGGGCCGGTTCGAGGCAAAAATATTGTTTTGTTTCATTTTTCATAGACTGTATTTTGACCTAAACTTTTGAGATTGACTATTTTGAATGAAAAAAGATTAAAGCGCATATTCCTTAGACTTTTTTTTAATTATTTTAGCTATTTTGGGCGATGTTCCTTTAAGGAGATCACCCGTGGCATTAAGATGATGGCGTTCCATCTTTATGAATCTTATACATCACAACTCTTGAATTAGGAGAAGCTATGAACGTCCATGAGTATCAAGCGAAAGAATTGATGCGCAAATTTGGTATTAAAGTTTTAAACGGTGCTGTCGCAAAATCTGTAGACGAAGCTGTGGAAGGAGCTAAAAAACTTGGAGGAAATATTTGGGTTGTTAAAGCTCAAATTCACGCGGGTGGAAGAGGGAAAGCTGGAGGCGTAAAGCTTGCAAAATCTCTAGACGAAGTGAAAAAATATGCCAGCGAAATTTTGGGAGCAACACTAGTCACTCACCAAACTGGTCCTGAAGGAAAAAAAGTGAATACACTTTTAATCGAAGAAGGCTGTAACATTAAATCGGAATTTTATTTGGGAATCGTTCTCGATAGAAATAATTCTAAAGTCACTTTCATGGCCTCTCGTGAAGGTGGAGTAGAGATTGAAGAAATTGCTCACAAAAATCCAGAAGCTATCGTGAAAGTTTCAGTTGATCCTTCAACTGGATTTCAGCCTTACATTGGAAGAAAATTATCAAACGCTCTTGGATTGGATGCGGCTCAAGCAAAAGAAGCCGATAAATTCTACCAAGGTCTTTATAATCTTTACACTCAATCAGACTGTTCTATCGCGGAAATTAATCCACTCGTTTTAACTGCTGACGGTGCTATTATTGCTTTGGATGCTAAATTAAATTTTGATGAGAACGCTCTTTTTAGACATCCTGAAATCGCGGCTTACAGAGACTTCACCGAAGAATCTGAAAAAGAAGTTGAAGCTTCAAAGCATGGACTTTCTTATATCGAGCTCGATGGAAACATCGGATGCCTCGTAAACGGTGCTGGTCTTGCGATGGCAACATTAGACATCATTAAACTTCACGGTGGAAATGCAGCGAATTTTCTAGATGTAGGCGGTGGAGCAACGAAAGAAGCAGTAGAAAAAGCTTTTAGAATTATTTTATCTGATCCAAATGTTAAAGCAATTCTGGTTAATATTTTTGGTGGAATCATGAAGTGTGACATTATTGCAGAAGGTGTTATTGCCGCTGCAAAAGCTGTTTCGTTACAAGTTCCTCTAGTTGTTCGCCTCGAAGGAACAAACGTTGAATTAGGAAAGAAAATTTTAAGTGAATCTGGTCTTGCTATCACAGCGGCCGGAGATCTTGGTGACGCTGCTAAAAAAGTCG
>JAYSPR010000212.1:0-1490 GCA_043721975.1 Bacteriovoracaceae bacterium
ATTTAATTGAAGTTGATGAGAATAATTTTGAAGAAATTATGAATCAAGTTGTCTCAAAAACCGAGCTTGCACTTCATTCACTTTATGATTCAGAAGATATTTACGCTAGAAAAATAACTCGACTTTATTTTGCCTCGGAATTGGGAACAATTTATTCAATTGATTCGAATCTTTCTGATTTGGCCATCAAGAAAATTTGGAACACTCCAAGTTTAGAAATCATTGGGGAGAATATTAAAAAAGATTATGTTCATTCGATCATTAATCAAATTGGCTACACATCACTCTTCTTTGATATTGGACTTGCTCATTTTAATATTAATACCAGCACCAGACATGACTTAGATCTACTCGCGAAAGAATTTCTACAGCTAGAATTAAGTGCAGATGAACACCTCGCCAACGCAGAAAGAGCGCAGGCTCTATTGTCACTAGCAGAATTATTTAAAGCTAAAATGAAGCATCTCAATCTTCTTGATATTTACCGTACTATAGATCTAAAAATTATTCCCGTACTGGCCCAAATGGAAAAGGAAGGGATTTCGTTAAACGTGAATTTTCTTCGCGAATTCGAAGTCGAGTTATCCCTTGAGATAAAAAAATGTGAAACGGAGATTTTTAAAATCGCCGGTGAAGAAATTAATCTCAATTCACCTAAACAAGTCGGTGTACTTTTATTTGAAAAACTCAATCTTCCACCGATTAAAAAAATGAAAACAGGCTACTCAACTGATGCCGAAGTTTTAGAAGAACTAGAAGGAATGAACATTAGTGAGATTCCAGGAATGCTTTTAACTTACAGAGAGTACGGAAAAATTCTCTCGACTTATGTTAAAGCGCTTCCTGAACTCGTTAATCAGCACTCAAAACGCATTCATACCAATTACAATTTAATCGTGGCCCAGACAGGCAGACTCTCTTCGACTAATCCAAACTTACAAAACATACCTGTTAGAAGTCCTATGGGAGAAAAAGTTCGAAAAGCTTTTATCGCTAAACCGGGGCGAATTTTATTATCTGCCGATTACTCTCAAGTTGAATTGCGTCTCCTTGCTCATTTTGCTGAAGATCCTACGATGTTAAAATCATTTCAAGATGATATAGACATTCACGCTCAAACGGCTTCAGAGGTTCTCGATATACCATTGACTCAAGTGACTAAAAATGACAGGTCTATGGCAAAAACTGTTAACTTTGGTTTGATGTACGGACAATCATCATTTGGTCTGGCCTCAACTCTTAAAATCTCCCGCACTGAAGCAAAACAATATATTGATAAATATTTTTCTCGCTTTAGTTCCATTAAAACTTTTTTAGACACACTCAAAGATAAAGCAGAGCAAACTGGTTTTGCTGAAACTTTTCACGGTCGAAAAAGATTTCTTCCGGATATTCACTCTCAAAACCGCACCATAAAGGCTCAAGCTGAACGCATGGCCATCAATAGTCCTATTCAAGGGACCGCAGCGGACATTATTAAGCTTGCTATG
>JAYSPR010000213.1:0-9575 GCA_043721975.1 Bacteriovoracaceae bacterium
GCCTTTGACAGTAATTCGGTAGAAGCCTTTGCAGAACGCTTAAAAATGTTTAAAGAAGCTGCTAAAGAAGGTTACATCGTTGGAGCAACTCACATTGCCTTTCCAGGACTAGGTCATCTTCGTTCAGAAGCTAAAGGTTTTGAGTGGCTTCCGCTTTAATTTAATAATTTGTTATAGCTACTCCACATAATAAATGCAATGTGGGGTAGCTTTATTCTAAGAGATCAGCTTGATTGGAAATGTGTTTGAATTTTCCTTTATTAGTCACTTGGTGAGAATTAAAAATTCTCAAAATAGACATCAAGGCATCCGAGACTTTTTCTTTAACAGTTCTTTCAACCAGGGCCTTGGGAATTTTAAGTTCTATATGCAAGTCTTCTTCAACACTCTTTGGTTTTAGTAGTGGATTAACTAAAGAGGCAATCGGATCTAAGAAATTTCCTTGTCCATCATAATTTTGCCTGACACCCATATCATAATCAAATGTCGTTTGTATCCTCACTGGACTACCGTCGATTTGATCAGGAAGCTCTAGTTCAAAAGCATGTCTTTTATATTCGGTCGCTCCTTGAGCAACAAAAAAATCTGGATCGAGATCATTAGAATCAAATAACAAATTAAAGACCGCATTCATTCTATCAGTTGCATTTTTAGGATTTCGGCTAGCTCTATCTTTTAATTCGTTAAGCTTTAGGCGCATGGCCTCTTGGTCTGCTGTTTTATTGTCCTTAAATAGCAATGAAATATCTTTGGGATTGATATCGACACTCAGTTTTTGTACATAATTTTTTCCGAGAAGTTTTTCAAATAAAGCATTACTCACTTCATCGTGAGGTCTTGTCTTAATCTCTAGTTTGAAATTTTTAGCATGGGGATAAGCATAGAATGTCAGTTTGTCATTAATCTTGAGTCTTAGCTGCTCAAGACTCAAAACCTGCTCAACCATATCAGAGGAATAACTTTTTGTTTCAGCTGAATAACTCGAAGCAACTACATACTTATATTGTCCTGGCCCTACTTTTGTCACTTCAATGTATTTGCCATTATGATAGCCAGGGATCACTAAACCTGTTTCCATTTTTCTTGGCTCTATCTCTCTTAAATAAGTTCTTAGTCGCACTTGGTGCTTTGCCCCTGTGCCATCAGCTAGAGCTTTTGTGTAATAAGTAAACGTTCTATCGTTACTGCCTTTTGGTGCTGGGGGATCTCGCATGGCCACTTTACCAATCTTATAAATTTCTCTCATGCGATCCACAACTCTATCAATAAATTGTTTGCCTTTGAGGTTAGAGAATTCTTTAACAAGCATTCCTCCACCAAAAGCATTCAACATGTCAGTCAGATACTGTGAGCCTAAATCGTAATCTTCTTTAGCCTTCCATTCACTTCTAAAAACAGTTGCCAAATTTCCACTCAAAGTATCGTTTAGGTCATCGTAGTAGCGAGTAAATGTAGGAGTTGGAATTGAAACATTATGTTTATTTTTGAGAAAAAATGTTTTAGTGAGATCAACGCAACTGAGTTCAGCTGTTGAGGCAATGGAGCGTTCGTAATTTAGTTCTTGTGACTGAGTTGGTAGTTGATTTGGAAACTTATTCGTTGCACAGGCACTTAAGAAAAAGAGTGCAAATAGTAAGATGTTAAATTTGAAATTCACCTTGGACATAAAGTAAATTTTCGCACAATTTAACGGAAGCCGCACAGTGAAAATTAGGCGGGCAGCTTTTACCCAAGAAGTTAGAAAAATTGTGGAAAATTAACAATGCATTTTCCACAATTAAAGCTATTTATTGATCCATCATTTCTTTGGTTTCTTCAACTAGGGTTCTCAATAAATCCTGAGTTTTTTTATCAAGATTGAGATCTTTTGATTTTGAATTCATGGCCTTTAAAAACGCATTGGCACTCAATCCTTTAGGCAAAATAGGTTTGTCTGCGGCTTTTTTGCCAGCTTTTAGTAAACCGCCCGAACTAATAAGACTCGCGAGCTCTGCTCTTTTGGTAATTTTCCCATCGAGTATCTTTTTTTCCACATCAGACTTTAAAGGTCCCTTCATTAGAGCATCCCATTCAAGTAATACATATTTTTCAATATCATATTTTTTGGCAGCTTCTTTAAGATTTTTTGGCATTTTAGCAATCAAAAGTGAGCGGTGCACTTCCGATTTTGAAATTCCAAGGGCCGCTTGAATTTTTCTTTCACTGGCCTCTGTGGCAATTTGGTAATTTAAAATCCCATCTGCTTTATCTACATAATGCAATTCTTCTCTTGAAGAGTTTTCAGAGAATTGAATCGCCATTAACTCTTCTTCTGTTTTATTTTCTAAAACAAAACAAGGAGCACTTACAGCTTTATTAAACGAAAGGGCCCTAAAACGTCTCTCTCCGCATATAAGTCGGAAGCGACCATTTTTATCTTGGTGTAAAACAAGTGGCTGAATCAAACCGTTAAGTTCAATGTTCTTGGCTAAATCTTTTATTGAATCATCATTGAACTTAGTTCTTACCTGTTCTTTAACGACAATTTCTTTCATTTGAATTTCAGTAAGCTTAGCCCCCTGAAGTAAACGGTCGTCAGAAACTTTAAAAACTTCACGTCCTACTTTTTCGGCAAGATCGATTGTTATTCTTTCTTTCTTTGATACACGGGCAGCAAATGTCTTAGACATATTTTATTCTCCACATCCCTTTGGATACTAAATATTTAAAATTATAAATTTAACGACTTCCAAAGTTCATCATAGTCGCGACGTCCAGCAGACTTTGCTCCCATAATGCAAACAGGTCTTCTTAACGATATTGACTCTTGCAATTGAACCATGTTTCTCACCATTGGAGTGATGTTAAATGACTGAGACAGCTCTTCCATTCTCACTTTTTCAATTTTTCTTCTTGGGTTAACCATAGAAGGGATAATCGAAAACTCGAGCGTTGGGTTTTCTGTTTCTTTGATAATTTCGAATGTGTCCATCAACTCTTCAAGACCGTCGATTGAATAATCTTGGGCTTGAGTAGGAATAAGAACTCTATTAGAAGCTACAAGCGACATAATCAGTTCGTCACCGAGCATCGGTGGTGTGTCTATAACAACGTAATCGAAATCAAGTTTCGCATCTTGAAGTCTTTTTCGGAGTAAACGTTCTTTTCTTCCTGCTTCTTTTCTAATTTCGCCTTCTGATAAAATAAGAAGTTTCGAAAGATTAGAAAGGTGGCGGCTTGCCGGAATAAGTTTAATATTTTTATAAAGCTTGCCTGTCATTTCTGGAGACACGATTACATCTTCAATTCCAACGTCGCCAATGAGCCACTCTGGAACTAGTGTTCTTTGAATTTGTACCCCAAATGTTGAACTGAGATTTGCTTGAGAATCGAGATCGATAACGAGAACTTTATGACCTTTGTTCGCCAAGTAACAAGCTAGTTGATAGCACTGCATTGTTTTACCAACGCCACCCTTGTTATTGCCGATCGTGATAACTTCCATGAATCACTCCTGTTTTTTATATAACACTCAAGGAAAATTTTGAATGTAATGCAATAAGATGTCAAAGAAAAAATGCCCCTATCAATAATCATAGGGGCGAGGGTCAAATTCTCATCATCACAGATCGCTTTTAAAAAGAGATCCTTTCATATATCGTTATTTACATTAATTAATTTTTTGTACACATACTTTAACGAGCACAAAATGAAGCAAGCATTTCAAGTTTTCACTATCCTAATGACTCTAGTGACACTCGCTTCATGTGCAAGCTCCAATAAAAGTAAGCAATCTGAGCCTATGCTTTTCACCATGAAAGATGCACCTTTTATTGGTGAGACCTTTTCCAATCAAAAGTTGTTCATGGGAGGATTTTCAGGACTTCACTATCAAGAGAAAAAAGGTGGTGCTTATTATTTTCAGGCCATCACAGACCGAGGACCTAATGGATGGTCAAAAGGTAATGAAAAACCATTTTTGCTCCCAACCTTTTCACCAATCATTGTCACACTTAAAGCCGACCCTAAAACCATGGAACTTTCAGTTGTTTCAAAAATTGAGTTGAAAAAAATGGATGGGAAGCCTCTTTCTGGTCTACCAAACTCGAGAGTCGAAGAAAATCCGATTGATGTCTTTGGAATTTTATACTCATTAGATCCCATGGGACTTGATAGCGAAGGTTTAGTCGTCGATGAAGAAAACGGCTTTTGGGTTGCCGACGAATACGCTCCCTCTCTCGTCCATTTTGATTCAACTGGAGCAATGAAAAGAAGACTGACTCCAGGATCTGAACTTCCCAAACTCTATTCTGATAGAAAATTAAATAGAGGTTTTGAAGGAATCACTAAAATAGGTCAAAAACTTTTTGGTTTTTTACAAAGTCCACTTCCAAGCGAAGAGTTTGCAAGAATTGCTGAAGTCGATCTTGATTCCATGAAAACTAGGGCTGAGTACTTTTATCCCTTCAAAAAAGGAAACAGTAAAATTGGTGATGTTGCTGCCATAGACTCTCAGCATATTCTTGTTATTGAACAAAATGGCGAAGTGGGATTAAAAAGTCAAAAAGATATCTTTAAAATCACTCTGGGTGAATCAGACCAAATCGTCTCTAAGGTATTTGTAGCAAGCCTCGATCAAACAAGCTTTAAAGACCAGGAAAAAGTTGAAGGACTAGCAATCATTGATGAGCATACGATTGCAGTGACATCTGATAATGATTTCCAAATTGCTGGACTCACAGATTTTAAAACTGGTCTCACTCCTTTAAACGATAAAATGAACCAAATTCTAATCTTAACTCTCCCAAAGAAGCTGAGTGAGTTTTAAATCCTACCCCTGTCAGCACTAACTTTTTTTAGATTCCTATAATTTTTACAGAAGTTGTATATTCGTATTCGACTTTTCGATATTGTGCCTCACCACACTTCAAACAGGAGATTACGATGAAAAACATGTTACTTTTAGGATTAGCTGTATTAACACTTCAAGGAGCTTTCGCTCGTGACTTCGATAGACCAGGTCCAGGCGGTCCAGGTCCAGGATTTCCAGGTCCAGGAGACAGAATGGATCTTATGCAATGTTTGAAAACTCTAGGGAACGCTGAAACAACAATTAGCGATTTAAAACTTCAACTTAACCAGTGCCAAGTCAGCCGTCCGGGTCCAGGCCCAGGATTTCCTGGTCCGGGAAGAGACCCAGGAAGAACTGAGCGCGAAAACGAAATGTTAAGAAGAGATCTCGACAATGCAAAGAGAGAACTTGATATGACAAGAAGAGATCTTGATTCGACAAGAAGAGACTCTGGTCGTTTAGCTGAAGATAATTCAAAATTATCTCAAGAAAATCTTAGACTTTCTAGTGATACAAGAAGACTTGCTGATGAAAACTTTTCTTTATCAAGACAAGTTGAAGATCTACGTAGACAACTTGATGACATGAGAAACCCACCAAGACCAGCTAGAGGTTTTTATAGTTACGCTGCTTGTAAATCATCAAATGGTCTTTCTGACATGAGATATATTTCAAGTGCAATGGGAATGTTCCCAATTGAATCTGAATCAAATGCTCAAATCCAAACTAACAAGGATTTTTCTTGTAACTACGGTACAAGCGTTATCAAGACTGAAGAAATCAGATCAACTGTTGAAAACAATTACTGTGTAGCTGGATGTGTGGCCTCAAATGGAACGATCGATACTAAGTACATCGTTGGTGCACGTGGGAGAAACCAAGCTGAAGCTGAGTTTAAAGCATTAAAAGAAACTCAAACTAAGTACTCTTGTAACTACGGTACAAAAATTCAAGTTTGTCAGTAATTACTTTTTTAAGAGATCTCTGATCTCACTTAAAATTTTCACTTCATCTGAAGGGCCGGCTGATATCGCTGGCTCTTCTTTTTTAAACTTATTAAGTTGTCTAATAAGTAAAAAAACTGAAAAAGCGACAATGACAAAACTCACTACTGTATTTGCAAAAGACCCATACTTTAATAAAACCGCACCTGCCGCATTGGCTTCAGCTAAAGTTCCATAAGGCCCAGAAACTTTCGCTCCTTCTTTGATCACTAAAAAAAGATTTGAAAAATCAACATTACCTAAGATCGCTCCAATGGGAGGCATAATAATATCATCAACTAAGGACTTAACGATAGTGCCAAAAGCTGATCCGATAATCACCCCTACCGCCAAGTCAACAACGTTTCCTTTCATGGCAAAATCTTTAAAATCTTTTAACACAGATCTCTCTCCTAAAATAAAATAATTCCCTATAGTTGCACACAAAACAATCCATCGACAAGACCCAATACTTCTAGACATTTTTATTGAGTTAAGAGATTAATTGTCCATAACTTTTAAGCAAGGGATTACGCCTTATGATTACAGAAATGACAGTGAATGAACTCAAAGAAACATTGGTAAAAAAAGACAAAATTGCTTTTATAGATTGCCGAGAACAAGAAGAATGGGATGAAGGTCATATTGAAGGAGCCACTTTAGTTCCACTTTCAATCTTTCAAGAAAAATTCGAGGAAGCTCTTCCAGATAAAAATACTAAAGTTGTCATACAATGCAGAAGTGGAAAAAGAAGCATGAATGCTTGTATGTTTCTTCTTGGGAAAGGTTACAGCGACCTCGTTAATGTTGAAGGCGGAATACTGGCCTGGAGTGCCGCGGGATACCCCGTCGTTTAAGGATTTATTATGTTAGATTTATTTTCTGATACAGATGAAGATGTTTACAAACCTACTATCTCGGAAACTGAGCTTTCTGACGAACAGGTTTTAGTTGAGCTTAAGAAAATAAAAGAAGAGCTAAAAGACCGCGTGGTTGTTTTAGGTCATCACTACCAACAAGATGATGTTATTAGCTTCGCTGATATCACTGGAGACTCTCTTCAGCTCGCTCGAGAAGCGGCCAAACTCGATAAAGAATATATTATTTTTTGTGGTGTGCATTTTATGGCCGAGACAGCTGATATGTTAACCAAAAAAAATCAAAAAGTTATTTTGCCAGATTTAAAAGCTGGATGCTCAATGGCCGACATGGCAAAGAGAAGTGAAATTGATCGAGCTTGGTCTTTCATTTCAAAGTCGACAAAATCAAAAGTTGTTCCTGTGACTTATATTAATTGCACAGCTACTTTAAAAGCTTTTGTCGGTGATAATGGTGGAAGTATTTGCACGTCTTCTAATGCAGAAAAAGTGATTAGTTGGGCCCTTACTCAAGGGGAGAAATTACTTTTTTTTCCCGATCAACACTTAGGGCGCAATACATGTTTTAAAATGGGTATTTCCCTTGAGGACATGGTTGTTTATAATCCTAATATGCAAAACGGCGGCTTGACGAGTGCTCAAATTAATAAAGCAAAAGTTATTCTCTGGTATGGATTTTGTTCTGTTCACCAAGGCTTTACGAAAGAGCAAGTTACAGCAATAAAAGCTAAGCATCCCAAGATGACAGTGATCGTTCATCCCGAATGTCCTTTTGATGTTGTACGGGCTTCAGATGATAATGGGTCAACATCATATATTATTAACAAAATTGAAAAAGCTCCTCCTGGAAGTGAATTTGCCGTTGGCACAGAGATCAATCTTGTGAATAGACTTGCTGCTTCGTATCCAGATAAAAAAATTATCTCTCTTTCACCATATCAATGCCTTTGCACTACTATGTACCGCGTAAGACCACGATGGTTACTTGCCAGTTTCCGCGCGATCAAAGACAATAAGCCCATAAATATTATTAGTGTTCCAGAAGACGTTGCGCGCTCATCACTTAAAGCGCTCGATAGAATGCTTGCAATTAAGTAAGAGGCTTGAGACTTATGATTTATGCAGACTACAATGGAAGTGCTCCACTTTGCTCGTCAGTAAAAGATTACCTTATCAAGAGACTAGAAAAAGGACCTTTTGCTAATCCGAATGCCATTCATTACTTGGGTGCAAAAACTATGATGGGAATGGAAAATGCCCGCGCAGTCTGTGCAAAAGTTTTAGGTGCCGATTTTGATCAACTCATTTTTAATTCTGGTGCAACTGAAGGAATCTCAACTGTCTTTCACAGTCTTTTAGGCTGCGATAAAAACACCAAAAAAATTATTATCATTTCTGGTATTGAACACTCGGCAATCGTTAATACTGCCCACTACTATGCTGATGAAAAAGGGTATGTGGTTAAAACGCTTCCAGTTAATCACGATGGTGTGGTTAATGTTGAGATGCTCAAAACTTGGATTTTAGAACACGGTCAAAATATCGCTCTTGTTTCTGTTATGGCCGCCAATAACGAAACTGGCGTTATTCAACCTTACTCAGACATCAACACTTTATGTCTCAGTAATAAAATTCCATTCCTCTGTGATACCACTCAATTCATTGGAAAAACTCCTTTCAATTTCAAAGAATCAAACTTTGATTTTGCCGTTTGCTCTGGTCATAAACTTGGTGCTATGACGGGAACTGGAATTTTACTCGTGAAAGATCCTACGACGCTTAAGCCGCTCATTATTGGAGGCGGACAAGAAAAAGGACATCGAGGTGGGACTCAAAACTATATTGGAAATGAAACTTTGGCCGTCGCTTTAAATTCAATTAATGAATCATTTAAAAACATTCCACAATTAACTGCGAAGAGATTAGAGTTTGAAAAAAAGATTAAAGCTACTTTTCCTGACGTGGTGATCATTGGAGAAAAAACTCCAAGACTTGCCACGACGACTTATATTTCTTACCCAGGCATTCACGGCCAGGCTGTGCAAATTGAACTTGAGTCTCTCGATATTTTCGTGACGACCTCTTCAGCGTGTTCAGACAATATGCCTGTCACTTCAAAAGTTCTCAAGGCCATGGGCGTGAGTGATGATGTGGGCCGCGGAGTGGTCAGAATCAGTCTTTGCCTCAATTCACCGCTTGAATATTACGACCAACTAGGTGACGCTCTTATTAAAGCTTACACAAAGCTTGCGAAGGTTAAGAGTTTTTAATGATCATTAATTTTCTTTTTAAAATTGGTCTTATCGCAATTCTTGGAATGACTCTTTCGAGTTGTTCGACTTCATCTGCCAAGAAATCTTTAGTTTCTATTTCGACAGCTTCTGAAGGGCTAGTTAAAGATAGTTCACTTAATTTTCCTCTTTATTTAACAAATAAGCTCGAATCTAGTGAAAAAATTAGAAAAGAATTTGGTGAAAAAACTTTTGTTGTCCACACCGGACATATTTTAAAGCCGCTTGCTTCTAAAAAAGAAAATGAAGATATTTTACATTCTCTAGTTGGGCTAGGTATAAATGTCGTTAATCTTTCACTGGAAGATTTTGTGATTGCGAATCTTCAAGAGATTTCTTTTGAATCATACCCTCAGAAATTTCTCAACAGCTCTGTCGTCAATTTAAACGAAGATAGTATTATTGCTAAATCCAATGTGACTCCTTTCATTGTTAATAACGGAGTGGCCCTCTTAGGTCTTTCAGATAACAAACTTCATGAAAGCTTGGAAATGGAACAGTTTTTGGTAAGTGATTATGTACTCGCGGTGCTCAAGGCCCGTAAAGCTGCAAATAAAGTTGGTAATCTTCATTCCTTCATTATCATTCATGC
>JAYSPR010000214.1:0-3729 GCA_043721975.1 Bacteriovoracaceae bacterium
TTTTAATTGAAGAGCATTTTTTAAAATTAAAACCAAATGCAAGTAACTTAGAATTAAGTGCTCGTGTTCTATTCCATTCAGCATTATCAAAAGGAAAAAATGCTCTTTCTACCATTTTTGAATTTTTGGCTTCAAAAAAAGTAAGTTTAGCTCTTAAGGTCGCCAATATACCTATGCTCTATTTTGCCAGTATGGATTCATTGGGATGTTCGGGAAGTGGATATCACGATTGGGTAAAGGATCCTGACTGTAAACCAGCTATAGGACTGACACCAAAAATTATAAATTTTTTAAATGAACCGTGGGAGATACAAAAAAATTCCTTAGAAAATGAAGGAAGAACTTGTGATGTCGTAGATAAAATTTATCAACAATCAATCAGTTCACCAAAAATAATATCATGTAAGGATAATGCTTTAGAAATTGAACTTCCTAGCGGAGATCGATTTGATATAGTCATAGATGAAAAAAATCAATTGCGACAAGTTAATATGCGCGATTTAGCTTCTCATTCAGCCAGAACACCGCATGGAATGGCACATAATGTGATAATCAATTCCAGTGGAGAGATTGAAAAAATTTGCTATCAAAAAAATCCAAGGCTAAAAATTCCATTGAAATGCCTTAATACAGCTGAAAGTCCTATGACTAAAAATGTCACTGAAATTATTTACGGATTAAATTATCAGATACATAAGGCTATAGCCTGTTGTCGAAAAATGAATCCAGACATAAATTTCAATTGTGTTCTTTGATACACTTTGGCAATAGGATTGATTAGAACAACCAAGGATATTTTGGCTATCATCTTTTGCTTCATATGAATATGGAAGCAGTATCTGAAGAAATTAAAGCATGCAGCTCCAAAAATGTAGAACTATTATAAGGCTTTGAGTGGTAGATTAATTAAGTAAATAGAACTATAATTTTAACATGATAAAAATAAATAAAGCAGATTTGGAATGGGCTTCAAAAAAAGGTCTAATTAAAGATGATCAAATTGAGCCACTGTGGCAAGCACTGAATGACAAACCAGAGATAAGTCCAAAGTTTGATTTCTTAAATGTATCTTATTATTTTGGGGTCTTGCTCATCATTTTTGGAATGGCCTTTTTTACCAATGAAGCGTGGGAGCTTCAAGGGGGAGTGGCACTTTTTAGTTTGGGTTTAATCTACGTCATCCTTTTTACTTATATCGGTCATTTTTTATATCATAAAAAGAATATGATAATTCCAGGCGGGCTACTTGCGACTGTTGCAGTTTTCATGGTGCCATTAACTATTTTTGGTTTTCAAAAAATGACAGGATTTTGGCTTCAAGGTGATCCAGGAACTTATCGTGAATTTCATACATGGATAAAGGGATCTTGGTTTTTCATGGAAGTTGGAACAATTCTTTATGGCCTCATTATGCTTCGATATATAAGTTTTACTTTTTTATCAGTGCCAATCTTTTTTTCACTCTGGTACATGTCCATGGACATAGCTCCACTTCTCTTTTTTCATCAAGATTTATATTTACTTGAAGAACGTAGAATTATTTCTATGATCTTTGGTGCGATTATTTTAGTTGGCTCATACCTCATTGATCGAAGAACTAAAGAAGATTATGCTTTTTGGGGCTACGTTTTTGGCGCACTCACATTTTGGGGTGCTTTGAGTATGATGGATAGTCAAAACGAACTTGGAAAATTCATCTACTTTGCTATAAATATTATTTTTATACTAGTGTCAGTGGTCTTAGACAGAAGAGTGTTTGTTGTTTTTGGAGTGTTGGGTTCGTTAGGATACCTAGGTCATCTTGCAAATAGAGTTTTTAAAGATTTTTTATCTTTCCCAATTGCCATCACATTTTTAGGATTAGGAATTGTCTATTTAGGAATCAAATATCAAAAAAATAAAAGTCGCATCGATATGAAAATTAAAGAGATGATTCCTCCTTTTATCTTAGAGCTTTCACCACTTAATAGATTAAAAAGGAATTCACTTGAACAAGATAAATAAAAATTCTGCTTTAGTAACAACAATGGATGATCTTGCTCCAATGGCAGATTATTCACTGATGGACACACTCTCACCGGACCCAGAAGCAACAAAAAATGGAGTTGATCACTTTCCTCGACAAATCTTCTCTGGGCACTATGTCCCTGTGAATCCCACATTATTAAAAGATCCACAATACATAGCTCACAGTAAAATTTTTTTTAGTGAACTGGGCTTTGACGATAGCTTCGCCCAAACCACGGACTTTATTCGTTATTTTTCTGGAGATCTATCTCAAGTGCCTCAACCTTTGCGAAAGCTAGGATGGGCAACGGGATATGCGCTTTCTATCTATGGAACTGAATATTACCAACAGTGTCCCTTTAAAACTGGTAATGGATACGGCGATGGTCGTGCTATTTCTATTCTGGAAGCAAATATCAATGGACAGCGATGGGAAATGCAGCTCAAAGGCGGTGGCAGAACGCCTTATTGCCGTGGAGCCGATGGACGCGCAGTCTTGCGTTCAAGTGTTCGTGAGTTTTTAGCTCAAGAACATATGAATTCCCTAGGAGTTTCTACTTCGCGCTCCTTGTGTTTGATTAAATCGAAGACGCAAAAAGTTATGCGTCCATGGTTTAGACAAGAGTCGCACTCTAGAGATCCTGAAGTCATGATAGAGGAATCCGTGGCCATAACGACTAGAGTTGCCCATTCATTTCTTCGAGTTGGGCAGCTTGAACTTTTCGGCCGTCGTGCTTTTAAAAAAGAATATCCTGATGCTTTATTAGAATTGAGGGCCATTGTGTTGCACTTGATAGATCGTGAGTACAAGAATGAAGTAGATCAGAATTTACCAATTGATAAAAAATTGATCTTGCTTGCATCTGAATTTCGCAGTCGCATGACAACACTTGTGGCCAATTGGATTCGCGTTGGTTATTGCCAAGGAAATTTTAATAGTGATAACTGTGCAGCAGGCGGATTCACACTTGATTATGGGCCATTTGGTTTTATGGATATGTTTGATCCAAAATATCAACCGTGGACAGGGGGCGGAGATCATTTTTCGTTTTTAAATCAACCCCAAGCAGCTGAACGCAATTTTCATATGTTTTGTTTGGCATTAAGACCGCTCTTAGAATCAAATCAGAATGCGCTTTTAGAGCTAGATGAGATTGAAAATGGCTTTTTTTTAGTGATGCAAGAAAAAATGGAAAAAATGTGGGCCTCCAAATTAGGACTTAGTCTATTTGAAGCAGAACTGTTTAAAGAACTTGTCATGCTCATGATGAAAACTCAGGTTGATTACACTATCTTTTTTCGTGAACTCTCTTCATTTCCTTTAGACATTACTCCTCTCATGAAAAGTTTTTATAATGATTCGCTCTCTGATGAAAAGATTCTTAAGAGCTGGTCGCAGTGGTTAGATAAATGGAAATCACTTATCCATATTACCAATCCCATCGACATAAATGCAACTTCACCAGAATCACGCGAGAAGCTATCAATTCAAATGAAACTTGTTAACCCAAAGTACACTCTGCGAGAGTGGTTTTTAGTGCCAGCTTATGAACAAGCAACAAATGGAGATTATGCTCTTATTGGGGAACTGCAGGAAGTTATGACAAATCCCTATTCTGAGCTTTCTCGTGAGATGGAAGAGAAATACTATAGGAAAAAGCCTAGCAACTTCTTTGAAGTTGCTGGAATATCTCATGTTAGCTGTTCGTCCTGAAAGGTGGC
>JAYSPR010000215.1:0-1107 GCA_043721975.1 Bacteriovoracaceae bacterium
AAACCGGTTGTGGTCACAAATAATAAAACAATTCTTTAATCTTTTGTGGAGAGAGGGCTTTCAATTTTTTTTCATTAAAAAAAGAAAGTTGCTCTCCACTTTTTAACTCACTCGCTGCTTTTTCCATCTCAATCGTCCGTATAATATGAACTGTCGGAAACGGCGAACGATTAACATAATTGGCAAGATCGTTTTCTTCTAATCCATCAAAATAAAATCGAGGATGAAAGGCCACAACTAAAAATGTGTCATCTAGTCCCCCCTCTTCTAATCTTCTTTCTAATTCACCTACAAAATCATTAAACAAAAGAAAATCCCTATGAGAATTCGGATAAGCAATAAGGGTTGTTGAGATTTTAGAAGGGCCCACAATAAGGAGTCTTTCACACTCCTCTATAAAGCTTTGAAAATTCTCTTCGGGAGTTAAACTTTCACAAACCCTTAAGTGAATCTGACCTTGCCTAAAAGGAATTCGAGCAAAGGGACATAAATCTAAGTCAATAATGATCTTTTCTAGCCAATATTTAGTGAGACTTAGGGGGTTTTTCATTAAAAAATTATAGCATGCGAGGAGACTATCGACAAAGTCATGGGCTTATGGCAGAGTGCCCAAAAATCGATTTTGGAGATATTTATGACAGAAGCAACACTTGAAACAACTCACGAAACTATTGTACCTCCAAGACCTCCAAAATCATTCAGAGTGACATTAGAACTAAGCTATAGAGAAAACAGGATGGATAATGTTCTTCTTCAAGCTCTCCGCGATCAAGACGAAAATCCTAGTCTCAAAATTATTTCAAGAGGTGCACTAAAAGATTTATTCACGAATAGTAAAATTTTTATCAAAGGCCAGAGAGCAAAATCTAGTTCGGCCCTCGCTAAAGGTGTGACTTACGTTGATATCTTAGGCTTTTAATTTTCTCATGGAAATTGATGTCATTATTCCCACTCATAATCGTGCCCACACACTCACACGCGCTATTAGTTCTGTTTTCAACCAAAGCTATAAGCAATTTCAAATTTATCTGATTGATGATGCTTCAAGCGATGAAAGCTTTGAAATCATCAAACCCTACTTATCTGACCCCAGATTTCATTACCACA
>JAYSPR010000216.1:0-3024 GCA_043721975.1 Bacteriovoracaceae bacterium
TTTATTTTTACTCAAAATAAAAAATCGTCAAAAGTTTGGTCACCTCATGTAAAAACCACTCCATGAATTGTACCAGCTCTGCGAACATGAGACTTTAAAGATAAAAATGAAACGACTTTTATTTGGTTAGGCAATTATGAAAAAAAACAGATTTGATTCAAAACATTTAATGCTCTCATTGAGTTTAATTTTAGCGACCTTAAGCCCTATGCTTTTTGCCGGAGAGTCTTTTGTTCCGCTAGAAGCTGGCAAACGAATAGCCAGTGATGATCTCATTTATAACAATCAAATTCTTTCTTCTAAAGAAGCGGATAACCTAGCTAATTCTCAAAAAATTAATCTTGCAAAATTAAACCCCTCATCAAATGATATTTGGTCAAATGGAGTGACTAACATTTTCGATCAAAAGGCCATCGCTATTAATGATTCTGACGTATTAACATATGAAGGATCATTAACTTCAAATTCTGGTCTCTTTAGATTCAATGCCATACCTGTAGATGGCAATAAGATTTATACAATTCATCTTGATAAGACTTTGCACACTATGCTTTTAAGGAAAAATATTTTAAGAGCATTGGGATACAAAGTTCCAGCAATGAAATACCTCAAGAAAGTCACAATCGTATTTAATAATAAATTTACACTTGAGAATTTTTTAAAGAAAGATATTCCCGAAGCCACTCTTGGTGCTTCAGAAAGATGGGCAGCGCAAAGTTTAGTTTCTCAGGATCAATTGTCAGTGACACTAAAAGATGTTGCAATTTCAGAACCTAATGAATTTGATTTTTATAACGTTTCAATGGGAATTCCCACACAAGTTATTAACAGCCGAACGCTGAGAGCCTTGGCCCTTCCTTACGCCATGATTGATTTGTATGAGAGTGTAAATAAATTTAGTTATGTTGGATGTAAGGTCGATAACAAGTCAGTCATTATGTCTCATTTTACCAGTAACGATTTTGCGACAACCATTGATGATGCTAATTGGATTTTAGAAAGAATGAACCGTCTAAATCGAGCGGATATTGCAAAATTTGTAGCAGAGTCTTTTCTTCCAAAAGAAATTGAATTGATTCTTGTTGAAAAGCTTATCTCCAGAAGAAATTCACTCAATAGATGTTTTCAAACGAAGGTCGCAGAAGTTCCATTTAATGCAAAAGTTAATGCTGAAAATGTTAAAGAAGGAAAATTGCTTAAAAAAGATTACGTTGATTATGCTTCCAGGTTTGCTTACGGAGATGCCGAGTCTCCGCTTGAGCAGTTGAAGTATTTTCTTTACTCAAAAATTCAAAGTAATGTTATCGATAATCTTGTTGGCAGATTAAATGAAGAGCTTAAGACTTTCAATCTTTCAAAAAGCAGGAACGAATATTTTCAAAAGCAATTCAATGATGGACTTGATCACTTTGTGAAGACAGGTGAGCTTCTGCCTATCAAGGTTGGTACATGGTACGAACCAATGCTAAGTGTGAATCTAATATTATCAAGAGATATTATTTTGGGTAACTACTTGGGGACAGATAACCTCGTTCAATTAGCTGACACTTTTGGTGGAAGTATTGATGTTGGTGTATTCGCCGGGATCGAAGGGCTTGGTTACGATCTTTCATCAAGTGTAAAAGTAAGCACGTCTTTAGTGCGAACTTACACGCATGTAAAGCCAGTAAAAAATCTTAAAGAAAGTTTAAGTGAAAAGTACAGAAATATGTTCGTAGGCCTTATGGTTGGCTCACTTAAAGAAACATTCTTTTCTTTAAGTGAATTAAAAAATATCGATATTAAAGGCGAAGATGAAACCGGTGCGAAAGAAACTCAACGTAAAAAGATTGAGCAGCTCTTTACTGAGATTGATAAAAACCTCAACGTGGGTGAATCTCTCATCATCACTGATAAGTTAATGCCATCAGCTTCTGTTAAGTTAAACTACAACCAAGGTCTTATTGGCGCTGGTGTAGGTGTGTCTGGAGGGGCTACGATTTTAAAGCGTATCCACCTTTATAAGAAAAGTCCTAAAATGCTTCAAATTTATGACGACAGTGGTTTTGTAAAAAATATTGATTTGTCATTTCAGATAACTAGTTACATTAACCTACTGAGAATCAATGCTGGACTTGATAAGGGTCACTATAACGTAAACTCATATATGGTCAATTTATCAACAGATACGAATGAAAATCCAAATTTATTCTCAAATGCCTTAGGTGTTTATAGCGTTTTAAAAAATAGAGACTTTGAAATACTTAACAATAATAATCCGCCGGTTAAATTAGATGTGCAGTTTAAAGATAAAAATCGCGGTGCTTCACTTTTATTTTGGAGAATGAAGTCAATTAGCGGTAAAACTTATTATGATATCAATGCTAAAGATGGTGTTCAAGGGACTTATTTCAGCTTGGAAAAGGATTTTTTAACGGGACTTAATCCAGAAGCCTTTTCAAAACAACTTATCAACTATTACCTTATTAAAAATGATGTTGGTAACGGTAGTGTTCAATTAACGGAAGAAACCGATAAGAATCCAGGTGAATCCTTTTTTGGAAAATCTCATTCTCAAAAGTTGAGATTTGAAGCGGTCGTAGAAGATGGAAAGCGCTTTGGACAAAAGTTCTTATCACTCTCTGATATACAGCAAGGTTGGGCAATTTCTGAGAAAAAACTCAAGAAGTTCATGACTGAAATCAACACAAAGTTTCAAACGAATTTATTTGAACCAGATGCTATCGATTTTAAAAAGATGAGACTTTTTAGAGTGGGTTATCACATGAATATTTATAATCGTGGACTTGAGAGATTGCTTTCAATTCGATCTGAAGAAATTGATCCACTAGAAGCCAGATATAAGCAGACCCGTTTTTGTATGGAAGAGGATTCAAATATTCGCACTGCTAAATGTGGAGATTTAAATTGGATCAAGTACATTATTAAAAAATGCCAGAAGACGGAAACTGAAGAAAGTAAAGCAGAGTGTAGTGTGGAGCTTTTCCAAAAAATGATCGATGATCTTGAGTTTAATGATTTTCA
>JAYSPR010000217.1:0-15400 GCA_043721975.1 Bacteriovoracaceae bacterium
ACTGCTACTCCAAGAGTACTGAGTGAAGCTTCCGACATGTCGACTAGAGCTTGTGTCATAAATATGGAGCAAGGCTGTAGGCGTTGTCGTCCCAATACCGACGTTGCCTGCAGTATAATTTATTGAACTACTAGTCCCCTTCGCCCATTGCCCAAGACCATCTACATAACTCTTATTGACTGCATCGTTTGGATTGATTGGCGTTGGCACTGTCAAAGCACCAACGATAGTATTAATAGTCATTGTTCCTGTAATAGTAGAGTTACCACTTTTGGAAACATAGTCCGTATTAACATATGCCAACTTGTTCATGGCACTCAATACGGTATCGGAGCTGGTGATTGTTCCGGCCCCAGCTGCAAAACCCGTGAGTGGAGCTGCAATCACCCCAGCATTAAAACTTTGCCAAGTATTATCTCCACGCAAATATGTGGTAGCATCAGTTGTTCCAGTCGCTGACAAATCACTCGCTGCAAACATCGAGTTAATCCAAGCGGCCCCATTGTATTTTAAAACGTTTTTAGTTGTCAGTGCGCTGGTGGTAACAGTTGTACTTTGGATTTTTGCAATAGTTGTGGCGTTACTTCCTGATGAAGTTACATCTCCCGTCATGTTGGCATTTGTTGTGACTGCTCCAGCGGTAAGGCCTGCTGCTGTTCCGGTAATATTAGTTCCAATCAATGCAGATGGAGTCCCCAAATTAGGAGTAACTAAAGTTGGTGAAGTATTCATGACAAAGGTTGAGCCCGTTCCTGTTTGCGAAGCTACTGCTGTAGTGTTCCCTACCGAAGTAATCGGCCCTGTCATATTAGCATTAGTAGTTACTGTTGATGCAGTTCCACCAATCATATTTGCCCAAGCTCCATTTTCATAAGCTTCAAATTTATTGGTATCGCTGGCATAACGAACCATTCCGTTAACTCCAGTCGTTGGCCGATTAGCAACTGTGTCTCTTGGTATAATGATTGAACTTGCGGTAGCACCGGAGCCTGTGATGTCAAGGCGAGTTCCTGTGACTGGAGATGAAGTTCCAATTCCTATGTTGGCATTATTTAATATTCGCATGGCCTCAGTTGCACCATTATTTCCAACTTGGAAAATATGATCTGCTCCAGTAGCACCCGCGGCAGTTGTTGTTTTGTGTGTGAGTGTTGACGTTGTTGTAGTTCCACCAACGATCAGCGGACCTGTTAAACTTGTATGTGTGGCAACTCCCAGATCTGGAGTTACAAGTGCTGGTGAGGTATTCATGACAAAGGTTGAGCCTGTTCCAGTTTGCGAAGCTACTGTTGTGGTGTTACCCACCGAAGTAATTGGCCCAGTCATGTTGGCATTAGTCGTCACTGTCGCCGCATTTCCAGTTATGTTTCCAACTATGTTTGATGAGAAGGTTTTAGTTCCTGCTATTGATTGGGCAGTTGTTAAATCAACGAAGTTTTGAGTCGCTGATCCAGTTCCTCCATTTGCTACCGGCAGAAGTCCAGTTACTTTTGAAGTGAGATCAATTGATCCTGCAAGCATTGCATTTGTTATTGCACCAGCAGTGATAGTTGTGGCAAAAGTTCCTGTTCCACTCCCTGTCACTGGGCCTGTTAAGGTAATTGTTTGATCACCTGTATTTACGCCGGAATTTGTTCCAGTAATATTTGAAGCTAGGGCAAGCGTTCCTGTCGCCGCAGGAAGTGTAATAATATAAGAGCCTGCTAACGCTGGGGCCTTAAGTGTTGCTGCTCCTGAAGTCGCTCCCGCTAAGAGTAGTGTGGCATCTCCAAAAGTTTTAGCACCTGTAATTGTTTGAGCAGTTGAGAGATCAACAAAGTTTTTAGTCGTTGAACCAGTACCCCCGTTAGCAATAGGAACAATTTGCGTCCAATTGGGTGCTAACCCCACGCCACCAGAAGTTAAAATATACCCAGCGGTTCCAGTTGTTCCCAGACCTGCCGGAGGTGAGGCCAATCCACCACCTAAAATAATTTCATTAAGACCTAAGGCCAGTGAAGTGGCCATTGATGTTGTCGTATTAAAATACGGAATTCCACCTTGAGCACCTGACGTTACTCCGGCCCCACCGTTTGCCATTGGTAAAACACCCGTTACTTTCGATGTTAGATCAATTGAACCAGCAAGCATTCCGTTTGTTACTTTTAAGGCACCAATAGTTGTCGCGTTTCCAACAGAAGTTACGTCTCCTGTTAAATTTGCATTTGTTGTTACGGTTGCCGCATTTCCAGAAATATTTCCAGTGACATTGGCAACGATATTAGATGAGAAGGTTTTTGCTCCTGCCACTGTTTGGGCCGTTGTTAAGTCAACAAAGTTTTGAGTTATTGAACCAGTTCCACCTTTATTTAAAGCAACGGGAGCAGAAAGATTTGCTGGATTTAATGAAGTTAATAAACTTCCGTCGAGAGCTGGTAATTGTGAACTAACACCGAATTTTAAAATCTGACCAGTATTAGTTCCACTATTCAAAGTGAGAATGGGAATAGCCGATGTGCCAGTAACTGCGATATCAGTATTGGCGGAAGTAATACTCGTCACCGTCCCTGCATTAGTGCTTGGAGTGACCCAAGAAAGAGTAGGAGTTAAAGCAACACCATCAGTCGCTAACACTTGTCCCGCTGAACCTTGAGTTACTGGAAGTAAATAAGTTGTTGATCCAGCATCGACTGCAGGAGCAAATCCGACATACCCCGAATTGGCACCCGATAATCTTAGAGTTCCTAGAACATCAAGAGTTGAGCCTGGACTTGCATGGCCAATCCCGATTCTCGATCCTGATACGGCAATCGGAGAATTAGTAAGTGTGCTACTCGAACTATAATAAGGAATACGATTAGTTGTTCCCGATCCACTTAACGATCCTGTAATTTTGTCCC
Organism: Bacteriovoracaceae bacterium; assembly: GCA_043721975.1. GTDB lineage: Bacteria > Bdellovibrionota > Bacteriovoracia > Bacteriovoracales > Bacteriovoracaceae > Bacteriovorax. Next base: position 2,880 of record JAYSPR010000217.1, read on the forward strand.
AAGATGTTCCATTGGACATTACCCAATCACCGACCAGATAGTTTATGGGCGAACTTCCACCACTTAGGTCTTGGCTACCTGCTGTTGTGACAATATAATATTCTCCAGCAGCTGGTGCTGTCGCATCAGTAAGAGCAGGTGGCGTGGTTAGTGTTGCAGTAGTATTGGTATTTGCGTTCCAACTTCCTCGATAGACTTGAGAGCTTGATAAAGTTGCCGGTCCCCAACTCGATCCATTCCACTTTAAAACTTGCCCAGTACTTGCATTCATTCTGTCTAATGTGAAAGTTATAGAATAAGTGCTTTGAGCTTCAGCAGTACCAATGACTAAATCAAAAGTACTTCCAACCAAAAGTGAAAGGGCACTCGTTGCAGTAGCGACTATTTGTGAATCTGACTTGGAAAGAACATTTAAATTAGTATCTACACTGCTTCCTTTTATTTTAACAACAGTGACTTTTGAAAAACCTGAACCCGTAATCGTCACTTGATTATTTGAAATATCCACCGAAGCTAAATTCGAATTTAGTTTTTCTTTTTGTTTGATAATTGTATCAAGTGAGAGCATGTCTTTTTTGCCATAGACAAAACAGCTCTGAAGAATCAATAAACTCAAAATTGATATCAGACTAATTAATTTACTCATAAGGTTTCCCAAATATATTGCCAGTAGATATTTTTACTATTTGTTGAATTTCCAGTTGCCTTTAGGAGGTCTATGTCAAAACCTAATTTGAATGATTGATTATGGAGTTTTGCCTCAACCGCGCCGCCGGCTCCGTAGCTAAATTTAGATTTAACATCTGGAGAAGTTCGAGGGAGAAAGGCACTTCCTGAAAATGAGTAGGATAATTTTGCTTCTCTATAGTGATAAAAATCTTTTATGTAAGTTGTTTTGAACTCTGGTAAAGTAACTTTTTTAATATCGACATTGCCTAAATTGGGACTAGTTAGAAAAAACTTATCGGACATTGCAAGTTCGAACTGCCATTTTTTTTCTAAGGAAAGTCCCATAGAAAAACGACTTGCAATAAAATCTTTTTTTAATAAATTAATTGTACTATCTTGAACGAAACTCACTGATTCTAAGAAAAGTTTTGAGTAAACATCAATCCCCTCTTCAAAATGCATTCCATAAGCAAGACTCACACCGTAATTTGTATTTGAAAGTGCATAGATTTGAGAGCTTCGATAAACGTTTTCATCAGTTGAAGAAAGACTTTTCCAGCTAAGAGATGGTGAAGCTTCCCAATAAAATGATTGTTTAAAGTTATCGCTTGGAATGCGGTCATTAGCTGGTATTTCGGGGGCAATAGTTTTAGGTGTACGAGTGGCAACTTCGCCTAAGCGAGTCTCGTGGTTGGTGAGATGGATATTCTGTTGTCTGTTGTCTGTTGTCTGTTGTCTGTTGTCTGTTGTAATAATTTTATCGTTCAAGCTTGGGTTGACAAGAAAAATTTTCATCATTGGAAAAATTTTATTTCCACCAGTCGAACTTATTTTGAGATTTAGTCTTAATGTTTCGGCGAGGGCTCCATGTTTTCCATAAATCGGGTTCAAGTCAAGTGTGTTTAGAATACTTGAAAGGGTGTCGCCTTGTTTTACAATATAAAAAGAATCATTAGCTGAAACGTTCAGACTAAGGATCATCGTTGATGCAATAATTGCTTTTCTCTTTCTTAATTTCATAATAAGTAAAAACCACGGTTTCTCTATTCTCCATTATAACACGCCAAGAATTATTTATTTATTGAGTTAGGAGATCGATGTTTTGGGAAAAAGATGCCTAGTGCTCTAAATTAAAGGGAATTTGAATCTTAAGATGAGGATAAAGGCAGTCCGACGGCAAAAATTTAAGCCCCTTGTATTCTTGAAAAGTGACAACTTATATTGCCTTCGTTGAGGGAGAATGGATAAGGAACAAAGATGCTCAACTAAAAAATCAGGGTCAATAAAAATCCCCTAGTCTAAGAAAATATTTAAGCGCTGTTGTGTAGGCCGAGTCTACCTTTCTTGTGCTTTGGAATCAATAATTCCTTTTATGGGACTCCGTTTCTCATCAGGAAGATCTAGGATTTTCATCTACATACAGTATGAACTGTTCTTGCTCATTACCCCAACTGTGTCCTTTTGTATTTTTAAAAATTTCTTGATACTTCGACGCTGAAGCACCACTTTTCTCGGCCATAATCATTTTTAAAAGAAGCTCAGTTACAATATCCATAGAAGAAATCTTTTTTCCAGATTTTTCCCACTTGGCAACTGCTGTATGAGAAACTTTCAACTCTTGTCCAAATTCGCTTTTACTCATTTGAAGATACGTTCTGATAAACAAAATTTCATTGCCGGAAAAGGGCGCGGCCCTAAAAGGAAAAATAGAAAAAATTCTTTTGGAAAGTTTTTCTATATCGATTTTTGGTAACCACTCGCGGCCAATTTTATAAAGGACAACATCTTTTAAGATGATGTCGATACCAAGATCAGAGTATTTGTATTCTTTTACAATTTTTTGCATAATTTTTATCAAAATTCACCAGCACTAGGTTTTTGACTTGAAATGTCTATATCAGGAATAATTTTCTTTAATTCTAGAAATGATTTTTTCACGTCTTCAAATCTTTCCTTTTCGGGTTGATATAAAATAGTTTTGAATTCTTGATTAAAAGTTAACTGCACTTGCTCTAAAATATCTTCAAGATTTTTAAATAATTTTACGTCTAAGAGTTTTCCCTCTGTCCAATCATCACGAAATTCTGGATTTGAAAAATCATCCTTCAGAACAAGCTCCAGAGTTTTTTTAAATTCTCCGTTAGTCAAAAAATCTTGCATGATTTTGCTTTCGATAATTTTATGAATATCATAAAAATGCCTAATTTTTCCTTTTAAGTCTGACAGCTTTTCGTTATCAATATTACTAATTCTGGCCAGACTTAAAATTTTCTCAGTAAATGTTCTTGATGCATCCAAAACAAAGACTGAAAAAGGCTCAAGTTCAAATTTCTTAATAACATCATCTTTGTTAACTAAAAAATCTGCTATGTAACTTTGAATTTTCATTTTTTTTATAGGGTGAGGATTCGCGAAAGCGTTTAATTCTAAGATTAACGTTTCCACTGCATGTCCATAGTCGCTTGCATCTACCATGCGAGGATACTTGTATCCAGTTTTTCTAATTTTAGTCCCCTTAGAGGTCTTAAACGAAATATCAGTCTCAAGAGGATCTTTAATAATATTTTTCTCAATATCTGTTAAGATTTTTTTTATTTGCCCACCAGTCATCCCTTCTTTTGCGAGTAAGACTAAATCAATATCTTCTGAAAACCTATCTACAATTTTATAGGCCTTTGATAGCGATGTCCCTCCCTTAAACACAACGTCTTCGCAAAACGTTGATTGCGAAAGCTCCTTAAGAACATAGGTGACCCAATAATCTTTTTCTATATAAACTTGTCTTATCTCTAGTTCGTCAGATGCAAGTTGAATTAATTTTTTAAACTCTTCTTGGTTTTTATGTAATTTCATTTAATTTTCCATTTTTTCATATTGGGTATAATCGCATCATTAATACCAAGCTTGTAAGTCGTAAGCGAATTTAATGTTTTGAGTAACGTGAGTGCCATCTCTGGAAATTTCTTTTCTAAAATTGAGCCTACTAAGGCCCTAACACGAGGCTTCCGGTTCTTAGAAAAGTAAAACAATCTTTTGATTTCACCTTCAGGAAGTTTAAGTATTTTAGATTTAATTTCAAGATATGCATCAGTAAAATTAGTATCAGAAATTTTTCGAATATCCTGAAGCGCGTCTAATAATTGTAAAACTTGGACATCTCCGGCCCTAAATTCGTCATCAGATTTTTTATATTTAATTCGAAGTTTTCCTATCTTTGTTAATCGTGAAGAATTATTACCTCTTATTTCGATTGTATTTGGTACTTGGGTTGTAAGGCCTAATTTATTGAATGCCACTGCGCCAGAAACATACCCTTTATTATTTTTCAATAATATTTTTTTCAAGATTTCATCTTCGCTTGGCTTAAGGTTTCCATATTCAGTTATAGTTGGCTTGTAATAAACGCCTTTTGAAAGTCTTTGTATTTTTCCAGTCTTGTTAAGTCGTCCCAATGTTAAGGCAACGGCATTAAGATTATTAAGGTATGAAAACTCATCGAAAGTGATTAATTCACCTGTTTTTTTATTAGCTATTCTTTTTAAGACTGACTGGCTAACACTCATAAGCACCTCTTGCATATCATATCACAACGTGACAAGTTTATACACTGAAAAACATGTCAACACTTTAGCTTAAGTTATCGGAATAATTATTATTAATCTTAATAGGTAATTCCTAACAGGAATAATATCTTTCCTGTTGGGCCTGTTTTAGGCCTGAAATACCGATGGTGCCCGAAAATGCATTGGAATTCAAAAAACAGGCCCAAAACGGGCCTATTGCCCTTAAAAACAGGTAAAAATAGAGTAAAGCTGATCACAAAACGTCAATTAATAAAATTCATTAAATTGCCGGAATTAAAGAACAAAGTGAGAATATTCAAAGACTTGCGAAAATTATGATGATACGCTAAATCGATTCTCGTCTCGGGCACCATTTTTTTATTTCCCTTTTAGTATCAAACATTTATCCCACAATCTCAAGCCCGCTGGCTAAATTATGGCTAAAAACATTTAACTCTCCACCAAAAGAGACAACATTCATCGCCTTTTGAAGGTGGTCTGGTGAGTAATGAGCGTACCTCATTGTCATGTCTATTTTGGTATGTCCTAAGATCTTTTGGAGATCAAAGATGTTCCCGTTATGCATGACGAACTGGCTTGCAAATGTATGCCGAAGATCGTGAAAGCGTATTAGACAGCTAAAACCCGCCTTCTTTTGGCACTGATGAAACCTTCTATAGATATGATGAACTTCAACTGGACTACCGTCAGGTTCAGTAAAAACAAACTTAGGATTCAATTGTTTTTTTCTCAACTCAGTGAGCATATTCCTAACAACCAAATTCATCGGAATGATTCTTTTTGAATTCGTCTTCGTTGTTTCCTTCCATTCAAATCTATCTCTCGTTCGAGAAACCGTTATTTGATTTAAATGAAAATCAATTCTATCCCAACACAATCCCGCTAACTCCCCCTTTCTCATTCCCGTATTTAAAGCAAGCAAGTAAAGCGGATAAAGGTAATGAAAATTATTCGCTAACAAGAACTGATTAATCTCGGTCATCGTCCAATAAACTTCTAACTGAGGATCAGGTTTGATCTTTGAAAGAAACTCAAGAGGATTGGTGATAAGGTGGCCGGTTTTACGAGACTCAATCATAATGGATTTTAAAACTCCCACAATCGTGTTCGTTCCTTTGGCATTATGCTTATTTTTCTTCAAATGATTGATAAACATTTCGCCGTCATTTTTTTTAATTTCTGAAAGCAGTTTATTTTTAAAGAATGGAATAAGATGAATATCTAAAATAGAACGATAAAATTGTTTCGTTCTAAGTGCGAGTTGAGATTTATGATCAAGCCATTCATTTGCGTATTTTTCAAAAGATATATTTTGTAAATGAAGTGCATCTTCATCAATTAATGAGTTCTCTTTCTTATTTCTCATCTGATTCGCTTTCCACTCTCGCGCGTCGGTCTTTTTGGCAAAGGATGGACTCTTAACTGATTTGTTATTAAGCCACACCATTTCTCGGTAGCGTATACCATTTTTTGTTTTAATTGTTTCCATGATTCCTCCATTTCTGAATGAACCCGAATTCAATTTGTGATCTACTATTATTCAATGTTTTTAAAGAGCTTCTGGCTCTAAAAATATAGCATTCCATATAGACGATTTCCATGTTTATTTTAATAATATTGGTCATAAAAAGAGGCAGCAAAAACGTAAATTCTTGCTACCTCCTAAAATTAATGAGTTCTTTTCACATTTGACTTTGTAGGCTGAACTAACTTCTCTTGAAGCCATTGAACAAGATCGGCCTTATCAAACCTTATAAGTGCGCCAACCTTAAAATGACGAATTTTTTTCCTGAAAACTGCGCTACGAAGATTAGAGACCTTAACGTTTAAAAACTGTGCAGCTTCCTCAATTGTCAGAAGTTCAAGCTCTTTATACATAATATCTCTCTAGGTAATTCAGAAAAACAACTTGATTAGAGAACGTAACTCCCTTTTTATCATCACGCATCTGAAGGTACTTTTGTCTTCTGACTTTTTAAAAAATTATTTATGGAGCTTTCTAACTCCTCTTCAGACCTTGATTGTTCAATCATCATCTTCAGGTAAATTTTTTTATCGAAAAATCTATCTTCAATATCTTTAAACTCTTTCTTTAAGTATTTTGAGCTGAACAATTCGATAATAGCAGAAGCTAGTTTTGATTCATTTATTTTATAATATGGACCTTTTTCTTTAATTCGCTTCACCTCTAAGTCAAGAAATTTCAAGGCCACATTTGAAAGTGCTATTCGTCTTCCATCCATACCACCCTTCGTTTTTTCTTTATTCATATTTCTTAATTAGGGACGACTTTTCAATTGATTCTACCCTTGTATTTTTTATACACTCTAAAATTGATTTCTCGTTTTCAAATTTAAAGATTGTAAACGTGACTAAAAAGATAATGCCCACAATTAGGATGTCCTTCTTATTCATTTCGACTCTCTTTTAATAAAGGCCTCACGTTATTGGAAACTCCAGACACCTCGTATTTCTCCAAATTAAACAGCGTCTCTTTCCTTACATCAGCATCGCGATCTTCCAGAGCTTCATGTCCAAAGTATCCAACGAGACCTCCAACAACTCCCATAAAGATTGCTGAAGTTAATATCGCCTGCCCTGAATCATGCTTACCAATAAGTGCTCCGTTTGCAGCTCCGATCGTTGTACCGACTCCAAATCCAAGGAAGGTCGATTTCGTTGTACTTGCACATCCACTTATTAAGAATGTAAATACCAACGCTATACTCATCATAATTTTATTTTTATTAATACTCAGCTCCTCTGTTTATTATTAATTCCGACAATTCTTATTACTTAATTTTTTATTTCAATTCATTAACCTCCTTGATTACAAACTACTCACAGTCATTCATGCAAAATTCATAGTTTTCTACACTCAAGCTCCAAATCAGCTGGATGCCTCTTGTTACTTCAAGAAGTTAGAACGTTTTCTCTCTTGTGTACCCAAGAGTCATACAAGAGGCAATTAATGGCTTTATATGATTTCAAAAATTTCATTATTACGGTCAGTAAATGGCAGAGTCTTCTCAGACTTATAGAAAGTTTCCTCGAGGCAAGTGCAAACTTTGGTTTGATATTTTGTATAAACTTTCTCATCAGCTTTCCTAATTAACTTTTCAATTTTATGGTCTCCGCAAATATATAAAACCAATGCAACCTTTGGGAAAAAATAATACTGATTTAGTTTATCGATATAGCGAAATTCGTCTTTTATGCTAATTTCATATTCAATCGCGACATTGAACTTGCTTCTCGGCGTTTCTATCGACAGAGCAGCGTCTGAGTTCACAATGGAAAACTCTCTAAAAATTTCATGATTCACCAGGAACGAGCATTTCTTTAGCATGTTTTCTGAATAATAATCAGTGACCATATTGGCCTTTTCAAGCCGCTCTCTTACACCAATAAGACCAAGATCATGGCATATTGAATCGCTTTTACAATTTGAATTTGTAATCTCGTATCTATAATTTTTGCCAAAAGCTTTAATCCCTTTACTCGTTATTGCATAAATAACCGTCCTCTTTTTATTCCAAAGGGTGAAATCTTTTTCAAGAAACTTTACCAGCACTAACTTTTCTAATCGGGCAAGCGCTGATTGGTAAGCGGCCTTGGGGAAAAACCTTTTTGCCAATTGATTAAAACTAACGACACGTTGTTCAAAGATAAATTGTAAAATTTCAAGATCACGGTTAGTTAAAACTACCTGAGCTTTTTTTATGATATTTCAGTTCTCACTGTATTTTTAAATTCACCTCTTGCTGCATTCGTCTCGGGGCTTTGAGTAAAATCAAGTTCAATCATTGGTTGATAATTTTGTGTTCCTTGCTCTTGCATTTTTGCAGCAATCTCTTTGCATTCATCATCAAGCTCCATCTCAGACAAATATGGGGTCTGAACTTCAATATACTTATTACCTCCGGCCCAGATACCTCGGCCCTTAATATCAGGAAGTGAGTAAGCTTTTACATTTCCAAGTGCCGTAGTTGATCCAGCTAAAGTAGACATTTTGAAAATCATTCTCCCGGTAAGGTTTTCTAAAGTTTTTGTATCTAAAGATTCTTTCAGAGCTTTCTGGGTAGCAATTACCAAATGAATTCCGGCAGCTCTGGCAAGTTTAGCAATCTCATCAGTTAACTCCCTCGCTTGTGAAACCATTTGTGATTTCGTTTTGCTTAATGACGTTTTACCATAAAGGACAGATGCTTCATCAATTCCGACCACAATTAAATCACGCTTATGAATTTTAGGATCAATTTTTTTAATCCCTTTTTTTTCCATAAAGACAAATCGCTTATGCATTTCATCTCGTAATGCCTGTAGAAGTAGCAATGCTTCCTCCTCATTCTTAGCTATTCTTACGTTCGGTATTTGGGCAAACTCCTTAACCTCAATTCCAAGCTTAAGATCAATGAGGTACACTTGAAGATGAGAAGAATATTTCAAAAGCGAGACGAAGACTTGTCGAAAGTAGGCACTTTTTCCTCCTCCAGTGCTCCCAGCGATTAGCAAATGAGGAAGTTCTCTAATATCGGCTACGACCATTCCATTGGCAGACTCGCCAACCATAAAGTTATAAGGATTTTTCAATGTTGTCACAACTTCATAAAAAGAGACCATCTTGCTAATGGCCTTTTTACAAACAAGGATCTCGATAGTCTTACGATCAGGAAGTACGATTACATTTTCAATGATTCTCTCAAAGCAAGATTCCAAATCATCCTTCTTTTCCTCAAAACGATTCCGACCAATTCCTTTGGCGACAATTTGGATTTTTGACTTATTTTCGTCTATTTCAATTTCACGGATGATTTTGGGTTTAGTTCCGATTCCATTTGAAAGCCCAATTGCATCTAAGTCTTTCTGCAATTTTTTATTTCTTATGTAAGTCTTAAATCCAAGAATTATGCCGAGAGTATACAAGGTGAAGACAATCAAAAATCCAAGATGCACACTTTTAGGAACGGTTCTTAAAAATAAAACTACATTATTAGTAAAATAAGTTGGCAAAATGTTATGGAGCCATTTTAAATAAACGTAATCAGCATAGCTCATCATGCAAAGGAACAAGAAAGCAGCTGGAAATAAGAATATAAACTCTTCAGACTTAATTTTTATTTTTCTTAACCCTGTCCATGCAATAACAGACGTCATGCCAACCAATGTGGCAATCGCCCAAAAAATCTTTTCTAATCCTTCATTGTCTTTACTCGTAGTATTTTTATTCGTTTGTGCCAAAACTTTCTCCTAATGATATAATGACATCCGAGCCTGAATCAATCGTAACGAACTTAGGAGTCTGTGCCAGCTGAGATGCTTGATCATTGGCTTCCGTTTCCGTTACTTTTGCTACTCCATTATAAATTCCATTTCTAAGCGTAGACTTAGGCGTAGCATTGAAAGACTGGTCTAGGCCTTGCTTTTCAACCATGACCTCTGAGACACCACTAATCATTGAAAGCCCAAGGACTGATGCCATCTGACTTCCTTTGTTACCGTGATAATCTCCAATGACACCTGATCTATAATCTTTTGAACTAAGTGCTTGTGCCTGAATAGCAATTTCTTGCCCATCAGGTAGCACTGCTTTTGTAAAAATAATAAAAACTCGCTGGCCCTGACCTGGATAATTAAATTGCCCCATAAGTATTGTCTCTGGAGGAAGACTTCCACCACCTGATTTATGACTACCGCCAAAAGGCAGCATGACATGTACGCGCTGTGGGGATCTTGTATCGATACTAGTCAGGAGCTTTCCAACAAAGTTAGCTCCCGTTGGAATTCTTTGAGTAACAGCATCGGGACCGATAACTTGTTTTCCTTTATAACGAATGGACTTCACATAACGACCAACTGCCTTTGTCGCATTTTTAGGAAGTGAATCAACAATTCCACCCATGCTTTTTTGATTACTTTCTACACTTCTCGCGTCGGTAGTTGTCTTTGAGGTTTCTCTGACTAATGGAACATCACTTTTGGACACACGACCGGGAGGCATGTCCGTTTTAAGAAGTGGAGATATGACCTGAATTGCGATCCCCACCCCCGAACATATGATTGCGAAGAATGAGAGTCTTTTTTTATTAATGACCTTCTTTCCACCATCACTTTGAAAGAAAAATGAACTAAATACAGATTTTATTTTTTTAATCATAAAAGTCGTCCTAGAATAATTTGCTTAACACTTATACCTTTAAGGTCAATATGAAGATCTAGATCTGCCTTCTTATTGATAGAGATAAGCATTCTCGCACTTGTAACCTCTCTAGGTTTCAGCTTGCTTTCTCTTAAAACAAATTCCTGAGGTGAAATCTTTACCTTTCCACGATTTAAAGTAAGATTAACTTTAGAGAGATCTATTTCATTTTTTGAAATATTCTCAAACTGAAAATCAATAATGTAAAAATCCTTTCCTTCCAGACGCTGAATCCTAGAGAGAATAACCTTCAATTCACTACCAACCCGAAGTACTAGCTTAGGACGTGACATCTCCTTGAAAGGCGATGAAGGAACATTAGTTGTTCCCTGCAAATTTACTTTATTTTCTTTCAAATCGACTTGAACAAGATCATCATAACTAACACTTTGATTAGTCTTCAGAATAAATCCATAAACATTTTTCATTCCATATACAAAAAGGTTAGTTGTTACTTCTCCCAATGGCTGAATGGCCAAATCATTATCGATAAACTCAACGGAGTAATAATTAGAATTCCCAAGTACAATTTTTTTAGGCTTCTCAATAAATCTTAAAATCGTGGATTGTCCCATTCGCAAAAAGACAGGCTGAATGGTCATGTCATCGCTATAGACGGTCCGAACTGTCCCGGCCTCTAATTCATCTGTGGCACAAGAACATAAATAGAATATAACTAACCATAAAATTTTGTATATATTATCTCCCTTCGTGAATGATAATGTTATTTATATAAAGTCCTATCGGATTCCACTCTGTCTGAATTCCTTTTACTAGCTGAAATGAAATTTGAGTTTGAATAACCAAAGGAATGCCATCTACACGTAAAACCACATCGAAAATGGCAATGGTGGACTCTTTAGTCACTTGTACAGATAATCCAGCGACAGATTGCTGAAGCTTTTTACCAAAAAAATCTTTCTCCTTCCTTACTTTAAGATTTTTTAATGTACTCTCTTTTAAACCATCAGTTATGAAAGGTTCGATACTTTTAAAAATCATCTCGGGGTTTAAATCACCCCAGTTATAGAATCGATCAACGAATTTTTCTACAAAATGCTTAATATTGTCTTCATTCAGTGAAACACCCAAATAATGCCCTTGGTGAAAAGAAATCTCGTTCTCCTTTGTAATGACCACTATTGGATTTTGGTTTACTAGCTTGATATACGCTCCAACGATGACTAGGCATAAAACTGCCAGTCCTATTCCAATAAACTTATAAATATATAAAAAACGATTAAGTGCAATTAGCTGGTTTGTAGAAAAACTTGCATCTGACTTATTTAATTCCAAATTATTTTCTCCTTTGTTGTTTAGCTTTTATTTTTTTTGCCTCATCTGGAAGTCCAATCTCTGAATACATATTAGAAAATTGATTTACGTGAGGTCTGATCCGATTTCCCAACATTTTTGCTCTACCTGTAATCGGATTTGTTAAAGGCCTAGTTGCTGCGTCAGTAAATCCTAAGGCACCTGTTCCAACCTTCTTTCCCATCGCCTTTGCGGCCAGACTTAAACTTTTTGTTGCCATTAGACCCGGAGCTGTTGCCAGTGCAGCTGAGGCCGATTGCAATCCATCACCAATGAGTGATTTTGTAAAAATAGGAATTAATAGCATCGAGACGCCAATTAGCAGGTTCATAACCATTGATAAAAAAACATCATCAATTCCGGCCTCCTTAGGTGTAATCGCGAGCTTTAGCAATAAAGAGCCCAGTAATGTCCAAAGAATCTTCCAAGTAGCGACACTAACCAGACCTCGATACAAATTACCTACAATTCCTGAAGTCGCGGGTGCAACATAACAGAGAATCATGAGGGGGGCACATACATATAAAATTGCCCACACAAAATTCATCAGTGCCACTGAGGCAAAAAATCCGATATAAGCAATAAGGTAAGCACCTATAGAGAAGAAATAAACTACATGTCCTCGCATATCAAATAGGCCATCTGACTCTCCCTGAGAATTTGGTCCCATCTGCTTAATCGTTTCCCAAAGGTTTTGAGTTTGATCTATCTTTGCTGTAATTCCATCACTGAGTACTGCAATTGTATTCACTACA
>JAYSPR010000218.1:0-2916 GCA_043721975.1 Bacteriovoracaceae bacterium
TTAAAATACCAGCGAAGTGGAGTCTTCAAAAAATAGGATCGGAATTTAACAATTGATGTGAGAGTGCGAGGACTAAGGTCTTTACCATGATAAAGGTCAAAGAAATCTTTTAAAAAAACCATCTGGGCATGACCATCAAAAAGTGGGTGATGAAAAGAGAATATAAGTTTGTTTTGATAGTGAGCTAGTTTGACAGGAGGGTCTATGAGATATCGAAAGTGAGATTCGATAAAATAATTTTCTTCTTGGGGGGAATTGAGAGTAATGCAAGCTTGTAGGACTTGTTCATCTGAAAGTTTATGATGAGTAATTTTTCCTGATTTATAATCACATGAAATTTGGAGTTGAGGTTCAAGTTGAATATACTTGAGAAATGTTTCACGGTATTTTTCGAATTGAATTTCAGACATGGCTTCGAAATAGAAATGGGTATTAAAAGGCAAATCGTCTCTTTCAAAAGCCAGGAGAAAGTGATCTTGAAATGACAAAGTAATTTTTTTCATATGAACACTTTTTGTAAGCTTAATTGACGTCAATTCATCAACATAATACCATTAGGATATGAGCAAAACAACTTTGAAACGCCCACCTTTGGTCTCTGGAAATTTTTTTCTTGGAAACCTATTCCAAATGAAAAATGAAGGAGTCAGTTTTTATTCCAGAGTAGCGCTTGAATATGGTGATGCTGTTAGAGCAAAAATTGGCTGGAGGGAATTTAATGTCTTTTTTCATCCAGATCAGATCGAAGATGTCCTTTCACTTAGGCCAGATGTTTTTATTAAGGGCAAGCAATATGATCAATTAAGACATATTTTAGGACAAGGTCTTCTGACAAGTGAAGGAGCAGAGTGGGAAAAGCACAGAAGGCTTTTAAATCCTATTTTTGGTAAAGTTGGTCTTGATATCTTACTAGTTCAAATTAATGAGACATCAAAAAAATTTGTGGCCGAGCTCGATTCTTCTGTTGAAATTGATTGGACTAGAAAGATGTTTGATTTTTCATTGGAAGTTGCCATGTCTGCTTTTTTTGGATCAAGCCTCGATCATACTCATCTCAATCAAATGGCCTATGATACTCACCAGTGCATGAGATTTGTTTCAAAGAGAATGACAAATCCAATTAATATTCCTTTATTTTTTCCACTTCCCTCTCACCTTAAATTTAAAAAATCACTAGGGAATATAAAAAAACAAGTTGAAGGTATTTATAACAAAAAATTTCAAAAACTACTCAATTCAAGTGAATCTTCAAAAGATATGATGGATCTTTTAATTAGTGCTCAGGATGAAGATAAGTTTCGACTTTCAAAAGTACAGGTCTTTGATCAAATCATGTCATTTCTCATTGCCGGTCATGAAACAACTGCGTTGTCCCTTAGCTGGTTATTTTATTTATTGGCCAAGAATGAAGACTATCAAGATAAGCTGATTGAAGAGTTTGAAAGTCAAAATTATGAATTTAGTGGATCTTTAGACATCAATAAATATCCATTTTTGAATGCTGTTATCGATGAAACTCTCAGGCTCTATCCCGCTGGATGGATTATTGCGAGAAATAGTGCACGTGATGATCAGGTCTCAGGTTTTCGAGTGAAAAAAAACCAAGTTGTTGCAGTTTGTCCTTTTGTGGCCCATCGAGATCCTCGTTTTTGGGAGAGGCCTCTGGATTTTTATCCGGAACGATTTTTAGATAAGGAAAAAATCAAAAAATTACCTAAAGGCGCCTATGTCCCTTTTAGTATAGGTAGACGAAATTGCATTGGTGCTCGATTTTCAACCATGGAAATGATGGCCTTTGTGATTACCTTCTTTAAAACTTTTAAGGTTCATACACAGCTTCGTGAGGTCGGCGTCAAAGGCTTTGCGACCCTTAAAACCGACCGTCCTATTACGGTAAGACTCACTTCTAGGAATTGAGAGAATTTAAAGAGAATTTGTTTTATCCAAAAATTGTTAGTCAAAGCTTAGGCTAATTAACTCTCTCAATGACAAATTTGCTAAAAAGACCGAAGATATTAGGGCAATTATAATTATTTACCCCTTCGAGGCTTTTATATGTCTGTGACAATTACAAGAAATCCAAATTTATCAAAATCTGGTTCACAAAAAATTTTTGAGAATTCAATTTTAAAAGAGTTTGGTGAAGAGTGGTGGACGGGGCTCGCGCCATCTAAATGTCCGGGATTTGATAAAGAAAGAAATTGCTTAGTCGCTCTTCCATTACTTAATTTAAAAACTCTGACGAGAGAAGATGTTCTCGCCTACTTTAATAATTCATGGACGCTGACTGAATTACTTTTTTTAAGTCTTAAAGTTGAAGAAGCTTACATCAGACCGCCTTATCATGGTCTTCGTCACCCAATGATTTTTTATTACGGGCATCCGGCCGTGTTGTATGTGAACAAACTAAGAATTGCAGGACTGCTAACTGGTTCAATTAATCTTTACCTGGAAAAAGTTTTAGAAACAGGTGTTGATGAAATGAGCTGGGATGATATGTCGAAAAATGAGATGAGTTGGCCGTCGGTGAAAGCAGTTAGGGATTATAGGCAAACAGTATATAATCAAATTGTAAATCTTATTAAAACACATCCGGATTTAGAGTCTCCAAAATTTTTAGATCAAAAAAGTCCTTGGTGGTCGCTATGGATGGGAATGGAGCACGAAAAAATTCACTTCGAAACATCTAGTGTTCTCATTCGTGAATTGCCGATTGAATATTTAGAAACTCCCAAATACTGGGCTCCATTACATCCATCAAAAAATAATTATTCACTTCAGACTGAAAATAGTTGGGAGAAAAAATCTGGTGGTGAAGTCGTTATTGGAAAAACTCATGCAATTGAATCTTTTGGTTGGGATAATGAATACGGTAACCGAGCTGTTAAAATTTCTGATTTCACTTATACCAAAAAT
>JAYSPR010000219.1:0-7236 GCA_043721975.1 Bacteriovoracaceae bacterium
CGCTCGCGAGCGTGTTCGCCGAGACCTCGCGCGATTAAACTGAAAGCCTTCACCTTCAAAGAGTAAATCATTAACAGGCTTGGGTGAATTGTCTGAATCTTTAAACCAATTCGCTAAATAAAGATCGACCTCTCCGTCGAGATTAAAATCGAAAGGAGTGATGCTCGCCGTTGGAAGAAGTCCAGTGGGAAGCACTGATTTTTGAACATAGGAAAGTTTTCCTGCTGTTGACAGTGATCCCTTATATAGACGCGCCGGAAACTGAGTGATCTCTGTTTTTTGATTGAGGCTTCCGACAATCACGTCCAAAATTTGGTCGTGATCAAGGTCTAAAAATATGAGGTAACTGGCCCTGACGATTTCACCAAAGGGATTGTCTCCCATAATAAATTTCTTTTCTTTTTTATTAAAAAAGTAAAATTTTGGAGCTGCACTGAAATCATCTAGTGTAATGAGATCTGAAGCACCATCATGATTGACGTCAGCGACATAAAGATGAACAGCTTCAACGTCTTTTAGCCCATATTCTTCAGATTTATCTAGAAAAATTGAATTCGTTTTTTCAGGACCCATCACATAAGAACCAGCTTGCTCTTTTGTTTGAGCAAGCTCACTATTTGAGCGGGCCTTAATTTTTTTTTCTGCACAGGCCACAAGTAAAACGGCACATGCTAAAAAAAGAAAGGGAATTTTTTTAGAATTCGATAATATCAAGTCCGTATCCACCCGAATTGACAACCGATTCTGAAATTTTTGCAATCAATTTATCATTATTTTTAGAGACAGCTTTGAGATTTCTTCTAATTTTTCTACCTGAATCATTACAAATATATTTCGTGAGTCTTAGCACATAATCTTTTTGCTCTTGAGTGGCCTTAGAGCTATTTAAAATAGCAGTAGTTCTCGAAATAACAGAAATGATAACGTAAAGTTCGATAACCATGTCGGCAAGTCGCCCTTGAGGTAATTCGTTATCAATAATTTTCTTTCCGTATTTAATTAAGCTATCTTCAACAGCTATAGCAAATTTCCCTAGTAAAGATGTGAATTTTTCTGCTTGCTCTTTTAACTCAGGATGGGCCTTCGTTAAAGTTTTTGACCCCATCATATTTGACATTCTTTTTCTGGCAAATTTAGTAAAGACCCCTAGAGATTTAATTGGGTCATGAAGAGCACTTCCAACATCTGAAATTTTTCCTAACTCTTTCATGTCTTCAGAAGGCCCTCTTACTCCAGAGAGTGCCAGCAGACATCGAAGAATTTCATTGGTTCCTTCAAAGATCATATTTATACGAGTGTCACGCATGATTCTCTCGTAAGGATACTCTTTCATATAACCGTTACCGGCAGCAATCTGCATGGCCATATCAATAGTGGCCCATAAACATTCCGATCCATAAACTTTACAGACGGCCGTTTCCATATAGTAATCGTTCATACCTTTAATCATGTTACCTGTTGAAAGATAGACCACACTTTCAGCGGCATAAGTCATGGCCGCCATTTTTGTAAGTTTTTCTTGGATAAGACCAAACTCAGCAATAGGGCGATCAAATTGTTTACGGTTCGTGGCATGATTTGTTGCTAAATCAAGAATCATTTTCATTCCCGAAACACAACCTGCTCCTAGTGATAGACGTCCTGAGTTTAAGACGTTCATGGCAATTTTAAATCCTTTACCTAATTCACCAATAATATTTTCTTTAGGAACGATCACTTTATCAAAATAAACGGCGCGAGTTTCACTGGCGCGAATTCCCATTTTATTTTCCTTTTCTCCAAACGATAGACCTGCACTTCCCCCTTCAACAATGAAGCAGGAAATTTTTTCCACCATTTTTCCTTCTATTTCATGTTCTGTTTTACAAAACACCGAATAAAAACCAGCTAAACCGCCATTAGTAATCCAAAGTTTCTGGCCCGTGATCGTATAGGTTCCATTTTTATTATCAACAGCTTTTGTTTTAATAGAGTAAGCATCAGATCCTGAACCTGGTTCAGTCAAACAAAAAGCAGCGATGACTTCACCTGTCGCCAAGCGTGGTAACCATTTCTTTTTTTGTTCGTCTGTTCCTTCATTTAAGAGAGCTCTATAACCAATAGACTGGTGGGCCCCAATCATCGTCGCTACTGCTCCATCGTGACTTGCCACTTGAGCAAAAATTCGGCAGTAAAGTGAATAATCCAGACCTAATCCACCGAAATCTTCCGGAACCCCAAGACCTAAAAGACCCATTTCTGCGAGGCCTTGAATAACTTCTTTAGGAAGGTGGGCTTCTTTATCAAATTTTTCACCATCAATATTATCTTTAGCAAATTGATCAACTGCAGCTGTCATTTCTTTGGCCATTTCAACTTGAGCGTCTGAAAAATGTGGATAAGGAAAAATGAGACTCTCATTAATCTCTCCAAAAAAGAAAGAGCCAACAACCGATTCAATTTGTCCGTTAGAATTACTTGCCATTTTTGATCACCTTTATAGTTTTTTAAGAAAATTTATTAACTGATAGTAGGATACTCAATCTTTCCAAAAAAAGAAATGAAAACCACGTAACCGACTCAAAGACTCGGATTAAAAAATGTTATTGCTACTCGTCTAGTTAGTTCTTAGAATAGAAGAAACAAAATAAATTCACCAAGGATGGTGGGTATGAGTAATTAAGACGGAACAAAAATCTCTTAAAGTTGACATGGATGTGAACACTGTATGAAAAAATTTAACTTCAATCTTAAATTTCTTGATCGATTTAAAAAATCTAAATCCAAAGAAGTCGACAAAGAAGCTGACATAGAAAGTGAGATTTCAGATCAAGAGACTGAAGAAAGTGAAGCCAGTGCATCAGAAAATTATAATGAATTTAGTGAAAATAATGATGGTGATCAAGAGGAAATTCAAGACGAAAACCACGACAACAATCTAGACGATTCACTGGGGGAAACAACTCAAGCTTCAGCTAATTTTGAAGAAACTGAAAATGAAATTGATGACAATATTTTTAAAGATGAAAATCCAGAGGAATTTGCCGAGAAAACTCTCAATGACTTTAACATACAGAAATTTCGTGATAAAAATTCTCAACTCGTCAACGATACTATCGGTGAAGATAAAACAGATACAAAATTCACTTTTAAAGAACTAGAACCACCTGAAAAACCTAAAGCTGCTTCAAAATTTAAAATTAAGTTCCCTTCTTTTAAAAATGCATTTAGTAAGGAAAATATTAAAAATAGCTTAAGTAAGAAAAAAGCTATGGAAAAGCTAGATAAACTAAGCTGGGATGATTTCATTCTGCGCTTTTTTTCTCCCTATTCTCGCGGAAAAATTCACGGTGTTTTTATTATCGCCCTCGTTGTTATTTGTACTTACCTAGTGGGAAAAAATATTGCGCTCTTTATATCAAGATCTGCTCCCATTGTGACCAATGCGAGAAGTAACATAAGTACACCTATCGAAAAAGCTGAGACATCAGCTCAAGATATCAATCGTATCGCCTCTACTAACCTCTTTAATGTAAAAGAGTCCGATAAAGTTGAAGATAAAAAAGTTATCAAAGACATCAGTAACATTATTTGTGATGATGCTGAAAAACCAACTGCAGAGCCCATTAAACTTCTCGATACAATTGTTTTACAGGACTCTGTTAAATCTGTGGCCTCTGTCCAAGTGCGAGGAGGCAGCGATCTGCTCAACGTGAGAGAAGGCGAACAACTCAATGACACGGTTGAAGTGTCTCGCATTAACCGCATGAAAGTCATATTGAAAAATCTCACAACTGGTGAGTGTGAATATGTGGCCAGTGAAGAAGAAGATGTTCCGCTTATGACTAATATGAAAATTTTAAGTCCAAAAGCTGGAAGTAAACTTTTTAAAAGTAATAATCCTAGTATTAAAAATGTAGGAAACGCTTTTAAGATCAAAAGAAAATTTAGAGACAGCATGATTAATAACATGAGTGAAGTTCTTACACAGGCAAAGGCCATTCAAATTAATAATCCTGATGGCTCCCTTGCTTTTAAAATGACTGAAGTTGTTCCTGGAAGTATTTACTCACAACTTAATATCCAAAACGATGACATTATCACTTCCATCAATGGAAAGAAGATCGAAAACTTAAATGAACTCATGACTCTTTTAGGACGTATTAAAGAGATCGACCAATTTCAAATTGGAAGAAAGAGAAATGGACAAGATGAAAATTTAGAATTTGGATTTGAATAAAAATATTTAATTGGACATCAAAATGAAAAAAAATGTTTACCTCACTAATGTACTGACGGCCTCGATACTCCTATCGTCGATAGGGTTATCTCCAAAAGTCATGGCCCAGTTTGATAAATTTAAAAGTAAAACTAAATTTTCAAGATCAACTCCTCCGAGTTCAATGAAAACGGCTGCTCCATCGACCGATATTTCTATTCCTGATACAGGTAAGTCGGCCAGCTCCCTTCTCGATCCTCCAGCTCAGTCGGCTGACACCAGCAACTTTGTAGGAACTTCAGATGATGAAGGTGATGATGAAATGGATGGTGGTGAAATGGGAGATTCTGGTGATGAATCTTCCGACATGGCCTCGGGAGGTGGTTCAGATACTTTCGGCAGAAAAAAATCAGGCCCTGGAAGAAGCGCCAAAGCTGATAAAAAATACGTTAACTTAAATCCTGAAACTGCTTTCGGACCCGAAGTTGTTACGAGCTTTGATTTTCCTAACGTCTCTATTTTAGATTTAACTAAGCACATGCAAAAGTTAACGGGACTCAATCTCATCTTAGATAAAGATATCAAAGGAAAAATTTCTATTTCAAGCCCTACTCCCATCACGATTGGGGATGCCTGGAAAGCTTATCTTCAAGCACTTTCTATTAACGGTTACTCCCTGGTAAAATCAGGTGCATTTTATACTCTCGTTAATAACCGCGATATTCGTTACAGCCCAACGACGATGTATACAGGAACTTATACTCCCAATACAGAAAACTATGTTATGCAAATTATCCCTCTCAAGTATGTTAACTCGAGAGAAGTGGCTAACTCTTTTAGACCCTTTATGTCTCGCTACGGACGAATTATCGAAATTAAGCAAACCAATACGGTTATCGTTCAAGAAACAGGAACACATATTAACCGCTTAATGAAACTTATTAAATTTATCGATATTCCAGGTCACGAAGAATCTCTCCAAATTATTAAAGTAAAAAATTCTTCTGCTCAGGAGATTGCCACTCTCCTCGATAAAATTCTAAAAAATGGTGCCGGCGGTGCTCCGAGAGCTAATTCTTCTGTTTCATCTTCTGGTTCAACATCACAGTCAAATATTTCACGAATTATTGCTGAGCCAAGAACAAACTCGATTATCGCTATGGCCAACTCTGAAGGGGCCCGAGAACTAAGAGGGCTCATAGAAAAACTAGATGTTAAAGTTGTAGCCGCGGGCTCTGGCCAAATTCATGTTTATTATCTTAATTACGGTGACTCGGAAGCTCTTTCAAAAACTCTATCATCTCTAGTAGGGAATGCACCACGAGCTGGTGCTTCTGGTGGTCTGACTCGCTTTACGAATCCAAACAGTGGAACTGCAACTACGGCCACACTCTTTAATAGTGAGGTTAAAATTACTTCTGATAAAGAAAATAATGCTTTAGTTGTCACTGCATCACCCACGGATTATGAAACGGTAAAAACAGTTATTGCTCAGTTAGATATTCCAAGAGATCAGGTTTACGTCGAAGGTCTCATGATGGAAACACAAGTGAGTAAAGGTAACGCATTTGGAATTAGTGTTTACGGTGCATATGGTTCTGGTGGAGCCCAAAGAGCTGGTTATGGAAATACAGGGGATCTTTTATCTCTCATATCTAATAACATTACAAATCTTTCTGGTTTATTTGTTGGTGGTGGGGTTGGAAAAACAATTGAAGTACCTGGTGCAGCTGGAAATGTTAAAGTTAATTCTATTAATGGATTAATCACGGCCATAGCAACTCATGATACAACTAACGTGCTTGCCACACCACAAATTCTTACGATGGATAACGTTGAAGGTGTTTTTGAGAGTGGTGAAAAAGTTCCTGTCACAAAAACGACTCAAGGAACAAATGGAGCTTCACAAACATCTGTAGAATCTCAAACGGTTTCATTAAATTTAAAAATTACTCCTCAAATTAATAAAGTGACTCGATTCATTAAACTCAAAATAGATCAAAAAATTGAAGATTTTTCAGACAAAGCACTTTCATCTACTCAAGGAGGTGTGGCGACTGTTATTCGGGCAATCAACACGACGGTTGTAGTAAGGGACAAAGACACAATTGCCATGGGTGGATTAATGCGTGATAAAGAAACAACTAAAATAAGTAAAATTCCTCTTTTAGGCGATATTCCTATTTTAGGTTGGCTATTTAAAAATAGTGTTAAAAAAGTAGAAAAAGTCAACCTACTCTTTTTCATGACACCAAAAATATTAGCTTCATATGAAAAAACAAATCATGAGAACGTAAAAGATTTACTTAATAGAAGGCAGTCCCACCTTAAAAACGTGACTGATGATAATGATTCATTTTCTTCAACAGTCAAAGGCCTTTACGACAAAGCTAAAAAACAAGGGCAAGGTCCTTTATACGATACGAGCGAAACTCAAAAGTATAAAGACAGAAACCAGGCCAACGGCTTAAGTGGTGGTGGAGTTGGATCTGCAACACAAGCGGGTGATGAGCCGGACTACCAAGAAATTTTACAAAAAGCAGACAATAAAGATGTCTTTAGTGAACCGATACCTGAACCTGTTAGCGTTGAATAATTTATTCTAAAGGATAATTAAGTGAAAATAAGCGATCAAGTGCTAGAAAAAGTCGAAGGCCAAAAAGAAAAAATTGGGCAACTTCTTTTAAAGCACACTTCCCTTACCGAAGGCCAATTAGAGGAAGCTCTCGATATTCAGCACGAGTCGGGAATGCTTTTGGGAGAAATTCTTCTTAAGAAAAATTATATCCATCCTCATGATCTGATTAAAGTTCTTTGTCATCAAGTTGATATTCCTTATATCAACGAATTGAGACTTGATGAAATTGATCCTAACCTCACTTTGAATATCAGTATTAATTACGCTAAAAATCATGAGATATTGCCAGTTTTAGAAACAGAATTCTCTCTCACTCTCCTCGTGACAAATCCTTTTAACTTTGATGCTATTAACGACATCCAAGAAATTTTTAAAAAAGAAGTGAAACTGATTGTTTCAA
>JAYSPR010000220.1:0-1770 GCA_043721975.1 Bacteriovoracaceae bacterium
GGCAGGTAGTAGCTTTCAAGGTAGCCAGTTGGAATCAGTGATTAGTTTGTTGGTTTTAGATTTTATTAAAGAAAGAGAAAGTAGCAGAGGAATGAGCCAAGAAAGCTCTAAAGAAAAAAATCATGATGATAATAAATATGAAGGATAAATAGTATGCAACATTTTCATGACATATTTTTTAAAAATGTCTTTAAACTTCTCACGGCTCTTATAGTTGTCGTAACTTTTCTTTATATTTTGGTCCCTTTTTTGGTGCCATTTATTTTTGGAGGCATGCTGGCCATGGCCTTAAGTCCCTTTATTGCTCATTTCATGGAAAAAAATAAATGGTCACGAGAAAAATCAATTGGAGTCTTGACCGCAGTCATCCTACTTCTAGGTGCAGTTCCAATGTTCTTATTTGCAGCGAGAGGAGCGAGAATTATAACTCAGTTTTTTTCTCAACAATCTTTTAGTGATTTAACCCAAAGTATTCAATTAAAAATTTATACGAAACTTGATAATTTAGCAGAGATAAATAATATTGATCCTATTTTTATTAAAGATAAATTTGATGAAGTTTTCCAAAATTCCATGGCTTTTATCTTAAAAACTTCAAGCTCACTGCTTTCTCAAATTCCTGATCTCGTCTTAGCAGGCATCGTTACAATCCTTTCGTTTTATTTTTTTGTTCTTAAGGAAGACTATATTCGCTCACTTTTTGATAGATACTTTTATTTCACGACCGAAAATTCAGATCGCTTCATTCGAGTTTTAAAATCAAGCTGCAAAGAAGTCTTTTTTTCTAATGTTCTCACTGGAGTTTTGCAATCGTTGATTGTTTCAGTAGGCGCCTTGGCCTGTGGAATTGGAGATTTTTATATTACTTTTGTTGTGACTTTTATTATTTCATTCATTCCTATCGTTGGCGCTGCACCTATGGCCTTTGTTATTGCCTTGTTTGCTTTTTTTGATGGGCGAACGGGAGCCGGTATTACTATGAGTATTATTGGGGCCATTTCTGGGGTTGCAGACAATTTAATTCGACCTTATCTTGCAAGTCTCGGTGAAGTGGAGGTTCCAGCTTTTATCGGTTTTCTTGCAGTTATTGGCGGTGTTGTGGCCTTTGGTCTTCCTGGATTATTTGTCGGGCCTTTACTGGCTTCAATGATGTATGGAATTATTCCGATTATTTTTGAAGAGTATTTTCCAAAGAAGGATTCAAACGAAGTTGCTTAATAAGATGTAATGACATCTTGGCCCCTATAGATCTTTTGCCTTTTAAAATTTTGCAAAGTAGCGAGGGATCAATAGAAAGTTGACGTGCAAAACTTCTAAGTGAATATTGAGGATTCCTTGAAATTCTCGTTTCTAATTCCGTAATAAGACAATCTCTCAGATGGGCTTTTATACACATACTTATAAGACTAAAAGTTATAATTCCTTTTACAATTATTTCTCAGTGCTATAGTTTGGACATATCACTTAAATCATGGGCCAACTATTGGCAATCATAGGTAAAAAAAGAACGACGAAGCTTTTGGCGTTCACTCGCTGTCGACATAAGTTCTTAGATATTGCTTTTACCAAGCCTTGATCACTTGCTAGAGTTATCCAAAGAGTCAATATCAAGGATTTTTATATGCCAGTGCCTCAAAGGTTGCGTGGAGATTATCGCGACTTCTTAAAACTCATCTATGAAGAAAAAAAATCCAAGTCTCCTAAATTTTCTTACCAGGCCTTAAGTAATAAAATCGGTGTTACTAAAAGTTATTTTAAAATGATTTTTGA
>JAYSPR010000221.1:0-5718 GCA_043721975.1 Bacteriovoracaceae bacterium
GAAGTTTATCATTCGTGTGTCAAATCCGGTTGAAGGATAATCAACAAGCGTATTGGTTCCGACACCTAGCTCTCCCCAAATATTATCAGAAAGCTGGTAGGCCCAAGAACCATTGGTGTGAACGACTCTCTTACTTTGCCCTTCGCTATCTTTACCAGCAATGAGACCAACTCCAGCAGAAATTAAATTATCGGTCTTGATTAAGCGATTATTAGTTTCTTCCATAGAAAGATCATCATCATTGACAGTCGTAGAGTTAAAGAGATCTTCTTCATCTTGAACTTTGGCTTTTTTCTTGATCGTTTCGGTCATATCTTTTGGTGCTTTTTCAAGGTTCGAATAATAACTATCATCACCTTTTAAAACTAGAACTTCTTTATTGGTTGCCAATTGTTTCCAAAGAACAACATTATAGATTTTTACGATCTTTATTCCCGATAGAGCATCTTCATTTGTTTTGGCGACCAATGCTCTGCAGACAAGTTTGTTTGCCAAAAGTAGTGAAATGAAATCTCCCTTGGAGAAAGTTTTATTTTCGTTGGTTAAGATAAATATTTTTCGAGAGGGGGAAATGACTTTAATGGTCTCAGAAACCAGCTTGGGGGCCACTTCGGATGAACCAGTGTCTTGAATGTCTTCTTCTTCGATATCATCCAAAACGTTTTGCCCCCAAGCATGAGAAGTGGACAAAAGAAGTACCAGAGTAAAAGAGACAAGAATTTTATAAGCTCTAAAAATCATACTCTATTCTAAAATGTGTGCAGCGAAATGCAATCAAAATAGGAAAAAGAGCAAAAGATTTCCGTTTGAAACTAATTTTTTTTTCAAGTAAGCCGATCAATTATCAAACGTGAGGTTTTTATGAAAAAAATGTCAATTATATGTTTCGCCCTTGTTCTAGCATCTTGTAGCTTCAATGACTCAAAAAAAGAAGCCGTTGTTGAACAAAGTGACGACTTAGAGTTTTCTGTAGATTCGCTGGCTGAAGTGCCATCAGTTGAAATTCAATCAGAAGAAGAAAAAGCTTCAGAGGTTGTCATTCCTGATAAATTTAAAGCACCCGTTGTCGCTGAACATGAAGAAATGGAAAAGCCAGTAGAGCCAAACTTTAATGACTTTAAAAAGGAAGAAAAGACACTTGAAGCTCCAGCGAAAATTGTCATGAGAGAGCCGGTTGAAGTGGCCAAGGTAGCTTCAAATAACGCAGTTAAAATTGGCAAAAAAGCTAAGCAAAAAGTTGTGTCTCAAGTAGAAATTTTTAAAGATGAAACAAAATCATCAGACAATGTTCAGATGACTAAAGGTATTGAAAAATATCGCGTTCAAAAGGGCGATACGCTCATGATGGTCGCCTTTAAAATTTACGGGGACTATGAAAAGTGGAGAGATATTAAAAAATTAAATCCAAATGTAGAAAAATTAACTGAAGGGGTTGAGTTAAAATATCATGTTCCTTTTGAAAAATTCGGTTGGGAGCCGGTTGGAGATCCATACTTGGTTAAAAACGGGGACACTTTAGGGATTATTTCTATGGATAAATACGGCACTCCAAAAAAGTGGAAGGCTATTTACGAGAATAATCGTCCATTAATTAAAAACCCTAACCTCATATTTGCAGGATTCACTCTTTATTATCGTCCACTAAGAGATCTTGCTTCTGAGCCAAAATAAACTATACTCTTAAATAACATTAACTTAAGTTTAGACCCTTAGCTTTTGCTAAGGGTTTTTTTTATGAAATTTTTTTACCTACTGTTTATTTTGAGCACACTGAGCTCGTGCTCTCTTTTATCTATTTTTCAATCTGAAAAAACGGATTTCAATTATTATAAAGAGCAAGATTATATCGAGCATATGGCCTCGATGGGACCAACATATTTAAAAACAGAAGGGATTAACTTGGTAAAAATTGACCAAGAATCAGAAGAATATTTAAATGATATTTATGAAAGATTAGTTTCTAGTAATCAGCCACTTCTTAGCGCCAAAGAAAAGCCAAGTTTTTATTTTATAAAAAGTAATTCACCTTTTTTATTTTCTTTACCGAGTTCACAATTCTTTTTTTCAACAACATTAATAGAAAAGTTTTTAAAAAGTGAAGAGGTTTTTGTCGCAGCCTTTTCGGCAGAGTTAATTAAAAGCCATCGGTCAATTTATGAAAAAAAAATAATACTTCCAATTGGTTTTTATGAAACAGAAAAAATGATAAAAATGACTCGTTTGAAATTCCAAGCCAAGCAACAATTAAATGAATGGACATTCTATGTTCTTAGAAGAGCGAGCTTTGATTCATCTGCTTACTTAAACTGGATACAAATTCAAAATAGAAATTCGTTGGATTTTGCTATGCTTATTGAAGATCCAACCTCCCTAACCCGAGAAGAGCAGCTCTATAAAAACTTTATTTCGAGACAGGGTGTGTTTGGTGCTGGAAAAAAAATAACGGAGGCAAACTCCTCAAAGAAATTTTATAAACTATTAAATAATTTAGCGAGATTAAAATGAAACCAGAACAGTCAGAGCGCATTCTTGTTGAAGAACTTTTTAAAAAAACTATAGCAAAAAATATATTAAGTGATGATTTGATTATTAACGTAGAGAAATTAACTGGAGACGCCTCAACTCGTAAATACTACAGAATATGGACTAGTAAAGAGTCTTATGTAGCCTGCCTAGACAACCCATCAAGTGAATATGACAGTGAGCCCACTTTTTTAAAACTTCAAAAAATTTTAGAAGATGAAGGTGTGAGAGTTCCAAAAATATACGACAAAGAATTAGGAACAGGTTTTATCCTAGAAGAAGACTTAGGAGACAAAACCTTTTTGAGAGAGATATCACAAGTAAAAAGTCTCGATGTAGAATATAGCTTTTATATAGAGGCCATAGACCTCATGGCCAAAATTCATTTAATTGATGTCTCAAAGTATAATGATAAAAAGATTTCTGAATTAGCCTTTGATACAGAAAAACTGTATTCAGAAATGATGTTTTCTAAAAAGTATTTTTTAAAAATGTTCCTAGGTTGTGATGTTGAAAATGATGTCGTGAAATCTATCGACACAGATCTTCAGAAACTTTGTGAGTCTATTTCTAAAGAAAAACGAGTACTAGTTCATAGGGATTACCACTCAAGAAATCTTATGATAAAAAATGACAAACAAGTCGTCATTGATTTTCAAGATGCTCGAATGGGAACACCGTTATATGATCTCGTCTCTCTTCTGGAAGATTGTTACTATCAAATTCATGTAACAAATAAAGCGAAGCTTATAAAATACTATTTTGAAACTTATTATAAGAATCTTGACGGCAAAAAGAACTTTGAAGACTTTTTAAAGCTCTATGACCATATGACGATTCAAAGAGTTTATAAGGCCATTGGAAGCTTTGCCTATATTTATGCAGAAAGAAAAGATGTTCGATATATCAAATATATTGGATATGCTTTTGAAAAAATTAGAAATGTTATGGAAAATTATCCAGAATTAAGCAATTTGAGAATAAATCTTTCGGGACTCTATTATGCAAATTGATTATGCATTAATTTTAGCCGCTGGGATGGGAACAAGAATGGGAGAGATTGGGAAAAAAAAGCCTAAACCTCTTTGGCCTATTTTTAATAAAACATTATTAGAATTACAGATTCGTTTTTGTCGTGAACTCGGTGTAAAGAAAATATATATCAACTCCTTTTTTTTGGCAGGAGAAATTGCTGCTTTTTTGCGTGATCATAAAGAACTCGGTGACGTTGTCTTACTAGTTGAAGATCCCTTACTCGATTCTGGTGGAGCCATACATAATCTCGCTTCAAGAGGTGAGGTGGGCTATTCTGGAAATCTCCTAATGGTCAATGCAGATCAATTTCTTTTTTTTGATAAAAAACTTTATATTGATGCTTTGAATTCTCTGGAAAGCTCTAGGGCCGCTCTTTTTGGAATCAAGGTTCCAGCAGATTCAAAATATAACGAAACAATTTTGGATATTGGAAGGCTAACAGCAATTTCTAAACCAAGCGGCAAAACTGATTTTGTGACTTACTCAGGGCTGGGAGTTTTAAAGCTTGATGGACTCTCTCCCGTTGCAGGAATTTCAAAATTCTTTGAAACAGTAGCAAACTATAAAAATGAAAGAATAGACATGATTGTTCCAGACCACTTTGAGTATTGGGATTTTGGAACGGCAGAGATCTATTTTAAAAGCATAAAAAAGATTTCTCAAGATAATGATTCGGGGTTAAAAACAGCAGTGCTAGAATTTTTATCAAGAAACAAAGTTGATATAGATGGTGGGGGCAATTTTTTTAACTCGAAATTAAACTCAATTGATTTGGATTTTTCGGGAAACTTCATTAAGAATTCAATACACTGGAATAAAATGATTCAAAAATTAGGAGAATAATTAAAAAATCTTCTTTTTGGTCTCTACGGTAATAAGTTTAATGCAATCAACAGGACATACTTCAATACAGGCACTACAAAGAGTACATGACCAAGTTTCTATAATATAGCTTGATCCATTACTAAGGACTGCATTCTCTGGACAAATGAGGTTGCAATTGTCACAGGAAATACAAAGTGAATTAATTTCTAAATATGGTATCATTTTTCTATAATAACAAATCTCAAGCTTTTATCTTACAGCTGGGATATTTTTTCCTGTTTTGATTATTTATGAAAATACTAAATAGAAATTACGAACACAGAAATCTTATTCTCTTCGTTTTTTTGTCACAAATTTATCTGCAAACCATTTACTCTTTATCATATGGAATCAGTGCTATTTCACTTGATTCGTTCCAACTTTTTTTTACGAACCATTATTTTATTTTTTTCTCCGGCCTAGTGACCGTCATGATGGTGATGTCAGGAAAAAAACATTCGGATAAAGTACTGCTTGTTTTTTTATGTCTCGTGACTGGGAAAAATTTTATTTTGCTTGCATCAAGCTTTAATAAAATGATTTTGATATTAAATTTTATTTATCTTGTTTTTGCTTTTTACTTTTATATGTCATGGGATGTAGAAATTTCTAAAGCTTGCTTTAATCCTCTTTTTACCAGAAATGACCTAGAAAAATCTAATCGCTTTTCACTCGAGGGAAGGATACTCGACAGTAATCAAAATGTTCTTGAAGAAGTCACCGTTAGCAATATTGATGAAAATAGCTGCTTTGTTATTTTAAAAAATCATTCCTCGGCGACTACCCTAAAAGGCAGGGAATTTGTCTTGGTTTCGATTCTTGAGGGTGTTGAATTTAGAAGCCAGGCGCGCTTAACCACTGTTTATGACCTGGGTTTTGGGTTTGAATTGCTATTTGATAAGAATAATACCAAACCAGAATGGTCGGAACTGTACAAAGTTTGCCTAGAGCGCGGCCTTTATAATTAAAAATTAATAAACTCTTAATTTAACCGAAAGTTAAGTTATGAATAATGACGATCTTTTGATGTCGAAATTGATTGCTGAAACCTACTCTGAATCCTCAGACAAGGATCAACCTAATGCCGTAGGTGAATTAAGAACCTACTTTGAAAAGAAGCTCAACGAGGTTGAATTTATATCTCTAAAGGATTACGTTGAACAAAATAATCTCAAAATGAATGATGTTCAATTTCAACCACAATCCAGATGTTTTAGAATTAAGCTCAATTCGAAAGTTCTAGATTTTCCTTCAAATTGGTCAGTTTTTAAGCAAATTAATTCTGAAGACATTGTT
>JAYSPR010000222.1:0-1674 GCA_043721975.1 Bacteriovoracaceae bacterium
TTCCCAAGTCTAAACTCGTTTCGGCCAATACCACCCCAACCACCAGAACCTTGATTGTAAAAACATTCTTGATCGCCACCAAGTGTGTTGGTGCCGGCACCAGCTCTGGCATACCCAAACATTTCGACATCTTTAATGTCGACGGCAGAGGCCATTAAGGGAAATAAAATGGAGAACAAACTAAGGGTGAGGAGTGTATTTTTCATGGGGTTGAGATTGCCAGAAAGAGTGAGCTTTATCCATGTTTTTTTAAGATGTTGCATAGTGACTTTTCTATTCTCGGCCATTTAAATGGGGAACTTTTCGGCTTATTACACTTAAGTCAAACTTGAGATAGAATTATCCCATGAATAAGATCTTGAAATTAACTGTTTTTACTCTGATATTAATTTTCTCATTTGGATTTGCTGTCGACGATGTAGTGGAACTAGAGACTTTTTTAAATGCCAGAACAAGCCCTAATTTTTTAAGTAAAACTAAAAATGTGGCCACAACTTTATCTAAAGGAACGACTGGAAGAGTCGTCGATATCAAAGAATTTCCAACAGGCAACCTTGGAATTCAAATGGTTATTTTAAGTGGGTCTAAAGCTGGACAAACTTATTGGGTTTATCAGAATGTGAAAAATCCAGGTTTAAAATTGACAAAAATTTTAAAGAAATTTGATCTCCCCGAAGAAACAATTGGAAAAGCTATTAGAGATATTCCATCTTTTTTAGATCCAAAAGAATTTCATTTAAAACAAGTCTCGCTTCAAGCGGAGCTGGCGATTGCAAAGGTAGATATAATTTTATCGCCAGTTAAAGTTGACTGCCTTGAAGTTAATACACCTGTAGTAGCAGTACCTAAAGAAGAGCTTGTTGTGGGTGAAATGCCAGACCGAGAGACACCACGCTTGAAAAAAGGTGGATTGAGATTTCAAAATACTGCCGGCAATAATATTTACTCAGTTGGTGTAAGAGATGGATTTGTAGAAGCGTTTAAATTTAAAAATAGCGGCTTAAATAGTATTGTCCCAATGAAAGAAGATAGTGTCGGTCGAGAATTTCAATTTGAATTCAATGACCGTGCTCGCTCTGACGCTCGTTTAATCGTTAATGATGCTATTGATGATAGAACAAGCACAGTTAATTACAGTATTCTGATGTTCTTTCCTAGAAAAGTCCTTCCATCTATTAAATTAGTTGGTGATGAATCTCATGTGACATTACCTAATGGTGAAATCGTTAAATTTAAATCTTCTACTAATGAAATTATTGGAGGAGTTTTTGAAGAAGGGCCAATTAAGAGAGACCCGAATTCTAAAAGAGCAGCTCCTGCCAAATTAACTTATAATGGTGGAGGTGTTTTATTGCGTGCTGATAAAGCCGGTGATCTACCTTATGGTGATATCGAAAGAAGTGACGGATCAAAAGCACCATCAATTACCACGGCCACTATTTCAAAAAAAGGATTTCCCGACTGTAAAATTCCTTCAAAAGATATTTGGTATACTGACAGTGAAAGAGAAGATGCACTTATAAAGCCAGATCTGGCAAGCGATGAAGGTTTTAATCAATTTTTAAAGAAAAGATGTAGTTTTTCACTTTTTTAAGATTTAAGATCTTTAAAAAGGAGTTTGTATGATTAAAGGATTAATCGGCATTAACGTTTTTTGCTTTTTCTTATTTTTGG